>JBGOVX010000027.1:0-27395 GCA_041478355.1 Terriglobia bacterium | reverse complement strand
CGCTCCATCACCCAGTTCGATACCACCGGGTTCGATTGCACGATTGCGGGGGAGGTCCGTGATTTCGAACCTCTGCACTGGGTCGAGAAAAAAGAACTTAAAAAAATGGGGCGGTTTATTCAGATCGCCCTGGCTGCCACCGACTTCGCCGTCAGCATGGCCGACTTGAAAGTCACCCCGGACATCGCCGAATTAACCGGCGTGTACGTGGGCAGCGGCATCGGCGGGTTCGACATTATCGAGCGCGAGCACTCCAAGCTGCTTCATGGCGGCCCAGGGCGCATCTCACCGTTTTTTATTCCCGCGGCAATCGTCAATCTGGCTTCCGGGCACATTTCCATCCGTTACGGCGCGAAGGGGCCGAATTCGGCGACGGCCACGGCGTGCTCGGCATCGGCGCATGCAGTCGGAGATTCGCTCCGTCTAATCAAGCATGGGTATGCGGAAGTGATGATCTGCGGCGGCTCGGAAGCAGCCATCACACCGATGGGGGTGGGCGGATTCGCGGCGATGAAGGCGCTTTCCACTCGCAACGATGAACCGGAACGCGCCAGTCGTCCGTTTGACGCACAACGCGACGGATTCGTGATCGGCGAGGGCGCGGGAATCCTGGTGCTGGAGTCGCTCGAATACGCGGAACGTCGCGGCGCGCGGATTCTGGCTGAGGTTACCGGATACGGGATGTCGGGCGACGCGCATCACATCACCGCGCCGGCTGCGGATGGCGACGGCGCTTACCGCGTTATGCGCGCGACCATTCATGACGCCAATATCGAACCGCAGCAAATCGGATACATCAACGCCCACGGCACCTCCACGCCGCTGGGCGATGCCATCGAAACCCGGGCCATGAAGCGCGTGTTTGGCGACCACGTCAAGAAAATCCCTGTCAGCTCGACCAAATCCATGACCGGACATCTGCTCGGCGGAGCGGGAGGCCTCGAAGCCGGAATCAGCGTGCTGGCGCTGCGCGATCAGATGCTGCCGCCGACGATCAATCAGGAGACGCTGGACCCCGAGTGCGATCTTGATTATGTGCCGAATCATGCGCGCAAGGCCGACGTCGAATACGCCTTATCGAATTCATTTGGCTTCGGCGGAACCAACGCGGCGCTAATTTTCAGGCACTGGGCGCCCCGCTAGGGAAACCCCTTGTACTGAACGTCCAATAAATGAGGATCGGATGAAGATTGTCGTCTGCATCAAGCAGGTGCCCGCCAAAGACGCCCCACTTGTGATTGCCGAAGGAACCTGGATTCGCGAAACCGAAATCGGATTTGAAATGAACGAGCCCGATAGTTACGCGCTCGAGGAAGCTTTGCGTTTGAAAGAAAAACACACCGGCGAAGTTGTCGTAGTGTCGATGGGCCCGGAGCGCGCCAAGCAAACGATCAAGGAAGCGCTCGCCAAGGGCGCCGATCGCGGAATTCACATTGCCGACGATAAGGCGCATGCGCTCGACCCGCTGGGGTCTGCGAAATCGCTGGCTGCGGCCATCGACCGCGAAAAACCGGACCTGGTGCTGACCGGATTGCAAAGCGACGACCAGGGTTTTGGCCAGACAGGCGTGCTGCTGGCGGAGCGGCTGGGTTTGCCCCACGCCACCATCATCATGCAAATTGAGGTTCAGAGCGATCACCTGCGTTTGAAGCGTGAACTCGAGGCCGGATGGTTCCAGTGGGTGGAGCTGCCGCTTCCCGCGGTGTTGACCATCCAATCGGGCATCAACAAGGTTCGCTACGCGACGCTCAAAGGCATCATGGCGGCAAAGAAGAAGGAGATCGCCTCGATTTCGCGCACATCGCTCGGCGTCACGCATGAGCCCACTCAGCGCATCGAGCGCATCTATGTGCCAACCAAAACCAAGAAGACCGAGTTCCTGACCGGCACGGCTAAGGAAGCCGCCGCCAAGCTGGTCGAAAAATTGAAGCACGAAGCGCGGGTTCTGTAACCCTGCGCGCCCTCGAGGGCAATCACCGATGAATATCCTCCTGATCACCGAGCAGCGCGAAGGAAATTGGAATAAGACCAGCTTTGAGACGTTGGCCGCGGCGCAGAAAATCGCGGAAGACACCAAAGGCCGCCTGGCCGCGGTGGTCATCGGTAAAGGCGTTGCAGCGCTGGCCGGTGAGTTGGCGGCATCAAAGCTCGATGAAGTGCTGCTGGTCGAGCACGACCTGTTGGCTGCTTATACCCCCGACGGATATACCATCGCGCTTGGGCAAGCCATCGCGCACGCGAAGCCTGATCTGGTCCTGCTGCCGCACACCTACCAGGTGCGCGATTTTGCGCCGAAACTGGCTGCATCGCTTGGCAAAGGGATGATCGGCGACTGTGTCGCTTACCGGTTCGAAAATGGCAAACTGGTTTTTATACGCCAGATGTTTCAAGGCAAGACTGTGGCGGACGTGGTGTTCGAAGGAGCGTCGCCGTGGTTCGCCACGTTCCAGGCAGGCGCATTTCGCGCGGACCTGGTCGCGCCGGGCGCGTCCAAAGCGGCCGTTACCACGATTCCGATTGAACTTAAGGCGGAACAGATTCGAACCAAGCCGCTCGAGCTATTCCGCGAAGCGAAACAGGCTGTGGACCTGACGCAGGCGCCCATCCTGGTGGCGGTCGGGCGCGGGATCAAAGCCCCGGAAAATATTCCCATGGCCGAGAAATTGGCGCACCTGATAGGCGGCGAACTGGCGGCATCGCGCCCGATTTGCGATGAGGGATGGCTGCCGATGGATCGTCAAATTGGGAGCTCGGGACAGACCGTCGCTCCCAAACTGTATTTGGCCCTGGGAATCAGCGGAGCCATTCAACACGTCGTAGGAATGAAGGGTTCGCGCACCATCGTCGCGATCAACAAAGACCAGAACGCCCCAATTTTCGAAGTCGCCGACTACGGAATCGTCGGAGACCTGTTCGAAATCGTCCCCGCCATCATTGAAGAACTCGAAAAGGCGAAGGGAACCTAGGTTAGAACTCCTAGTTCTTCAGATTAGTAATCCGGTCCACGCGGCGCAGCTCTGGAAAGCTCCACGCACAGAGCCCCGTCACAATCAGGGTGCCAATTCCCCCCATCACCACGGCAGGCACGGCGCCGAACCATTGCGCCGTCACTCCCGATTCGAATTGTCCCAGCTCGTTCGAAGCGCCGATGAAAATCATTTCCACGGCATTCACGCGGCCCCGCATCTGGTCCGGTGTGGCCAGTTGCACCAGCGTGCCGCGAATCACCACGCTGACCATGTCGGTGGCCCCCACAAACAGCAGCGCCAGCATCGACAAGGGCAAGCTGTGAGAGATGCCAAACAGAACGGTGAAGAATCCGAACCCTGCCACGCACCACAACATGGTCGCGCCCACCCGGCTGCTTAGAGGCCTGTGAGCCAGCAGGAGCGCCATGCTCGTCGCGCCGATGGCAGGCGCGCTGCGCAGCAGGCCCAGCCCCCAGGGACCGGTCCGCAGGATTTCGCGCGCGTAGACCGGCAGCAGCGCCACGGCACCGCCGAGCAGGACCGCGAACAGGTCCAGCGAAATGGAACCCAAGACGATCTTGTGTTCGCGGATATAGTGGAGTCCCGCCAGCACCGTTTTCATGCTGAACTCTTCCCGAGGCCGCGCCTTAGTCTGAGACTTAATTTTCAGGGTACAAAAAATCGCGCACAGCGCGGTCAGGAACGCTATTGCGAAGACAGCCGAAGGGCCCTTGTTGAGCGCGTAGATGAAGCCCCCGAAAGACGGGCCCAGGATAACCGCCCCTTGAAGCACGGAACTGTTCCACGCCACTGCATTCTGGAAATGCTCTTGAGGAATAATCTGCGGCAGCAGCGCCCGGCTCGCGGGACCGTTGAACGAGCGGACGATGCCTATCAGGACCACGACAGCATAGATCGGATACACTTTGCCCGTCCCGCGGAGCGCTGCATACAACAACAAGCAGGAGCACAAGGCAAACCCGCCATAGCAAATGACCAAGAGATTCCGGCGATCGAAGCGGTCCGTCGCATGGCCCGAGGCCAGGAAAAGAAGCACCCCCGGCAGGAATTGGGCCAGACCCACAAGGCCCAGATCCAACGGCCGCTTGGTGATCTCAAAAACCTGCCATCCCACCGCCACCGACTGCATCTCCAGCGCGGCAACGATGAGAAATCTCGCTAATTGATAGAACGCAAAGTCTGGGTAAGTGAATGCCACGCGCCCAGCGCGTGAAGAGTTCCCCGGTTCGGCCATCAATCTCTACTGTGCCATAAAATCCTGATTTTCACGAGAGTCGCAGCGCGGCGCGTAGCTCGGCCTATGACTCGGGGGCATACGGTGCGAGAGGCAATCCAAATGAAAAGCGCCCCTCGCGAGAAAAATCTGGCGAGGGGCGCTTTTTGTGCCGAGACTAATCAGCGAGCGGATCGGGGCGAAACTGGAACTTTACCAGTTTGTTCTTTGAGCCCGCGCCGCCTTCAATGTGCCAAGTCATGTCTGGACCATAAGTCGCGTAAACTCCGCGGCCCTTCCAGCCAGCCTTGGGGTCATCGATCCGGCCATCCATGCCCCTTACAAAGAAGCCCATCGGATAGGGAACACGCATAATCGTCCATTTTTTCGAATTGGGGTCAAACGCTTGCAGTGAATCGGAACTGGTGCCGGTCACCAGTGGAATATTCTCTCCCAGGCCGAGAGTGTTGAATTGGTCCACCCAATTGTAGTATTCGAAATCGGCGCTGCTCTCGTCGGTGACGCCCTTCATCTTTGGTCCTGGCGCGGTGTACAGCGTCCAGCCTTCCGGACACTGCTGCCCGGTGGCAGTCGGACCGTTTAACACTTTGCACTTGCTGCGGTCAAAACTGGCAAGCTGACCGCTGCCGGAGAGCGCCGTCCAGATCAGGCCTGTCTTGCGGTCGATATCGACCCCGCGCGGGGCAAACCCGGATACGCCGGGCCTTTTGGGATTATAGAACGGCGGCTCGTAGACTTCGGCCATGCAAGTGGCCGGCGGGTTTGAGCCAAGAGTCATGCGCAACAGATGTCCTGGAGTTGGGCCGGTGGTAGCGAACCAGATCGAGCCATCCAGGGGATTGACGACCGCCCCGTAGCCGTTCACGGGGATTCGTTTGTCGACAGCAGGATCAATCTTGCCATCGCCATTGGTATCGATGTAGGCGGGACACCAGCCCATGGCTTTCCTGGGGTCGCCGGTTTGGTCGTAGACGCGCGTGTTCAACCAGCCGAAAGCTTGTCCGCCGGGCCCGCTGAAGTAGAGCGTATTGTCTTTGTCGAACCCAAATTGGAGATGGTGTGTGTTGAAGCAAGTGTCGATGGGCGTGAACTTCTTGGTTTCGGGATCGTAGACAGCGGCATGCTTGCCGGCAGTGGCCAGCGGGAAATACTGGGCAAACGGTGAGTCCGACCCGGCCTTGCAGAAATCCGGATTTTCGGCTGGGCGTACGTTTGATGTGACCCAGACTCTGCCCTTCTCATCCATCATTGGATTGTGCGGGCCCCCAACGCCTTTCCACAGGACCGAATTTCCGTAGATCGGCGACGGGAAGGCTATTTTTTTCGGCCAGGTCGGCGTCATGGACGACTTATCCGCAATGGTCGGAACACCGATGGCGCCGGCTGTATTCTTAACCGGATCGACCCACAACAAGTCGTCGTCATTGAAATCGGCGCCGTACACAAGTCCGTAGGCGTTCACCGAGGGATGGCGCTTGTCGGTGCTGATTTCATCATGCGGGTGTCCGGTGGTCTTTCCCCAATCCCATAGGGTCACTACCAGGTTCCGCTCCGGGCCCTGGGGACGCGGTGGCGCCGGCGGCAGCTCTCCCGCGGCAATTCGATCCGTCCAGTCGGCAAACATCTTGATGGCCCGTTGCTGGTCAACGAAGCGTGTAAGGGTGTTGCTCATCCGGTCGGTGCCCGCCTGGCCGAAATGGATGCGCGTAGCCCAGGCTTGCTCGGGCGAATTAAAATTCAAACGGTTCAAATGCCCCAGGTCCCTGGTGATATCGTCACCCAGCTGGTGGCATTGCTGGCAGCCCTGTTTCATCACGTCGATCCACTGTTCCTGGGTGTTAATGGGCCGCAACTCGAGAGCTTCCTCGTTCGGTACTGCTGGCTGGCCGGCCATGCCGCCACCTTGCCGCTGAGCTATCGGCGTGATCGCACTGGGCGCTGCAGGAGCAGCCCCCGCGGTCTCTCCCTTGAAAGGAGGCATGGGCGTGGGCTTCATGGGAAACTCACTCTTGTCCGGAACTTTGATCAGGGAAAGCCAATAAACCGCCGGGTAGTATTTGGCGGCCTCTTTCGCGGACGGCGCTATAACAGCGGTGAGGTTAAGCTGCTTGCCGGGCGCCGCTTGCACTGGCGTAGAATCCACCAGCCCGTAGCCGCGCACCCAAACCTGATAGGTGGCTTGCGGCAGCTCTGGAATCAGGTAACGCCCTTGGTCGTTGGTAACGACGATTTTGACAAACTTGGTGCCCAGATCATTGGTTTCCGCAACGACCCAAACTCCCGCTTCAGGGCCTTTCGAACTGGCAACCACGCCGCCGATAGTACCCGAGTTCATCTGAACGGCATTCCCCGCCTGCTTTTCCTGCTTGGCTTCCACTCGGGCAATCCACCCGGCCAACAAGCACACCATTGCGAACACAAACAGCACCCCGAAATTCAATCGCCTCTTCATGATCCGCCTCCCATGACATGAAAATCGCGCTTCGCAAGCCGCCGGTCTGTAATTTAGATTATCGGGTTATTGGAATATGCCGTTTGGATATTAAATTTCGATTGCCTGGAAAACAATCTAGGTGCGGGACGCTACCGTGTCAACGGGAATTTCCCGCTGCAACCAGTCGTCCGGCCCCGCGCACCTTCATTTCTGCGCTACAGCCTTTTCAGGTTCGGTTCGCAACCTGACGTAACCTACTTTCCCGTAAGGTTGTGCGCCGTACCAAACTCTGCCTTCGGAATCTTCGAACATATCCCTGGTTCCACGCTCGCCATAAGGGGTGGGATATTCGATGACCTTTCCGGTCTTGGGGTCCAGCTTTCCAATCACATCGGTGTACATGGATGCATACCAGAGATCGTCGTTGTGATCGATCCCCATTCCATAAGGGGTCGGCATGGGTCCCGGCAGCTTAAATTCCTTAAAGGTTTGGTCCTTGGGATCAAACCTGGTGAGGTTCCCGCCAAAATAATCACCAAACCAAATCATCCCTTTAGAATCGATCTTCAAGCGCCGTGGCCTGGTCTCAGGATTGGGCGGGGTCCACTTGGTAATCTTGTTTGTTTTCACGTCCACTTTGCCGATGCTGTGGTGGTCTCTGGAGTTGAATTCGGCAAACCACACATTTCCTTCCTTATCCACGGCAATCCCGTAGGTGTCGGGAACATCGGTGAAGAAAGTAAATTTCTTTGTCTCGACATCAAACTTGAGCAGCGGACGGCCCGAACTCCAGATATTTCCTTGATGGTCCACAACAGCGGTATGCCTTCGAGGAGCTCCGGTTTGTTCGCCGGTGGTGAACTTCATATTGGGCCAGGGGGCGTTTGCTTCCTCCTGTGCCGGCCACGGAGCATCGTACTTATCGCGATACACTTCAAATTTTTCAGTGCGCGGATCGAATTTGGCAAGCGCATTTTGCGGCTCGATGGTAAGCCAAACCGAGCCATCCGGAGTGGGCAGTATTTCGTGAATGAACGGCCGAGTGGGGTCGGACAATCTCCAGGTACGGATTTCACCCGTGGCAGGATTGAGCCTTGTTAGCCCGCCGCCCATCTCCATCCAGAGATTCCCATCCTTATCCTGTTTCGAAGTGCCGGGATGATCTTTAGCCTCCCCGGTCAATTGATAATCCACGTAAACGATATTGAGAGCCTCATCGGCAAAGTAGTCGGACTCCTGCTTGACTTTTTGATATTGCGCCAATTGAGCTGGTGATTTTGGCGTCTCGGAATCGGGGCCAAAAACTTTATCCAGATAATCCGCCACCTGGTCCGCCACTTCAGACTTGGCGTCAAAAACTCCAACTTGCCGCATGTGATCGATGGCGCCCAACCATCCTTCGCGATCGCGCCCCATGACGCCCAGCTTGCTCATGGCATGGCAATTAAAACACTCCTGGAGAACCACGTCCTTGCCCTTTATGTCGGGCAGCAGGACCCCGGCCTGATATTTCGTCAATTGACTCCACTGTACCGATGACTTCCTCATTGTGAAGCTCACCGATGCAGTCTTGCCATCCTGCACCACGATGTCGGAGCGGCGCGCCGGGTCGCTCTTAAATCCTGCCGCCGTCGCCCACACCTCGTAGCTGCCCGCGGGGAGATTGTCGGTCGAATAATTGCCGTGGTTGTCGGACAAAACCATCATCGCCATCTTGGTCTTAACATTTTGGGCCCGAACAAATGCCGCTCTGAATGGAACGCCATCCTCGCCTTTGATGGCGCCGGAAATGTTTCCTCCTGATGCAGCGAATCCTAAAGAAGTAACCAGCAGAATGAATAGAGGAACATAAAAGATTTTTTTCACGGTTGTCTCCACGCGAGGGATGTTGCGTTCCGCATTCGTTTCAGTCCGTCGAGGCGCACAAGTTAACGACCTTACCGGCAAAATCAATCACTGCAAAAGTACGCCACGGCCTGCGGCAAGTATACCCCAAAAGGCTGCACCGACATCCGAAGAGGATCCTGGAGGTACTGCCTCCGGCCAATCGAAATTGCCTTGAATTCGCCGGCGGGAATCTGTATAGAAGTGGCCGGGGATTACCTTGAAAAAAATCAGAGCACTGGCCGCCACCGGCAACTTGAGTTCGGGGTTCCGAGAAGAGACCCTGGTCCGGGCCGTGGAACAGGGCGCGCATTTCATAGGCTGCGACGCGGGCACCACTGACTCGGGACCGTATTATCTTGGCTCCGGAAATCCTCGCGGCCCGCGCGAAGGCACCAAACGCAATCTCCGCATCATGATACGCGAGGCCCGGAAAGCCAACATACCCGTCATCGTGGGGTCGGCAGGACATGCCGGCGGCAAGCCACACCTGGACTGGACTCTCGAAATTGTCCGGGAACTGGCGCGGGAAAACGCCTGGCATTTCAAGCTGGCAGCGATTGACAGCGAGATACCTAAAGAACTTCTTGTTGAGGCATTGCTGGAAGGCCGGATCACCCCACTTTGCCCCGCTCCGGACCTTCAGGAAACTTCGATCCGGAAGGCCGAGCGATTCGTGGCGATGATGGGCATCGAGCCAATCCAATCGGCCTTGAAATCAGGCGCGCAAGTTGTGGTTGCGGGGCGTTGCAGCGATGTGGCCATCTATGCCGCGTTGCCGGTGCTGGAAGGAATTCCAAAGCAGGTCGCGTTTCACGCCGGAAAGATCCTGGAATGCGGCTCGGCGGCCGTCGCGCAGCGGTACTATCCGGATTGCATGGCAGCGGTGCTGGATCAAGATGGGTTCACTATAGAGCCGCCGAATCCCGCTTTTCGCTGCACTCCTCAAAGCGTTGCCGCCCATACCTTGTATGAAAATGCGGACCCCTACCACCTGGTAGAGTCAGGCGGCACGGTCGATACTACCTCGGCGCAGTACCAGGCAATCAGTGATCGCGCAGTGCGCGTTAGCGGCGCTGGATTTATCCCGGCGCAGAAATATACAGTGAAGATCGAAGGCGCCGCTTTGGCCGGATATCGATCCATCGTGGTCGCCGGCATCCGCGACCCTCTGGTGCTGCGCCAACTGGACACATTTCTGGGCAGCCTTCGCTCCGTGCTCGAACGAAAGATCGAGGACAGCTTGAAATTAAGCCGCGATGCTTACACACTGCAATTTCGCGTTTACGGCGCCAATGGTTCACTTGGCAAGGCTGAGCCGTGCCCCCAAGTGGAAGGCCACGAGGTTGGCCTGATCATGGACATCGTCGCACCTTCTCAATCGCTGGCTGCCGATATATTGCCCATTGTGTGGCATACGGGGCTGCATCACCCGATTCCGGAACATGAAGGCCTGATCAGCAATCTGGCATTCCCATTTTCTCCGCCAGGCGCTGACATGGGTCCGGTTTATCGCTTTTGCGCAAATCACGTATGGCATCTGGATGATCCCTGCAAACCGTTTCGCATGACGATGGAGAATTTGTGAGCCTCATGAAAGCTGACGGAAGCATGCGCGAGCTCTGGCAATTCACCAAACTGATTCGAAGCAAGAACGTCGGGCCGTTCGAGCTGACCTTTGACATCATGTTTAAAGACGAGAAATGTTTCCGCGAAGTAATGGCCAGTGGAACGCTCTCCGCGGAGCTCATCGCACAGCTTTACAAAGTCGATCTGAAGCAAGTGCGATACTTCGTGATCGAATCGCTTCTTACAATCAAGATATCGATTCCCCGCCCTGTTTTTTCCGGGGATGTGGATGATACCGATGTCTATGGCGGCCAGTTTCACGGACCCCTGGTTCGGTTGCCGGTGCACACTGGATGAAGATGTCCGGTTCGTGCCTTGCTCGAAGACTGGCCCGGGCGAGTTCCCGGAAGGGAGTGTACAAGTTTGACCTCAACCTCTTTACCGCTTAAGACCGGACAAGCTGCCGAGGCCGCGGCGGCTCCGACTCGGGTCCGCTGGAGCGTGGTGGCCCTGGTGGCATTCGTCACCGGGCTTACTTACGTCGATCGTCTCAACCTGGGGATTGTCGCAAGAAACTTTCAGGAAGAGTTCAACTTCACAGCGCAAACCATGGGCTGGATATTGGGTGCATTCAGCCTGGGTTACGCATGGTTTCACGTGCCCGGAGGCTGGCTGGCCGACCGTTTCGGAGCACGCCGTGTGCTGGCAGGGGCAATCATTTGGTTCTCTGTATTCACGGCACTCACTACGATTGCGCCTAAACTGCCCATTCTGAATTTGGCCAGCGCCGCTTGGGCGTTCGCGATCGTTCGTTTTCTGATGGGTGTTGGAGAATCCGCCGCCTTTCCGGTCGGAAACAAAATGATGGGGCATTGGCTGGGACCAAATGAACGCGGGCTCGGCACGAGCATTTTTCTCGCGGGAGTGGGTGTCGCAGGAATCATTGCGCCCGTTCTGATCACCAGGATGGCAATCGCCTATGGCTGGAGAACGCCCTTTGTTGTGCTGGGGTTGATCGGGATACTCGCCGGCTTGGCGTGTTACTCCTATGTGACCGACCGGCCGGAACAAAATCCTCACGTTAACGCCGCTGAACTCGCGCTCATCGCGGGTCATACCGGGACAGAAGTGAAACCCGTGCAGGAGCAGGTCTTAAGCGCCAAAGGCGTGCCGTGGCGCAAGGTTTTTTCCACCCCTTCCATCTGGGCGCTCATGATCTCCCATTTCTGCCTGGTGTATCCGCTCTACATATTCTTTACCTGGTTTTTCATCTATTTGGTGAAAGTCCGCGGCGTCACGGTTTCGAAAGCGAGTTTTTGGGGTTCCGCGCCATTTGTCGCCAACATCATCATGGTGCCTTTTTGGGGCTGGCTTTCCGATCGAGCGGTTCGAAAGCTGGGGAAACGGAAGGGCCGCCGGGCCACTGCCTGGCTGGGTATAGCAGGCTCGGCGTTATTGCTGTGGTTCGGGAGTCATACATCGAACAATACCGCGGCACTTCTGCAACTGGCGATTGCGGCGGGATTCAATTTTGCAGCGTCGGCCATTCTCTACACTACATGTACGGACATATCCACGAAAAGCTCCGGGTCGATTTCGGGTATTATGGCCACATTTGGCAGCCTGGGAGGCGCGGCATCGCCTGTGGTAACCGCACTGATCGCGACCAAACTTGGCTGGAGCTACGCCCTGGATTTTGCCGCGCTGGTCACGGTGGTCAGTGGTTTGGCCTGGTTCTTTATCGATGCAGGTGGCAAGATTGAGTAAAAATGAGTAGGACTGGACACATAGCAGCGTGGCTATTGTTCGCGATCTGCCTGGGAGCAACCGTCTGCAGCGGCGCGACCGAAGGCCCGCTGCCGGTCGTGGTGGTGCTCTCCACAGGCGGAACCATTGCCAGCAAACAGAATCCCTCTAAAGGAGGCTACGAGGCCGCGATTTCAGGAGAGGATTTGGTCGGCGCGGTGCCCGCCATTCGAAAGATAGCGCAGATTCAAGTCGAACAGATCTCCAATATTTCCAGCTCAGACATGACTCCGGAGATCTGGATGCGCCTGGCCGGGAGAGTAAACGATCTGCTGGCAAAACCGAATATTGCCGGGATTGTGGTCACGCACGGCACCAACACGCTCGAAGAAACAGCGTACTTCCTGGACCTGACGACGGCCAGCACGAAGCCAGTGATCCTGGTGGGTGCGCAGCGCCCGGCCTCTGATCCCGACTCCGACGGCCCACGAAACCTTTTGGATGCGATTCGAGTGGCGATCGCCCCGGAGGCTGCCAATAAAGGGGTCCTGGTGGTCATGAACGGACAAATCAACCCTGCCCGCGACGTTACAAAGACCAACACAAGCCAGGTGGAGACCTTTCGCAGCCTGGAGTTCGGGCAGCTCGGCGTAGTCGATGAGGACGGAGTCCGGTTCTACCGCGCCCCGCTGCGGCGGCAAACTTTCGCGGTTGGACCCCAGACTGTCATGGGCCGCGTGGACATCATCGTGAACTACGCGGGGGCAGATGGCTTGCTGATCCAATCCTTGCTGCGTGCCGGCAGTGTGAATGGGTTGGTGATCGCCGGGATGGGCCTGGGTGGCGTCACCAGCTCCATGTTTGACGCTATAAAGGAGGCGCGCGCCAAGGGTGTTCCGATTGTAATCAGCACGCGCGTCCCCACCGGGCGAGTATTTCCTCTTTCCGCCATGAAGGGATCGTCGCTGACACTCCGGCAGATCGGATGCGTGCTGGCGGATAACCTAAGCCCGCAAAAAGCGCGCGTCTTGCTCATGCTGGCGCTCACGAAAACCCGCGATCCCGAAGCCTTGCAGAAATACTTCAATTACTGATTTCCTGTTGTGGAAGGCCAGTGCCGGCAATTTCCCGCCATCTTTATGGGTGGGTCGGCGGCGCTGTAGTCGACCAGGCTTCAGGAGAGTGAGTCCAGTTGCGGGTCCGGTAGTCGCTCATCGTCAGAGCGATGAGCAGGGCCAGCCAGAAAAATCCCGCCAGCAAAACGATGCGTACCAGGCCGCCGCTGTGGCGGAGATGCATAAAAAAGAAAATAACCAGGAGCATCTTGGAGAAAGCAATGACCAGGGCCACGACCGTGTTGAAGGAGCCAAGATCGATGAAGGCCACTGCAGTGGTCAATAAGGTGAGGCCAATCAAGCCCGCAAAAACGAGCACATACGTTTTCACCGGCTCAATTTGGTTTGACATTAGTAGCGCCCGCCAATCAGGTACAGCAAGGGAAAAAGGAAAATCCAGACGATGTCCACGAAATGCCAGTACAAGCCCACGACCTCGACCGGAGCAAAATATTGGGGCGTGAAGTTTCCTCTACGCGCCCGAACCACCAGCCAAAGCAACAAACCCATTCCAATGATCATGTGCAGCGCGTGCAGGCCGGTCATCGCAAAGTAGAAAAAGAAATAGAGTTGGGCGTGATCGAGGCCGCCCGGCGCAAGTTGCGCCAGAACTTTGCCCTCCGGCGCCCAGTCGAGGCTGGGAACAATGTGCTCCACGAATTTTTGGTGGTACTCGACTGCTTTTATCCCCAGAAACACGCCTCCCAGCAGCATTGTCAGGATCAGAAATAATGCCAGGGCGCGACGATTGCCGATCTGCGCGGAGCGCACCGAGAGCGCCATAGTCAAACTGCTGCCCAGGAGAACCACGGTATTGAACGCGCCGAGACGTACATCCAGGATGTGGCTCCCGCCTTCAAACGCAGCATAATAGAGCCAGCGAAAAATCGCATAGGAGGCAAACAGGCCGCCAAAAAACATGATTTCCGTCACTAGGAACAGCCAGGTCCCCAGCGTATCCGCATCCTGCTGCTGTTCGAGGTTCTCGAACTGGTGAGCCAGACCGGTGTTCCCGGCGTGAACGTCAGACACGCTGGGCCTCCTCCTCAGCCGAGTAGGCGTAGGCCTCTTCGGTGACCACGGGAATTTCCGAAAAATTTTCGGTTGGCGGCGGCGACGCCGTCTGCCACTCGAGGCCCTTGGCGCCCCAGGGATTCGGCTCTGCAATAGGGCCGTAGCGCATCGACCAGATCAAATAGATCAGCGGAATCAGATACCCCACGCCCAGGACGGTAGCTCCCGCGGAAGACATTACGTTCAACACCTGGAACTCCGCCGGATAGAATGCGTAGCGGCGCGGCATGCCGAGATACCCGAGAATGAATTGCGGGAAAAAAGTGAGGTTGAACCCGATAAAAATAATCGCCGCGGCCAGCGCCGCCCAGCCATTAGGATACTTGCGTCCGGAAATCTTTGGCCACCAGAAGTGAATGCCACCCAAATAGCCCATGACCGCGCCACCTACCATGATGTAGTGAAAGTGCGCCACGATGAAATAGGTTCCGTTCAGGTGTACATCGGTGGCCAGCGAGGCCAGGAACATGCCGGTCAGCCCGCCCATGGTGAACAATCCGATAAAGCCGAGCGCGTAGAGCATGGGCGCCTCGTAAGAGATCGAACCCTTATACAGCGTCGAAGTCCAGTTGAAGACCTTGATCGCGGAAGGAATTGCCACCAGGAAGCTCAAAAGTGAAAAAATAAGTCCCGCGTACACCGACTGTCCGGTGACGAACATGTGATGTCCCCAGACCAGAAAGCCCAACACGGCAATCGCCACACTTGAAAAGCAGACGACTTTATATCCAAAGATGCGCTTTCTGGCGAAGCAGGCAATAATTTCGCTGACCACGCCCATCGAGGGCAGAATCATGATGTAAACCGCGGGATGCGAATAAAACCAGAATAGATGTTGAAACAATAATGGATCGCCGCCCAATGCCGGGCTGAAGATTCCGACGTGGAACAGGTGCTCGAGCGCCAGCAGAAAGACGGTAATTGCCAGGACCGGTGTGCCGAGCGTCATGATGATGCTGGTGGCGTACATGGCCCACAGGAACAGCGGCATGCGGAACCAGGTGAGACCCGGGGCGCGCATTTTGTGAATCGTCACAATAAAATTCAAGCCGGTGAGAATGGAAGAAAACCCGGTAATGAATACGCCCACCGCCACCGCTGTGACCTGCGTATTCGAGTACGTGCTGCTGTAGGGCGTGTAGAACGTCCATCCCGTGTCCACACCGCCGGCGATCGCGGCGTAAAGCGTGAACAGGCCGCCGACGACATAGATGTACCAGCTCAGAAGGTTCAGCCGGGGAAAAGCGAGATCCCGGGCTCCGCACATCAAGGGCACCAGAAAATTTCCCAGCACGGCGGGGATCGACGGAATCAGAAAGAAGAAAATCATGACTACGCCGTGAAGCGTGAATAGTTTATTGTAGGTTTCCGGCTGTACCAGCGCCCCTTGCGGTTCCACCAAATGGATTCGCATGAACACGGCAAACAACCCGCCGATGATGAAGAAAAATGTAATCGACACCATATACAGCAGGGCGATGCGTTTGTGGTCCAGAGTGAATAGCCAGGACCGCCAGCCGTAATCGGCGTTCAGATAATTCCGCGGCGTCCCGACGCGCGGTTGCTGCGTGGCCGTGCTCATTTCTTCCCCTCTTCCGGCTGCTTCCCCTGCACCTTACCCAGAGTCTGAAGGTAAGCGAGCAAATCAAGGATCTGCTCCTCGCTCAGTTGTCCCTGGAAAGAAGGCATCACCGGCTTATAGCCATTCACGATCTTGGTGGTTGGGTTCAGGATCGACTCGCGGACATAAGCATCGTCCGCCGCGACCGTTTGCCCGTTCGAGAGATGAACTAGATGTCCGTACATACCGAGCAGGGATGGCCCCTGTCCGGTGCCGTCCTGGAGGTGACAGGTGGCGCATCCGGCCTGTTCGAACAATCTTCCGCCGGCCACCTCCATCGATTCTGCTTGCGCTCCCGGCACTCCCCCCGCCAGCCAGTCCTCATATTCGTCGGGTTGCATGACAATCACCGAGCCAATCATTCCGGCGTGGAAAGCGCCGCAATACTGCGCGCAGAATAAATGGAAGGTGCCCAATTTGGTGGCTTCAAACCACAGAGAGGTATATCGGCCGGGCAACACATCTTTCTTCACGCGAAATGCCGGGACAAAAAAGTCGTGAATCACGTCCTCCGACGTCATCGTCAGCTTGACCTGGCGTCCCAACGGCACATGCAATTCGTTAATCTCGCGCTGCCCTTCGGGGTGCTCGGCCTTCCACATCCACTGTTTGCCGGTGACAAATATTTCCATCGATCCCAGTGGCGCCTCCGAATTCCGGAAGTACAAGCTTGAGCTCCATACGAAAATCACCGCAACGATCACTGTGGGGATCGCGGTCCACAGGATTTCAAGCGGCAAGGAACCTTCGATCGCCTGGGGGCGTTCGTCCGGGGAACGCCGCCGGTATTTGATCATGAAATAGAAGATGATCGAGAAAATTAGAGCCGAGAAAAATAGCGTGACCACGGTAATGAAAAAATACAGATGGTCCACCGACGGCGCAATCGTGGAAGCCTGGTCGGGCTGAAAGGGCAGGCCTTGGAGCAACATGGACGCCAGCAATCTCATCGCACTTTGACTCCCGCCACCGGAGGCGCGTTGGGGTGTTTCCGTTCACGGCGAAACATCACCCACATGAAGATTCCCAGCGCCAGCACGGTTAACAGGCCGCCGCCTCGTACCACGTTCATCACCACCAGGCCATATTTCCCGGTCACGGGATCGTACTGGTAGCAATACAACAGAGCGCGGTCGGTGGGAGTGCCAATCTTGCCCTGCGACGCCTCGACCAGTCCCAGACGGAAATCCCGCGCCGGGTATTGAACCCCGTAAAAATAGCGGGCCATGCGGCCATCCGGGGTGAGCAGCATGATTGCCGCGGCATGCGCATATTGGCGGGCCGATGAATCGTAGGCGTAATGAAACCCAACGGCCTGCGTCAGAGCGTCGATCGATTGCTGCTCGCCGGTCAGAAAGTGCCAATTTTCCGCGGCCCCCGGCCGGCCGTACTGGCCCGCGTAAACGTCCCGCTTGGCCTGGGCCAGGGAGGGCGAATCTTTTGGCTCGAAACTAATTGTCACCGCGTCGAAATCCTTGCCGAGGTCAAGAGAGATTGCTTTCATGGTGCGCAGTTCTCCGTTGAGGACTTCGGTACAAAGCGCGGGGCAATCGAAATACACCAGGGAAAGCACAATCGGTTTCTTTCCGAAGTAGTCGCCCAGGTGTACTGCCCTCCCGTTCTCATCGCGAAAGACAATCTCCGGAGGAATCGGCTGGTTGAGGCGCTGCGCGATGCTCACTTCCCGCAAGATCGCCGCCGCGGCCGGCTGTTGCGCGCGCAAAGGAACCGCGATCAATGCCATCGCGGCAACGAGCAGACAACATGTGGTTCTGGCGATCAATGGCTGACGCTCCCCTTCGAATCAGGTCTTACCGCGCCCGCGGGCGATGGTTCGGGCGCCACGGGCAAGCCGTTATCCAGCAGCAACTCCATCGCGCGCTCGATGGGGACTCGCACGGTCCCGGCGGTGCGATTCTCCCAGGCGTATGATTCAAGCGAATGCTCTTGCTCGGCGCGGAACTTCAAGAAATCCTGCCTCGGATTCACCTGCAACTGTGCACCAGACGGCAATTGCCTTGTTCCAGCAAACGGCGAAGCAGGCGCGGGATTCGCCAGTTCAACCGAAAAATACCGGAACATTCCCCAGCACACCAGCAGCGTGAACACCAGCACGAGGCTGAGATACACCATAAAATTGAAGACGCCGCGCACATTCGCATCGCGCGTCTCGTAACCAGGCGAACCCGCGGAAGCGCCCTGGGATTTATCCATGCTCGACGACATGCTCCCCCACTCCTTCAAGTCGCGGATCGTGGACCGGCAGAATCGGCAGTTGCTGCAGCTGCCAGATGAAATAGGCGAACCAGATTCCTCCCATGGCCAATGGAAGCAGTATGTTCATCCACGTCAGACGCACATTGCCTCCCCCAAACGCCGGCAGAACCATCCAGTACATGTCCACCAAACGCATCAGCAAAACCAAAACAGCCACGATCAGCAGAGAACGCTTCTTGCGCTTCACATTGCGGGATAGAAGCAGAAAAAAAGGCAAGACAAAATTCAACAGGACCAGAAGTAATCCCACTCGCCCCCACATCCCTTGCATTCGCTTAATGTACCAGGGGATTTCCTCGGAAAGATTTCCGCCCCAGATGATCAGGAACTGCGAAAACTCCAGATACGCCCAGAGCATGACGAAAGTCAGCAAAAAACTGCCAAGGTCCTGGAAATGCCCCGGCCTCACAACGGACGAGAGGGGTTCTCGATCAGACAGCCAGGCCAGCACGGTGATGGAGAAGGCCAGCGCCACAAGCGCCTGGCCCACCATGAAGAGCAACCCGTAAATTGTGGAATACCATCGAGGCTCGAGAGACATCACCCAATCGATGGAAGCGAAGCTTACCGTCAATCCATACAGGACCAGCCCGCCGCCGCTCCACCCCTCGACGCGCATCCACAGCGCCGCGTTGCCTCCGCCCGCATCTTCGATTTTGGACCACTTGTTGAGGAAATAGGCGAGCAGGTACCAGCACGCGAAATAGAAAACCATCCGGCCAGTGAAAAATTCCCAATTCAGATATCCTCGCTTGGCAAGAATGACCGGATCGGTTTGTCCGGGCTGGGACCAGACATAGAGCGTTTTCATGCCTGCGAGCAACGGCAGTGCGGCTACGGCCATCACGGGCAGAGTGCGGCTTCCGGCCTCCAGGATTCTCCGGATCATCAGCGTCCATTTCCCTCCGGTCAGATGCTGCACCATCAACAGGGCCAGGCATCCGAGCGTGATGCCGATCCAGAACAGGAACGCCACCAGGTAGGACCTGAAAAACTCAGCCTTGTCTGCAAAGCCTCCGGCAATGCAAACGGCAAGCAAAACGCCGCCGGTCAAAACCATCTGGGCCGGCAGGCGCTCGAG
This sequence comes from Terriglobia bacterium, assembly GCA_041478355.1. Lineage (GTDB taxonomy): Bacteria > Acidobacteriota > Terriglobia > Acidiferrales > UBA7541 > Palsa-360. The sequence goes on along the minus strand of JBGOVX010000027.1, from coordinate 8,370 downwards.
TCTTAATGAATTGTTTTCCATATTGCTCATTGCGGTTCGCCCAGTAATTTTTTCCGCTCCGCCGCCGGGACATCCTCGATGGCTGATTGCCGGCTAAGTTGCAGCGCTCGAATATAGGAGATGATGGCCCAGCGATCCCTCGGGGGAACTCGGTAACCGTAGGGGTACATCATGCCAAAGCCATCCGTGATCACATCGAAGAAATGCCCCGGCGGAGCGGCACGCAAACGATCCGTGTGCAACGACGGCGGAGTGCGGAAACCACGCTGCACGATCATGCCATCGGCGTCACCGGACAATCCGTGACATGGCGCGCAGTAAATATCGTAGCGCTCCCGGCCACGCTCCAGAACTTCGCGCGTGACCGGAAATGGAAACGCCACGGCGGGTTCGCCATTCAGCTTTCCGGTGTACAGCAGTGCTTCCGGCCCGGTAGTCAGCTCACCGCGCGGAAAAGTTCCTGTAATGGGCAGGCGCGCGGATTGGCCGCCTGCAAAAAAATCCGCCGGGTCATACGGGTTATAGCGCGGCTGCACGTGCATGTCCTGGCGGCAACCGGCGCAGGCCAGCAGCAATCCGGCCGCGGCGAACATACAGCCAGACGCAATTCGATTCCGGCGTGGGAATCTAGACTTCAATTTCGGACACCTCGCGCGCATTCAAAGTGGCAAGAAATCTTTTTGTCTTTTCGAGGTCAAACATCGGATCGCGCGCCTTGATGCAAAGAAAGAAGCGGTCGCGCGATGCCAGCGCGAATCGCGGCACGTTAAACACCGGATGGTATGGCGTGGGCAAGCCGTTCATCGCCAGCATGCCCAACACGGCCCCGCCCGCGGCAAACAAAATGATCAATTCAAATGTGATCGGGACAAACGCCGGCCAGCTATTGAGAGGCCTGCCGCCCACGTTGATCGGATAGCTGGTCACCGCGCCGTAGTATTGGAGAAAGAAACCCGCGCACCCGCCGGCGATTCCGGCGAGCAAAACAACCAGGGGAAGCCGCGTGCCGTGAAAGCCGACAGCCTCGGCAAGCCCTTCGATCGGAAATGGCGAAAACGCGTCGATGCGGCGGTATCCCGCGCCGCTGGTGCGGTGCGCCGCGTCGAGCAATTGTTCCGCGGTGCTGAACTCCGCCATCAATCCGTAGATTGTGTTCTTTTTCATCGACTGATTTTCAACGTCATAAATCGCGTCCAAACACTAATCGGCCGCTTTCTTATCCTCTTCATTCACCAGCGCCCGCATTTCGAATATCGAAATCAGCGGCAAGAACCGGATGAAAAGGAAGAGCAAGGCCACGAACAGCCCGATGGTGCCAAAAAAGGTGGCAAAGTCCCACCGGGTCGGGTAATACATCCCCCACGATGAGGGCAGGAAATCTCGATGCAAGCTGGTTACAACGATGATGAACCGCTCGAGCCACATCCCCACGTTCACCACCATGGCAATCGTAAACAGAGCGCCCACATTCGCGCGCACCTTGCGGGACCACAGGAACTGCGGCGTCACGATGTTGCAGGCAACCAAGAACCAATAGACGGCCGCGTAAGGGCCGCCCATGCGGTTCATGATCATGAAGCGTTCGTAGGGGTTGCCGCTGTAATAAGCCGAAAACGCTTCCATCATGTAGCCGTAGCCGACGATCAACCCCGCAGCGAGCATCACCTTGCCCATGTTGTCCAGGTGACGCATGGTGATGAAGTCTTCCAGGCCAAACAGCTTGCGCACGGGAATTGAAAGCGTGAGCACCATGGCGAATCCGGCATAAATGGCGCCAGCCACGAAATAGGGAGGAAAGATCGTCGCGTGCCAACCTGGGACGATGGAGAACGCAAAATCTAAACTGACAATAGTGTGCACGGAGAGGACCAGCGGGGTGGCCAGTCCGGCGAGCAGCAACGAAGCCGTCTCATGCCGGTACCAGTGGACCGCGGAGCCGCGCCAGCCCATTGCCAGGAAACCGTAGATAATTTTGGCGGCGCGATTTTTCGAACGGTCACGCAACGTCGCCAGGTCCGGAAGCAGCCCAATAAACCAGAATAGCGCCGACACGGTTGCGTACGTGGAAACCGCGAAAGCATCCCACACCAGCGGGCTGCGGAAATTCGGCCACATTTTCATGGTGTCAGGATAGGGAAACAACCAATAGGCCAGCCAGGGCCGGCCCATGTGAATCAGCGGGAAAATTCCCGCGCAGGCTACCGCAAACAACGTCATCGCCTCTGCAAACCGGTTGATGGAGGTGCGCCACTGTTGCCGCAGGAGCAGGAGAATGGCGGAAATCAGCGTGCCCGCGTGCCCGATCCCAATCCACCAAACAAAATTGATGATCGCAAAACCCCATCCGACCGGAATCTGAATTCCCCAAATCCCCACGCCCACAGCGAAAAGATAGGTGATCGAATATAGCAGCAGCATCACCAATGCAAACGCTGCCGCGAAGCCTAGAATCCACCACTTCGGCGGCTTGCGGGACAGCACAATGTGGCTGATTTTGTCGGTCACCGAAGCATAGTCGTGCCCTGGACCGATAATCGGCACGGCCAGGCTATGCTGCGCGAGTTTGTCAGTCGGGCTATCTGCCATGGGTCATTCCATTCAGACTGCAGCCGCCTTCTCGATCTCCGGGTTCGGGTTGCGCAGCCGCGCCTGGTAGGTGGTTCTGGGACGCGTGTTCAGTTCTTCCAGCAGGCTGTAATTCAAGTTTTTCGCCTTCATCTTGGACACGCGGCTGTTGGGATCGTTGATGTTGCCAAACACAATCGCTTCCGAGGGGCACGACTGCTGGCAAGCGGTGACGATTTCGCCGTCGCGCACGCTGCGATCCTGTTTTTCGGCCTCGATTTTTACCGCGTTGATCCGCTGCACGCAGTACGAACACTTTTCCATCACGCCGCGGCTTCGCACGCTCACATTTGGATTGCGCATTCCGAACAGGCTCGGCGTATCCCAGTCCGAATACAGACGAAAATTGAAGCGCCGCACCTTGTAGGGACAATTATTCGAGCAATAGCGCGTGCCCACGCAGCGGTTGTAAATCATTTCATTCAGGCCTTCCGGGCTGTGGACCGTCGCCATTACCGGGCAGACCACTTCGCACGGCGCGTCTTCGCAGTGCATGCACACCACAGGCTCGTGATACGTCTTCGGATCGTCCAAATCACCTTCGAAGTAGCGGTCAATCCGAATCCAGTGCATCTCGCGGCCAATCATGACTTCTTTCTTTCCCACCACGGCGATATTGTTTTCCGCCTGGCAAGCCACGACGCAGGAGCCGCACCCAGTGCACGCATTCAGGTCCACGGCCATGCCCCAGGAGTAGCCCTCGTATTTCACCTCCGGGTAGAGCGAGAGGGGATTTTTCACCACGTCCGCCTGCGCGAATTTCGGATTCTTGTGGTATTCGTCGAGCGTCGCCACTCGCACCAGGTCGCGTCCTTCCATCGAATTGTGCGTTTGCGTCGCCGCCAGCGCCCATTTCTGGTGTGTCTTTCGAATTTCCAGCCCGGCGCCAATCCAGGGCGTGGCATACGGGCGAATCCATCCGGCATCAAAGCCCGCACTCGAACCAACGTTTCCCGCGCGGGTCCGGCCGTATCCCAGAAACACGGTTACGCTCTCATCCGCATGGCCGGGCATCACCCACGCCGGCGCAACAATCGTCCGGCCCTCATACTTCAATTCGATGGCATCTTCACTCTTTAATCCCAGGCGTTGCGCCATCTTGGGACTCAGCATGGCTACGTTGTCCCAGGTAAGTTTTGTCAGCGGCTTGGGCAATTCCTGCAGCCAGCCATTGTTGGCAAACCGGCCATCCCAGATCGTAGGGTCGGGCCGAAATACAATTTCGAGTCCTTGCGGACGGGCAGCGGGTGGCTGCTCGCCGATCCCGAGCTTGAGTGAAACTTGCTTGGCAGGAAATGCCGTCCCGGCCATGACTCCGTCGCGCAGCGTCTTTTCCCAGAACGCATCAAACCTGGGAATGCCCGTCTTCTGTGCCAACCAGAATTCGCGCACGATATCGTGAGAGGGTTTCTCCGCTTGCCCGTTGAGCGCCGCAAGAAAATCGTGCTCTGATTTCCCCTCATAGAGCGGGGCAATCAATGGTTGCATCACTGTAATGGTTCCGTCGTAGGCCCGCGCGTCACCCCACGATTCCAGAGAGTGCGCCTGGGGGATGTGCCAATGACACAGGACTGAGGTTTCGTCTTCGTGCATCCCGAGCCGCGCGCTGAATTTTACTTTCGGAAGCAATTCCCTCAGCCCCAGGTCCACGGGCGCGTCATAGGCCGGGTTGCCGCCGAGGATCAATATTGTTGTTACCTTCCCTGCTCGAATGTCCGCCGCCAATTCCCCCATGGACTCCCATTGGTGGATGGGGGACTCCTCGATCGGCTGCGTGAAGTAAACCGTCTTGTCAAAATTGCCGAGCTTCTGGTTGATTGCATGCGCCAGAGCGTGCACCACGGGCGGCTGCTGATCTCCGGCTACGATCAATGACGCTCCTGCATGCTGCTTCAAGTCGCGAGCCACGGCCGCAATCCATTCTGCTGGGGCGCTTGAGGAGGAGCCGGGGCCCGCGGCGGCGCTCACACCGATCTCCCGGGCCAGTGCGCGAGCAAAAGATTCGATTTCCGATGCCCGCATCCTCAAGCGATGATCGGCCATCGCTCCAGTGTTGGTCGGCGTGCATTCAACGGCATACAGCCGGTTCATTATGGATTCGGCGCCGTCCACACGCCGTTTAGCCGCGAATTCGCGGGCATAGCGGACACTTCCGGGTCCGCTGGTCAAAAAGTCCGAATCGAGAGTGAGCACCACCTCGACGCGATTCAACCGGTAAACCGCGTTCACATATTCCCCAAACGCGATTCGAGCTCCTTCGCGGACATTGTCGCGGCCCACCGATTCGTACTGATGCCACTTGGCGGAGGGAAATGCCTTCAGGAATTTGCGGATTTGCGCGGCAAGAGACGCAGAAGTGATGGTCTGGGTCAGCAGCCTTAATCCCGAGCCGCCGGTAATTTTTGCTGCGGCCAGCGCGGCAGTCAACTCGGTCTGGAATTCAGGCCAGCTCCCGATGCGCCCGTCATGAACTTCCGCGCGCGAACGGTCGGGGTCGTAGAGCCCCAGGATCGAAGCTTGAGCAAACGAATCGCTTGCTCCCAAACTGCCCGGATGATCGGGATTGCCTTCCACCTTGGTGGGCCGCGACATATGGCTTTCCACCAACACGCCGGTGGCGACCCCGCCCAGCGTTACCGCGGTCGCATAAAATAACGGCTTTCCCGGGATGATCTGCTCCGGTTCGCGAACATATGGAACGATCGTCTGCGTCGGGAGCTTGGTGCAACCGGTGAGCCCCGCGAACGCCGCCGAAGCGGCCATCACCTTCAGAAGTTCGCGCCGGTCCAGCGTGGCGTTAGGATCGTTCGCTCCATGAGGAAACTCGTTCTCAGCATGGTCCCGAAATTCGGGCGTGCCGGCCAGTTCATCGAGCCCACGCCAAAAACGGGGCGTGTTTCCTTCCCTGGCGGAGTGTCGAAGCGTGGCGATGTCCACATCGGGACGCCCGCCGTTTTTGTTCTCTGTCGCCATCAATCTCCTATTTCTTCCGGCCCTTATTTCTAACGGTGACACGTCGTGCAGTTGGTCAGCTTCTGCACTTTGTATTCCTTCATGAGCCGCAGGCCAAGCTCCTGCTGATTCTTCGGCGCCCGATAGAATGAATTGAAAACTTCCGAGCGCGGTCGCAGGTAATTCTCCGGCGCATTGTGACACTCCAGGCACCAGCGCATATACAGGGACTCCTGACGCCAGGTGATATTCATCTCCGCGATAGGACCGTGGCAGGTCGTGCAGCCGACACCCTTGGCGACGTGAATGCTGTGATTAAAATAAACAAAGTCGGGCACCGCGTTCACACGGGTCCAGGAAATCGGCACGGAGTCGCGATAGCTGGCTCGCACCGGCTCGAGCATTGCGGCGCCAGTCCAAATTTGGGAATGGCATGTCATGCAGGTTTGCGTGGGCGGCATGCCAGCGGAGGAAGACACCTCTACCGAAGCATGGCAATACCGGCAATCCAGGCCGAGTTCGCCGACATGATGCTTGTGGCTGAACGGAACAGGTTGCGGCCGCGCGTTGTGCACTTCGGTGACGTAGGACGAATTGTTCACCACGTCCACGGTATATCCCAGCAACAAAAGGAGAAGGACCGCGCCGTAAATACTTACGCGCGCGATGGTGTTCGTGCTGTGGTGAAAAATCTGAGCCATACTACCGGACTCGGAAACTTCTCCGAAATGTATAGCCTAGGCGGTTATAGCGCCTGTCTGTGAACCGGTAACACCACGGTCCCCGATTTGCGGAAATCGGCGCGTTCAACCAAGGAAGGGGCCACCACCCGGCAACCAGCCTCATCTTGTTGAATCATGCTGATTTCCACCGGGCCGTCGCAGCTACATCTAAAATAACCAAAATAATATATTAAAAGTTCTACCGGCCGTCTTCCGCAGCGAAAACTATACCAGCATTACGAAAAACTTTTCAACCACAATCTGGTCCCGAATCTCTTTGTCCATGCCAATCATTCTATTTTCGATCACGGGTGAGCCGTCCGGTTCTCCCCTCCGACGGGAGGCGCGCCCCAAATACAAATCCAATTCCTTCTTCTGCGCCTCACCTACACACGTCCACCCTGCGCAGGGGATACGATGTGACACGGCTGCTCTAACAGAAGTTCGTCATAGGAACAGAGGCCAGGTTGACAGTAACATCGGATGCTTGATACGTTCCCGCGACAACTGATTGTTCCTGCCATGTGCTCGCGGGCAGGAAGAACAGAGCGTAATCCGGAGACGGTGTGTGTCCCAATCCACGGCTGAGAACAAGTTTTTTCGCCTGACGACGATCCAGTGGGTTATTTGTGCCGTGGCTTGTATCGGGTTTGCCTTCGACACGTATGAACTTCTGGTCCTGACACTGACGGTCCAACCGGCCCTGAGCGAATTCCTCACCGCTAAACCAGGCAGCGCGGCTTTCAACCACTGGATTGGCATGTTGTTTTATATCCCGGCAATCGCCGGAGGCATCTTCGGACTGCTCGGCGGATACTTTATTGATCGCCTGGGACGCCGCCGTATTTTGCTTTGGAGTATTCTCCTGTTCTGTTTTTCCGCGTTGGCCACGGCCTATTCGACCTCCGCGATGCAATTGCTGATTTTTCGCTGCATGACGTTCGTAGGCGTCTCGGTCGAGTTTGTGGCCGCCACAGCTTGGCTGGCCGAGTTATTTAACGAGCGAAAGCAAAGGGAGACCATTCTCGGGTACACGCAGGCCTTTGCCTCGACCGGAGGCATTCTGATGAGCGGCGCGAATTACTTAAATCTAACGATTGGCCATTTACTTCCGGCAATCCATGGTGGCCATGAAGCCTGGCGCTACACGGTCTTGTGGGGAATTCTGCCGGCAATTCCTCTGCTTGCGGTTCGTCCTTTCCTGCCCGAATCGCCAGTCTGGCTGAAGAAGAGGCAAGAGGGAACATTAAAACGCCCCAGCGTTCTGGAGTTGTTCCATCCCGAATTCCGCAAGACTGCTCTGCTGACCTGCTTGATGATGGCCTGCGCCTATGCGGCATCGTTCGGGATGCTGCAGCATTTCGCCAGGATCATACCCGGCGGACCTGAAGTCAGGATGATGGCGCCTGCGGACCAACAAAAAAGAGTCAGCGTTTTGCAGGGATTCCAGGAAGTAGGAGGGCTGGCCGGACGCATCCTGATGGCTATTCTCGCCGTGCACGTGCTCAGCCGGAAACGCCTCCTGCACATTTTCCAGATTCCCGGACTGATCCTGGTTCCCGTGGTGTTGTTTCTACCGGCGGTGCGAGATGCGGAAATGTCTTCCTGGGGAATTTTTGCGCTGGGAGCGGTGGCTGTGGCGCAATTCAGCTTCTGGGGGAATTATTTGCCCATGCTATATCCCACGCACTTGCGGGGTACGGGCGAGAGCTTTGCGGCCAACGTGGGTGGAAGGATGCTGGGAACGTCCGCGGCTCTGCTCACGACTACCATCGTAATTTACATGCCCGGGGGTACGGCCACGCGGCAGCTTGCTTACGCGGCCGCCGTGGTGGGTTTTGCTGCAGGCCTGACCGGGTTCATTGCCAGTTTTTGGCTTCCTGAACCGAAGCAGGATGGGATCCCCGACTAGCCCGGCGGGCGCCGCCTCACGCCAGCTTCAGCCTCAGAAGCCTGCGAGCGTTGCCTTCGTAAATCTTAGCGCGATCTTCGGCGGAAAGCGGAAGCTCTTCGATGCAACGAATCGTTTCGCGAATGTATCCCGGCCCTTTCTCCGGGTCGAATGGCGAAT
>JBGOVX010000060.1:0-17169 GCA_041478355.1 Terriglobia bacterium | reverse complement strand
TTGCAGCCGGTATGCGCCGCCATGGCCATCACCGACATGCCGTTGGCCAGGCGTCCGTCGATAGCCTGCAGGTTGGTGTGATTGAACGCTTCCTGCAGCAGCACGGCCACGAGGGCGTCAACCAGATCCTTGTCCGAGATCGGGCCGTGCGCGGCGATTCGTGATTTCGTGTCCTTGTCGTCCTCGCCACCCAGCCCCATGATCAGATGAGCGATCGACTGGCGGAATATGTCGTACTCTTCCTTGTTCCGCGCTTTCAACTCTGCAAGTTTCTGTACCCCGGACTTCTCCAGCTCGCCGGCCTTGGCGCGCAAGCGGTCGGATTTCGCGTGATAGAGCGGCCGCATGTAGGCTTCGGTGATCGCGGCGATGGCCCGCAATACGCTCTTCTCGCCGCAGCCCGCGCACGCGCCGTCGCCCGAAACCAGCGCATCGTAGTTGCGGCGCACCATCAGCAAATTCCGCAGCGCGGCGGTTTTCGAATCCGACGGCCGGTCGTCGCTGTATAGCCCCAAATATTTCTGCTGCGTGTCCGGCAGCAGGTTCAGGAAGGAAGTTCCGGTTTCGTGTTCGGCGTTGAACTCTTCGGTTTCTTGCACCATCTTCAGCGCCTGGTGATCGCCGCAGGCAGTGACGCAGGCGGCGCACCCCTTGCACAGGTCCGAAACGAAGATCGAGAACACGCCGCCGCTGCCCGGGCTTTTCCTTTCCGGCGTTGCAAAGATGGCGTTCGTCTTCTGGTAAGCCATCGGAATCTTCGCGATGATGGCGAAGAATTGGCGCTTGGCTTCGTCCGAGAATCCGTCCACTTCACCAGTGACCTGGCGGAGAATCTCTGGAAGCGGAATGGAAGCCTTGTTGCTCACCGATTCCCACATCCGCTTACGCGTGCGCTTCTCAATTTCCGGAAGCAATTGCAGCATCTTCTGACGTTCGCCGGGTTCGGAGATATAGTTCGCGACGGCGGTCCGCAGCAAGGTTTCCAAATCCTGCGAGCAATTGGGCAGCGCCGTGTCAGGACATACGGCAATGCACTCCATGCACTGCGTGCAATTCTCGGGAATGAACAGCGGTGTTTCGCGGCGCGCGACATACTTGGAAGCGGTATCCCCACTGCCGGCGGCCATCACTCCCAGCGACGCAAGAGGCGAGGCCGGTTGGTCGTAACCCAATCCCGAGCGAAACTCGGCGTCGAAAGTGGCGATTCGTGACAGCGGGGTTCGCGCGCCCTGGCCCACGGGAACAGGAACCGAGCGGCATCCACTGCCGCAGCCGCCTCCTTCCATGCTTTCCACCAGCACCGGCAACAGCGGCTTCCCGCGGAGAGTGGACCGGTCAGGAGCTTCCATCTCCCCGACGCGGATTTCGCGAACCTTCTCGAAGCCCTGGGTCATGACTTCCATGTTGGACTTCACCACCGCATCGCCGAGGCGGCCGAACTTCTTGACATATTGCTTGTGAACAACTTCCCGGAACTGCTCGGGGGTGATTCGGAATTCCTGCAACAGCGGCGAGACCGCGAAGAACGCGCCCAGGAAGGCGTTCCCTTGCATGCGCAGCTGGAGGTCCGCACGATCGGTGGCCTCCCGCGCAATCCGGAACCCTGGCAACGTGAACACGCGGATATGCTTGTCGAGGATGTGCCTGCGCGCCCATAGCGGCAGCCGCTCCCATGCCTGCTCGCCTTCCTCATCAGATTCCCAAACGAGAGAGCCGCCTTCGGACATCCCGTCGAGCGGATTGGTGTGCGTGAATGCCTTAGGATCGCAGCAGAGTACGACTGTGACATGCCGGAGGTCGCAGTTGACGCGAATTCGTTCTGGAGCGGCAACCATGAAGTAAGAAGTCGGCGCGCCTTTTTTTTCAGATCCGTATTTGGGATTTGCGCTGACGTGGATGATCTCTTTGGGATTGCCCAGCTCATCGACTACCTTGTCGCGGTCATAGAGCAGATCGTTCAGGTCGCCAAGGATTGCGCCGAGATTCTTTCCGGTCGTGATGGCGCCCCATCCTCCGATGGAATGGAAGCGCACGGCAATGGAACCCTCGGGCAGCAGAGACGGCGTATCATCGGATTTCACTTCATATGGATGGTCGACGCCCAACTCGAAAAACGAGACGCCATCGGCAGCGCTCTTGCCATCCTTGCGAGTTCGTTTCCCGGTAGCGTACTCGTAGGCGCCAATGACGTGCTCGGGCCGAAAATCGCGCGACCCCAGGCCGTAGATGCCGGAGAACAATCGCGGCATCTGATCGGGTGTAATGGCGGGAAGTCCCGTGTCTGCCGGATGCCCCTGCAACGCCAGCGCCTTACTCAAGGCAGTTCGAATATCGCGCCCCATGGGATTGTCGCCCGCCATGGGTTCGTCGGTCCGTTCGAGGACGATAACGTTTCGCTTGCCGGCCAGCGCCTGGACTACGGCTGCCGCGGGGAATGGGCGAATTACGTTCAAATGGATGGAACCGACTTTCACTTTGCGGGTCTCGCGGAGATAATCGACTGCCGCTTCGATGTTTTCCGCGGCCGAACCCAGCGACACGAAGACCGTATCCGCATCCTCGGTTTTAAATTGGGTGATCAGGCCGTAGTAACGCCCCGTCAGCTTTCCGAAATCCGTGTACGCCGCTTCCAGGAACTTCAGAATCGGTTCGGTAAAGTTGTTGCGCCGCGCCACCACACCTTGCATGTAGTGTTCCTGGTTTTGGACCGGGCCAAGCAGCACGGGATTGGTGAGATCGATCATGCGCGGCACGCGCCGGCGCGTGGCGCCAAACAGAACGCGCTGGCTTTCGGTCGGGCAATCGATGATGTCCTCCGGCGCGCCCAGATATTCCCGCATCAATTCCGATTCGTGCTTGTAGAAGGTGCGCTCCAGGTGAGAGGTAAGAAAACCATCTTGCACGTTCATGCCAGGAGTCAGGCTGAGTTCTGTCACGCGCCGCAAAATAAGCGCTTGATCGGCCACCTGTTGAGCGTCCTTGCCGAACAGAATAATCCAACCGGTGTCCAGCGCTCCGTACACATCATCGTGCCCGCAGTGCACGTTCAGGGCATGCTTGGTAAGCGCTCGGGCGGCCACTTCCAATACCATCGTCGAGCACTTGCCCGGCGCATGGTAATACTGCTCGACTCCGTAAACCACTCCCTGACCCGAGGTGAAATTGACGACTCGGCGTCCGCAAACCGAATGAGCAATGGCCCCGCCCTGCGCCGCGTGCTCGCCCTCAGCTTCGACCGCTATGGTGTTGTGGCCGAAGACATTCGCCTTCCCTTCCGCGTATGCCTGCTGATAGAGTTCACCGCCTTCGGTGGACGGCGTAATAGGGTAGAAGATCCCCGCGTCAGTGATGCGCGTTTCAGTATGGTAGGAAACAAGCTGATTTCCGTTCGCGGTCACTCGAATACCGGGATAACGCGGACTTTCCTTCATGGTGCGAACCCTCCCAAGAAGCATGTGAAAACAGCGGCCTCCACGCCAATGTTGCGTTGTGGCCCTGTTGCATTTTAATCAAACCTAACATATTTTTGCTTTCCACGCTACGCTCCTGTGAGGGCGGAAGTGGCCTGATCCAAGATTGCTGCTGCACGGCTTACATCGGTTACCCCAAAAATCACCAGCGGGGCGTTCGTGCTTGGCTCAACACCCCAGTATGCGTAATTGATATTGATGTTGGCATCGCACAGCTTGGAGGCGGCGAGCGCCAGCCCCGCAGTTCCGCGCGGAAGCTTTACCTGTGCAACTTCCCCTTCTGAATAATTTATTCCTTCAGAGTCCAGGACGGCTTCCGCTCCCGCCAGATTGTCGACCACAATGCACATGAGAATCGTTTTCTGCGAAGGAATCGATTGGAAAGCCATGATGTTTACGCCGCGGTCCGCGAGCGCATGACAGACTTTTCCAATTGATCCGGGACGATTATCCATGCGGATGGTCAGTTCATTAGTGATGGGCATGTGGAGCGCCTCCCTGAAAGTCTCGTCTTAATGGAACGTGTGATGGGCCCACCAAATCGAGCATCCTGAAGATTCGAAGTGGCTTGCGTCTTGCTGATTTCCGAGACGATGTCTTAGATGGATCGACCATCGCCCCTTTCTGATCACCACTCTCTTGTAACTCATTCCCAATTATTTACTGTGACGCACGTCACACTCGCGCGTGCATGTTGTCACATTAGAATTTTCTCATTTATTTTAGTAATGGGCGCCCGATTGCACGTTCGCCACCCGGCGCAAAAAATTTATGAATCGAAAATCTCCGATCCTGGTTGGTGCGCGGACGTAAAGTTTCATTCGGTCTAAGATTTCGAAAACAATGGCTGCGCACTTGGAACTCACTTGCTTTTTTTGCGGGAATCCAGGTGAAGCAAGCGGGGGATTATACTCTTCGTCTAACTTTACCCAGCAACTATTTTCGCGCATATAAGCGTCCGCATATCCTCCGTATCCCCCTTCCGATTTGACGGATAGTTTCGCCCCCAGTACCTAATCTGTACTCCATGCCAGTACGGCGTGAGGTCTTCGACCGTGTAACCTTATGCAAGACCTGCAGTCTATTCCGGCAGGCGGGCGCTCTTGATCCGTTTAACTTGCTCTATATAAGTGTGTTAGGGAGCCAATGCCATGAAACGAGCCTCAAAGTTGCTTTTTCCAGCCCTTGGGATCCTGCTTCTATGGTTCGCACCGGTGGGCCACGCGCAATCCATCGCACCTGGAACGGAAGTGCGTGTTAGCTTGCTCGACCGGCTCGATACCGGCAAGACTGATGCTGGAGAGACTTTCTCGGCAACGCTCGCGGAACCTGTCAGATTCCGAGGCCGACTGGTGTGGGCCAAAGGAACAACGGTCACCGGGCGAGTAGTGGAAGTCGTTAGTTCCGGGCGACTGAAGAGACCTGCGTCTCTTACACTGGAAGTGACCGCGGTGGGCAAGTCCTCTATTCACACCGAGGCGATCCAAATCGATGGCAAGTCTCACGCCGCGCGGAACCTCGGCCTGATTGGAGGCGGAACTGCGGCCGGAGCCATCTTGGGCGGCATCGCCGGTGGAGGAAAAGGGACGGTCGTTGGCAGCATGGTTGGCGCCGGAGCCGGAACTGCCACCGCCTATGCGACCGGTAAACAGGAGATCGTTCTAGCCCCTGAAACGCAGCTCCTATTTATTGTGGCCGGCAAAGCTCCCGAAGCGAGAATGACGCCTGAAGTGAGGCAGGAGCCTGAACCACGGGAAATGCCCATGGCCTCCAGAAGCAACCTCCGGCGCGACCAGGATAGCGACCATGTTGAGGACCGGGACGATGCTTACGACTCGTTGATTTTTTCCGATCACGACCAGAACGTGATTCGTGCTTATTTTCGGTACAACCGCGAGAATCTGCCGCCGGGCTTGGCCAAGCGGAATGATAATCTCCCTCCAGGTCTGGAAAGGCAACTTCGCCGCGATGGGACTTTGCCCTCAGGCCTTCAAAAACACGTGGAACCTTTCCCGGAGGAATTGACTGGCCGCTTGCCACGGCTGCCTAAAGGGTATTCTCGAGCCACCTTGTCCGGACGCGCCATGATTATGTCGGACGACGGCCAGATTGTTGACCTCATATATCTCCAGTAGGTTTCTGCCTCCAGCAGCGCCGCGCAGGTCCAGTACCATGACCTGCGCGGTTCTCTGCTTTCATCCTCTATAGCGGATCGTTGATTGCGGCCGCCTGCCCCGCCCTGGTCCGCTCCTGCGGCCTAGGGCGATGTTCTTGGAGTGGACTTCAAAATGAAAATGTGAGATAAATCACCCGCTGTTAGAAAGCATTCCTGAAATAGACAGTAAAGATGGCCCTTCAGTTTGGGGGGAACTGTAGCCAGAATCGCTAGGTTGTGCGCACCGGATTCGACATATTCCGGCGCGCCTATTTTTCTTAGGGTTCTTAATGTTGGCTTAATGTTTTTCGAAATAAACTTTTGAGGTGCAGGGGTGCTCTTTCAGTTGAAAGAGGTATTGTTAGCTTGATGCCGGCTCAAGATCAGGAAAATCAGGGAATGGCCGGTAATCACCCAATATGTAACCAAAGTTGTCTCTTCAGTTGATGTCACGTGGATTTTTTCCCGCGCATTGTAAGTTGCGCGTAATTATGCCTGGGCATGGCACAGGCTATTAGTAAGAGTAAGACCTATTTAGCGCTTGGCAACGATTGCTGGAAGGTGGAAGAATTATGATTCATTCAATTCGGGTTGAGGAATTCCCCGTTATTAAGAGCCAGACGCCTCCTGCCAGCGGTGGCGCTTTTGGCGGACGTTTCGCAATTTTGGCCGTTAGCTTGATCGTTGCCCTTAGCCTTCCACTGTCGCAAGCATCCGCTCAGAACTCAGCCGCTCCTGGCCCGGTTGAATCGCAGGTGCAACTGGTGCAACCCCCAGGGCCTGCCCAGTCTGCTGCGCCTATCACCGTGACTCTGAAGGACGCATTTGACCGCGCGCGAAAGAACGACCCCCTGTACCTGGGCGCTACATTCGATGCAAAAAGCGCCCACGAAGACCGCCTGCAGGCCAGAAACGCTCTCCTACCTACGATCACAGGGTCGGTCCAATATCTCGGAACGCAGGGTGACGGTGGAAAGATCTCCGACGGGAGATTTGTCACCAACGATGGTGTCCACGTTTATCGCGCCTGGGGAGTCCTCCATCAGGATATTTCCGGGAGCACGGTTATGGGTACGGGGTATCGCCGGGCTCAGGCAGGCGAGGCGCTAGCCAAGGCCAAGGCCGAAATAGCCCGTCAGGGATTGTACGTGACCGTGACCAAAGCCTTCTATGGCCTGATCGTGGCCCAACGAAAGTACTCGACCGCCCAGCAATCTATCGATCAGGCCAAGCACTTTTTTGATATCACACAGACTGGAGAACGCCAGGGACAGTCCGCCCATACCGATACCCTCAAGGCGGAAATCCAGTATCGACTGCAGGAGCAAGCCTTCGACGAAGCGAAGCTGGCCATGGATGGAGCCCGCTTGAATCTGGCCGTAATGCTGTTTCCCACGTTCAATGAAAATTTCAGCGTAGTGGACGATCTGGATTCCGCCCAGGCGTTGCCGCCGTTTGCGGAGGTCCAGACCATGGCGGAGAAGGCCAATCCCGACCTTCGCGCCGCGCTGGAAACCGCGCGACAATCAGACCTGGACGTTTCTGCGGCGAAAACGGCTTTTTTCCCCACCCTATCTATTGACGCTGATTACGGAATCGAAGCAAATTGCTTCGCCTTTCGTTGTGCTCGGGCTTCTTTCCCGGAAATTGGCGTGGTGCCAAACCTGGGCTATTTTGTCACCGCTGCTCTGAACATCCCGGTCTGGGATTGGGGCACATTACGCAGCAAATTGCACCAGGCACAATACAAGCAGCAACAAGCCAAAGCGCAGTTGAGCCAGACCCAGCGGATGACAATCAGTGAACTCTATGCCACCTACAATGAGGCGGTCATCGCCCGGTCCGCCGTGGAGGCATCCCGGCATACGGCGGAACTGGCCACCGAGAGTTTGCGTCTAGTCAACTTGCGTTATGTAGGTGGGGCATCCCCGGCGACCGAAGTGGTGGACGCTCAGAATACTCTTATTACGGCACGAAATGCGTACGACGACGCCCAGGTCCGGTATAAAGGGGCCTTGGCGAATCTTCAGACACTGACTGGAAACTTCTGACCCATGCTAAAACACATCGAGATGACCATGGAAAAAACAAAATCTCTTATTCTTACTTCGAAAACCTATCGTGTTGCGGGCCGAATGAACTGGCAGCACTGTTTGATGGGGACCGCCCTGGTGGCGGGTCTCCTGGTGACTGGCTGCAAGCCCCAGGAAGCAGCCGAAGAAGCGCCCACGGTAACAGTGCAAGTGGGCGCAGCTGAAAATACGGCGATCTCGCTTAAGGTAATCGCGGATGCGACCCTGTACCCGCGGAACCAGGCGGCGATCGTGCCCAAGGTGAGTTCACCGGTCACTAAGTTCTACGTCGACCGCGGCAGCCCAGTTCATGCGGGGCAGGTGCTGGCGGAGCTTGAGAATAAGGACTTGGCCGGCACCCATCTGAAGAGCCAGGGCGGATACCAGCAGGCGGAAGTGGCCTACCAAACGTCAGTCCAGAGAGCCACGCAGGACCTTGCGCTGGCCAAGCAGACCTTGGATAGCGCCCAGAAGCTTTATGACAGTCGCCAGGCCATGTACAAGCAAGGAGCAGTTTCCGCGAAAGATGTTGAAGATGCCAGCCTCGCTCTGACACAAGCCAAGAACCAATATGATCTCACCCAAAAGCAAGGGGACCTCAAAGTGGCTGAGGCGCAACTGGCCGCCGCCAAGGGCGACACTGCCAACGCCGAAGCGCAACTGAGCTACACCAAGATTGTCAGCCCCATCGACGGCGTGGTGACTGACCGGCCCTTTTTCACTGGCGAGACCGCGGCCGCTGGCATTCCCATTATTACCGTTATGGATTTGTCTCAGGTGGTGGCCCGTGCTCACATTTCGCAGACCGATGCGGCCCACCTCAAGGCGGGGGACCCGGCCACAATTTCTGTGCCTGGGAACCCGGAAGTGAAGGGCAAGCTCACCCTGGTGAGCCCTGCGGTCGACCCAAGCAGCACGACGGTGGAGGTTTGGGTGCAAGCTGCAAATCCGGGAGGGCGCTTAAGACCGGGAGTCAGCGCGCGTGTAACCATTATTGGTCAGACTGTGCAGCATGCCATCGTTGCCCCACTTGCGGCCCTGCTGACTGCTACCGACGGGGTGACGTCCATGATCGTGCTGGACACTGACAATGTGCCCCACAAGAAGAAGGTCAAAGTCGGTATCCGTAGCAATGGCGATGTGCAAATTACCGAAGGCCTGCAGGGCGGGGAGCGCGTCGTGACTGTTGGGGCGTTCGAACTCGATAAAGAGGATGCCCCGGTCCTGGCGAAGACCAAGATCCTGGTTCAAGTTCCAAAGATGCCCGATGAGGAAGAAGACCAGTGAGGACAGGGGCCATGGACATTCAAGGCAGTCTTGCTGAATCCGTATCGTATTGTACAGGTTCTGAACAAAATTTTTCCGACTCCCGTTTGCGACGAGTGAATTCATATGCCAGCTAAGACGCCAAATTCAAATACGCAATCCACTGCGAACGATTCGCGCTATTGGTTCGCCCGGCACTCGAAGTCGATTATTTTCCTGATCCTCACGCTGGCGGTTGTCGGAATCTATGAGGCTCTGTCGTTGCCAATCGCCGTGTTTCCGGCGACCAACTTTCCGCGCATCATCATAGGCGTGGACAACGGCGTAATGCCCATCGACCAGATGGAAGTAACCATCACCCGCCCCATCGAAAACGCCGTAAACAGCGTGCCGGGCCTGGAAGACGTTCGATCAATTACCAGTCGCGGCTCTGCGGAAGTGGACTTGTTCTTCAATTGGAGCGTGGACATGATTCAGACGCTCCAGCAGGTCAATTCCGCCCTGGCGCGCCTGCAAACCACACTCCCATCCACGGCCCAGATTGACACGCACCGGCTCGATTTTGCGAGTTTCCCAATCCTCGGGTATAGCCTCACCTCGGACAAAGTCCCACAAACGAAACTGTGGGAGGTGGCGACCTACGAGATCAAGCCGCGCCTGAACCGGCTCAACGGCGTTGCCACGATCTTAGTGCAGGGAGGGCAGGTACCTGAATTCCAGATTACCCCTGAACCCGCAAAAATGCTCCGCGCAAAGGTCGCATTGCAGGACATTCTGGATACCGCCAACAAAACAAACTTGATTGATTCCCCCGGCCTCCTCACCCGCAATCACCAGATGTTCCTGGCGCTCCTCAATTCCCAGGTCCACTCGTCTGAGGAAATCGGCAACATGGTCATCAAGAATGTGAACGATGCGCCGGTCCGAATTAAGGATATTGGCACGGTCGCGCCTTCCGCGGCGCCGGCGTATACAGTAGTTACGGCCAACGGAAAGCCCGCTGTATTAATCAGCATCAGCCGGCAGCCGGACAGCAACACCGTCGACGTTGCCAACGAAGCCAATCAAGAAATCGAAAATCTTCGCTCCAGTCTTCCCGCCGGCGTTGAGCTGCGTACTTTTTACGACCAGTCCAACATCGTTCGGGAATCGATTGCCAGCGTACGCGACGCAATCATCATCGGACTCTTGCTCGCGGGATTCATCATCTGGCTGTTCCTGCGGGACTGGGGCACGGCGCTGATGACGGGTCTGGTAATTCCTGTAGCGATTTTCGTCACCTTCATTGCCATGAAGCTGTTGGGTCAGAGCTTCAATATGATGACCCTGGGAGGATTGGCGGCAGCCGGTGGATTGGTCATCGACGACGCAATCGTGGTCGTCGAGAACATCGTTTTGCACCGCGATGGTGGCGAAGGGCCACTGGAGGCGACTGCCAGCGCTCTTAAAGAGCTGACGGTTCCCCTCATTGGCTCGACGCTGACTCCTATTGTTGTGTTCCTTCCCCTGATTTCGATTACCGGAGTCACCGGGACATTTTTCCGCGCTCTGGCGATTTCCATGAGCGTGTCCTTGCTGACTTCACTGGCGCTGGCCCTGACATGGTCCACCAATCTGAGCGTTCACTTGATTCGTCGCGGGAAATCGCATGGCGGAGACGGCGAAAGCGCGGTTGAGGCACCCAAGCCCACTCATCATGGCCTGACCGCTGAAGAAGTGAAGCTGGCCCACATTGAACAGATGAAGCGCATGATGGCCGCTGAAGAAGCTTCCTTGAAGGGAGGCTGGTTCGAGAAGATCATCGAGTTCTATGAACGATGGATGCGTCGTGCCCTGGAGCACCCGGTATGGTTGGGTGGGCTTTGCCTAATCCTGATCGGAATCTCCTATGTTTGCTTCAATTCGCTGGGGAGCGATCTTTTGCCGGCCATGGACGAGGGCGGATTTATTCTCGATTACGTCATGCCAGCCGGCAGCTCGCTCCAGGAAACCAACCGTGTAATTAACCACGTAGAGCAGATCATTCGCGCTATCCCTGAGGTCGAAAGCACTTCGCGCCGCACGGGCCTGCAATTAGGGCTTGCCGCGGTCACCGAGCCGAACACCGGAGACATTTCGGTGAAGCTGAAGGACAAACGAAGCCGTGGGATCGACGAAATCATCAGCCAGGTCCGCGCTGAAGTCTCGAAACAAGAACCTTCCCTCGACTCTGACTACACTCAAGTACTCCAGGACATGATTTCGGATTTGACCGGCGCGCCGCAACCTGTCGTGGTCAAGCTGTTTAGTCCTAATCCGGACGACCTCCTGACTTGGGCACCTAAAGTAGCTGATGCCCTGGACAGGATTCAGATCAAGTACAAGAAGCCTGTGGTGGATATCGAGGATGGAATTGAAAACACAACCAGCGGACCAGCCGTAGTGTTCACCATTAATCCCGCAGCGGCAGCGAAGGCTGGGTTCAGTACCGATCAACTTACCACGATTGCAACCGCGATCGTGGATGGAGAACCCGCGACCAGCCCGGTGATTATCGACGACCGTCCCTATACCCTGCGCGTCCGTTACCCGCAATCCAATCGATCCTCCCTCGAAGCCATGAGCAACACGTTGCTGGTCAATTCGAATGGAGGAACTTCAACTCTCGGATCTGTGTCCACCATCGCCGAACTTCCGGGCCAGACCGAAATTCTTCGCGACAACTTGCAAGAGTTGAAGCAAGTTACGGCACGTCTGGAAGGTGTCGATTTGGGAACAGGGATTGCCGCCGTCCAACAAATGGTGAAAGATTTGCATCTGCCGCCCTCCATTCGAGTTGAGTACGGGGGCACCTACAAGGAGCAGCAGAAATCGTTCCATGATCTGGTCATTGTTCTCATGCTAGCTTTGGTGCTCATTTTCATTGTGCTGCTCTTCGAATTTCGATCCTTTTCGGCGCCCGTCGCCATTCTTTCCTCGGCGTTACTTTCCACGTCGGGAGTTTTCCTGGCGTTGCTGGTCACGCGGACGACGTTCAATATCTCGTCGTTCATGGGCCTGATCATGGTGCTTGGCATTGTGGCTAAGAACGGAATCCTGCTGCTCGATGCCAACCAGAAGTTTATCGAATATGGGTTCTCCGCCGAAGAGGCCATGATTCAAGCTGGGCGCCGGAGGCTTCGTCCGATTGTAATGACCGCTATGGCGGCAGTTGCAGGCATGCTGCCATTGTCGCTGGCGCTGGGTGCGGGTTCGCAGATGTTGCAACCCTTGGCTATCGCGGTGATCGGAGGCATCCTGATTTCGATGGTGCTATCTCTGATTATCACTCCAGCGGTGCAGTTCTATCTGACCCGCTAGAATTTGCATCTAAGCTAGCGGTGGGGTTAGAGACAGACCAAGTGGCAAACATGAGTAAGCATTGTTGTGGGGAGTTGTCGTGTAAGGGTTTCGAGGGTGTCTCAAGAGTTGGAATTGAAGCTAAATTTTCGATAGGGAGGTACTTCGCATGAGGAAATCAAGATTGTTCGGATTGTTCTGTTGGGCCTGTGTTCTTTCCTGTTCTTTGCTGCTTATTTCCGCGGCCGGAGCCTACGCGGCAGACTCGGGTTATAAAGTAATCCGAAGAATGCCTGTTGGCGGTGATGGCGGATGGGACTACGTACGGGTTGATCCCGATGCGCACCGTATCTATGTGTTGCGCGGCAGCCACATGATGGTTGTCGACGAAGTGACCGGCAAGGTGATTGGCGACGTGCCGGCTTCAAACACTAAGAACATGCATGGTGTCGCGCTGGCCATCGATCTTGGCAAAGGCTTTACCAGCAATGGCGATGCCAACACGGTCAGCGTTGTGGATTTGAAGACTCTGAAATCGATCTCGGAAATTCCGATACCCGGTAAAGATCCCGACTCCATTCTCTATGACCCCGACACCAAGCGGATCTTCACCTTTAATGGTAAGAGCCATGACTCAACCGTGATCGATGCACTTACCGGAAAAGTAATCGGCACGGTAACTCTTGCCGGCAAACCTGAGGAGCCCGCGCTCGACGGTAAGGGAAACCTTTATATAAATATCGAAGACAAGAGTTCCATGCAGGTATTTGACACCAAGACACTGGCCGTCAAGGGACAGCCGTGGCCTCTTGCACCCTGCGAGGGACCTTCTGCCCTAGCGATGGACACGAAAAACCGCCGCCTGTTCGCGGCTTGCGACAAAGTAATGGTTGTCGTAAATGCGGACACCGGTAAAGTGGTCGCTTCCCCGCCAATTGGCGGAGATCCGGACGGGAACGGTTATGATCCGGCAACAGGCCTTTTGTTTGCCTCCTGCCGCGAAGGACTGGTTTCCGTGATCCACCAGGATTCAGCCGATAAGTACAGCACAGTGGGCAACGTCCCAACACAGTTCGGTTCCCGGACCATGGCCATGGACCTGAAAACGCACCATATCTTCACCGAAACAGCGGACTTCAAGGCTGCGCCGGCTCCCACGCCGGATAATCCCCGTCCACGTCCAACACAGATCCCAGGATCGTTTGTGCTTTTGGAACTAGCTCAATAGCCTGCGTCTGGAGAATTCGCAACTAGACACAGTCTTGCTTCAACGGCGGGTGGGAGATGCCCAAATCATCTCCCACTCCCGGCAATTGCGATTCTTCTCACCCTCTCCAAGACTATAGCCGACCCAAAGTAGGAAGCGGACCCCCATGGCGGAGCTATCGGTATCAAGCATGCCGGTAGTTGGCCGAAAATTTTTACCGACAAATGACTATTTACATTTAGGAATCATTGCAGCATTTCCAAGAGACCCGCCCCTTCACCTAATATAAACTCAGAAAGTAAAGCGCTTTAGTGTTCGCGGATCATCTATGACCCCTTCATTGTTGCTTCGAAGGTTCCGGCGAAACTTGGCCGACTACGGGTGGTCCGCCACGTTCAGAAAGACCCTGAGTTACGCCTTCTGGGCGATCCATCTCCATCGCGTATACCGGATATATCGTATCGATCTATCGAAATGGCATCCCCCGGCGGATTTGTGTCCGAATGGTCTTGCTTTCAAGATCATAGGTTCCGACGATCAAGGCGTGATCCAGCAAATCGAAGAAAGGTATGAGTGGCTTCAGGGCCACCTGAAAAAAAAGATCGAGGGAGGAGGCGTGTGCCTGGCAGCTTTGCAGGACGATCGGTTAATCGGGTTTAATTTGATCGGGTTCGGTAACGTGAACATACCCTTGGGGGGTCTGAAAAGAACTTTTCGTCGGGGTGATGCCTGGTCAGAGCATATTGCGGTTCAAAAAAATGCTCGCCAAAAGGGGCTCGGCTCAGCGCTCCGGTACAGAATTTTCGATGAACTCAGGAAGCGGGGAGTCAAACGGCTATACGGCGGAGCTCTCCGCTCTAACCTCGCATCGCTCACCTTGGCACGGAAGGTCGGGTTTAGCATTATCGTGGATGTCCATTACCTGCGCACTCTGGGCAAAAGACGCTGGCGTTTTGAAAGAGTACCCCAATGAATCTACCCCGTCGGCAAGCGGATCGGGACACCTTACTTCTTCGGCTTCAGAACCAGCTTCTGCACGCGCCAGTTGTTCATGTCAGCGACAAATAGCAAATCCTCCGCCGGACACGCCAGGCCGTGAGCCCAACTGAACTGGCCCAGTTCATGGCCGGACTCGCCGAATTTGCCGACGATCTTACCGTCCGGCAGTGAAATCTTGTAAAGCCTGCCGGGTTCCGCATCCGTGGTGTAGAGATACTGCGTCGGCCCGTTCGTGATGCAGATCGTCCACGGCGCGGTCTCATCAGGAGGATTGGGAGACAGGTTGCCAAGGACGGGGTGGCGTTTCTTATCGTACGGCACATTAAGGAAAATGAATTTCTTGAAATTGCCATCGAGGTCAAACACCTGGATGCGCCTGTTGCCCCGATCAGCCACGTACACGTTTCCCTGCCGATCGATTCCAATGTTGTGCGGAGTGGAGAATTGGCTGGGGTTTTCGTTCGCGTGTTCTCCTCCTTTACCGGCAGACCCCCACGACTTGATCCAGTTCCCGTGCTTATCAAATTTGGCAACCCGCGAGTTGAAGTAGCCGTCACTGATGTAGATGTTGTCGTCGGCATCCCAGGCGACATCCGTCGTCCCGTTGAACATGGCGTCGACAGGAACCGGCGCTGGATCACCCCTTTCAATATAGCGATGCTGGTCGGGCCCTTCCGGCCGCCGCCCGAGGTTCATCGTGACGTATCCGGCGGGATTGAACCTCATCACCGACATTGACGCTTTGTCGACCACCCACAGGTTGTCGTACTTGTCGAATCGAACCGAATGGGCGTATGCCAGGCCATATACGCCGTGGCCAATTTCTCGAACGTACTTGCCTGCATCGTCGAACTCAAACAGCTGCGTCGTGGCATTGCCATAGATCGGCCCCGAAGTCGCGGTCCCTGGATGATTTAAAACCAAAATGTGCCCCTTGGAGTTGACCGCCACGCTTAGTACTTCGCCCAGATTCATTTCGGGCGAATACTTCAGGTAATTCGGCACCGATTCGAATGGAATATCGGGAACCGGCTGCTGAGCGAATGCCGGCATTGCAAATAGAGCGAGCAAAGTTATAATCCACTTCCCTTTCATGGCGCCTCCCGAAAGCTGGTCGTTTACGTCAGGTCTCCAATACCTATCACAATGAGCGCCAATATTCCTAGCGAGCGAAGCGCCGCCGCCTGCCCGGTTTGGACATTTCTCGACGCGCGGTTCTAATGGTTCCCACAAATTCTGTTTGGTATATACTCTGGGACCAGTAATCCGGCTTGGACATTTCGACTGCAATCAGGAGCGATCACGATGAAAATTAAAACAAATCAATCTTCGCATGCAATGTGGGCAGTCCTGTTGGTGATGTTTATGATGGCGATTTCCGCATACGCCCAGGGTCCCGGTGCTGCTCCCGCAGCCGCGCCCGCGCCGGCTGATTACAGCAAGGTCGATATCAAGACCACTAAGGTGAGCAACAATCTCTATACGCTTATCGGCTTGGGCGGCACGATCGGCGTGCTCGCGGGTCCCGACGGCGTGCTCATGGTGGATACGCAGTTTGCTCCAGGGACCGAGAAAATCGTCGCGGCTATCAAGCAGATTTCGAACTCTCCTATTCGCTTCGTGATCAATACGCACGTCCACGGGGACCACACCGGTGGAAACGAAAACCTTGCCAAGATGGGCGCAACGATTTTCGCCCGCGATGAATTGCGATCTCGGCTGGCGAATCCAGCACCTGCGGCGGACGGTACGCCCGGAAAACCAGCACCTCAAGTTGCGCTCCCGGTGGTGACCTACCGCGGCCGGGTGACATTCCACATGGACGGCGAGGAAGTGGAGACGATTCCGATTGCTCGAGCGCATACCGATGGTGACACCCTGGTGCGATTTCACGTGGCCGACGTTTTCATGACGGGCGATTTCTATCGCTCCGTGGGATACCCCAATATTGATCGAGTCAATGGCGGCACACTGAACGGAATGATTGACGGACTTGGCATGATCATCGGGCTTGCAGGACCAGACACCAAGATCATCCCGGGCCATGGCCCGACTGTTGACAGGGCAGCTGTAATCGCTCACCGGGATATGATTTTGGCTATTCGTGATCGCGTCGCTAAGTTGGTCCAGCAGGGCAAGACGGCCGATGAAGTGGTCGCCGCGCACCCGACTTCCGATTACGATGCGCGCGTTCCCCAGGCAGCGCAAGGCGCGGACCGGTTTGTCGGACAGCTATACGCCGAGATTAAGGCAGCCAAGTAGGTCCGTTGTGAAAAGTCCCCACTTGGTTGGGACTGGTGAATATTGGTGTGTCTGCTAAGGGGCGCTTACAAACATGGATTTCGAATTTAGCGGCAAAGTGAAAGACCTGCAGCAGCGCTTGCAGGCGTTCATGAACGAGCACGTCTATCCGAACGAACAGCGATTCCGCGACGAAGTGGAGCGGGATCACTGGTCTCCCACACGAGTGGTGGAAGAGCTTAAGATAAAAGCCCGGGCCGCGGGTTTGTGGAATCTTTTCGTGCCTCCCGCCTTCCAGAGCGGCGAACAGGGCGCCGGACTCACCAATCTGGAGTACGCGCCCTTGTGCGAGATTATGGGCCGCAGCCCGATGGCTCCCGAGGTATTTAACTGCTCGGCGCCGGATACCGGCAACATGGAAGTCCTGGCGCGGTATGGCAC
>JBGOVX010000015.1:0-32312 GCA_041478355.1 Terriglobia bacterium | reverse complement strand
CGGGAGTTTCTCGACGGCTTCCGGGCATGCCGCCTTATTTTATGGAACCGAAAAAAATAGATTCTGGATCGCTGGAGAGGGATTTCATACCGATCGTTATCTGGACCCGCCAGTTCTAGGCAACTACACGAATTTCGGAAATGCCGGTGGATTTTCGGCGACCTACGAACGCGACTTCTCAAATGGCGACCGCTTGCTCCTCACCATGACGCGGCACGCGGTTCGCTATCTTGTGCCGAACGAGCTTGTGCAGCAACAATCCGGCCAGCGCCAGGATGCCACGCAGCAGGAAACCAGCGGCCAGGCGCGCTATACGCATGCTTTCTCGCCGGACGTGTTTTTGAGCGTGGCGGGAAGCGTGCGCGACGCGGCCGCGCTGCTCGTATCGAATGCCCAATCGACTCCGGTCATCGTTGCACAGGATCGCGGGTATCGCGAAGCGTACGCGCGCGCGGATCTGGCCGGCCATCACGGTCGGCACGAATGGAAGACCGGCGCGGACGGGATATTCAACCCCGTGCATGAGGCGCTGCAATATCAGATTACCGATCCCGCTCAATTCAATCCCGGGACTAAATTACAGTTTTCATTTGTTGACCGGCGATGGGACATCGAGCCGGCCGCCTATGCGCAGGACCAGATTCACGTTGGGAAATGGACTTTGAGCGCAGGCCTGCGGTTTGACCACTACGGATTTGTAGTCAGCGAATCGGCGTGGAGCCCGCGGTTGGGCGCTTCACGCTATATTGCTTCGCTCAATCTCCTCCTCCATGCTTCCTACGACCGGGTTTTTCAAACCCAGGCCCTGGAAAACTTATTGCTGGCCAGCTCGCCGCAACTGGACTCGGTCAGTGCGATCGTCTTGAGAATTCCGGTGCAGCCTGGGCGCGCAAACTACTACGAGGCGGGCTTCACAAAATCGTTTGCCGGAAAGCTGCGGATTGAAGGGAACGTTTTCCGGCGCGAATTCCGCAATATGTCGGACGATGACACGCTGCTCGATACCGGCATCAGCTTTCCGATTGCCTTTGCCAGCGCAAAGGTTTACGGAGAGGAAGTCCAGATTGCCGTGCCGAACTGGGGCCGCTTCTCCGGATTTGTGAGCTACTCCAATCAGACGGGTTTCGGCCAAGGCCCCATCACCGGCGGGCTATTTCTCGGTGATCAGGCAGCGGGTGTCGCGGACACCAGCAAGTTCCCCATTTCGCAGGACCAGCGAAATTCTGTCCGCGCGCGCATACGCTTTCAAACCATGCAAAAACTGTGGGTGGCGGCCAGCGCCGAATTTGGAAGCGGGTTGCCCGTAAATTTGAACGGGCCAGTCGACGCCAATACGCTCAATTTCTTATTGGCGCAGTACGGTCCAGCCATCGTGAGCAGAGTGAATTTCGATGCCGGCCGGGTCCGCCCTAATTTCTCCTTCGATGCTTCCGCCGGTGCCTCGCTTTTTCATAAGGAAACCAAAGAGTTCTCGTTGCAACTGGAAGCCAACAACCTGACCAACCGAGTCAATGTGTTGAATTTCGCGAGCTTGTTTTCGGGCACTGCGGTTGCGCCCCCGCGCAGTGTCAGTACGCGGCTGAAAATTAGTTTTTGAGGGGGATTTCCCGTCGCGACTGCAGCAGGCCCTTCGTTTGACAGCCCAGGCACAGCGGCTTAGGATTCTGAGAGATGACACCTAATCTTAAATTAAAGAACCGCTCCCAATTGGTCGCATTCGCTGGTACTTCACGCTGGCGCAAAGCACAGCTCATTGTCGCCTTCGCTTTTTTTGCCGCGAGCATCGCGGCCGCCGCCGATTCCGCCGATCCGAAACGCTACCTGGACGATATCAAGGCGCTTACGACTCCTGCCATGGAAGGCCGCGGGGATGGCACACCTGGTCTCACAAAAGCAGCGAACATGATTGAGCAACGGTTTGGTAGCCTGGGGTTACAGCCTGCGGGAAAGAACTCCTATTTCCAGCCGTTCACAGTGATCACCGGCGCGCGATTGAAGCAAGGCAATCATCTAAAAGTTCTAAGCGGCGCTGCACAGAAAGACCTGAAGTTGAACCAGGATTTCGTGCCGTTCAGCTTTTCGACTTCCGGTGAAATTACTGGACCCGTAGTCTTTGCCGGATATGGAGCCACCGCAACAGAGTTTGGGTACGACGATTACGCGCACCTGGATGTGAAAGACAAAATCGTCGTGATTCTGCGCTATGAGCCAGCGCGATTTGCGGCCAGAAACGGACACGCTGGCCTTACCGAGCACTCCCAGTTGATCACCAAAGCGATCAATGCGCGAAATCATGGCGCCAATGCCGTCATCGTGATCAATGGAAAACTGGCGGAAGGCGAAGACGATCTGTTAACCAGGTTCGGAAGCGTCAGCGGACCAGAAAATGCCGGAATACTTTTCGTCCAAATGAAAAACGCGGTCGCGCAGAATTGGTTCGCGGAGGCGGGGAAGCCGCTCTCAGCCGTTCAGAATCAGATTGACGCTTCCGCAACTCCCGGCTCTTTTGCCTTTCCGGAAAACCTGCGCGTTTCTCTCAACGTCAATATCGAGAGCATACGAGCCACTGTAAATAATGTGCTCGCGTATCTTCCTGGAAAAACCGATGAGTACATCATCATCGGAGCGCACTACGATCACTTGGGCCGAGGCGATTTCGATTCTCTCGCGCCTTCGCAAATCGGCCAGATTCATCCGGGCGCCGATGACAACGCCTCGGGCACCGCTGGCGTGCTGGAATTGGCTCGCCTGCTTGTCCCCATGAAGGGGCAGCTTGAGCGTGGCATTTTGTTCTGCTCCTTTGCGGGAGAAGAGCTCGGACTACTCGGTTCGGCGGAATGGGTGAAGGAGCCGACGCTGCCGATCGACAAAGCTGTCGCGATGGTCAATATGGACATGATCGGCCGGATTAAGGGCGGCAAGGTTTATGTTGGAGGAGTGGGAACAGGGGCGCCGTTCAGAAGTCTGCTGGATCAGGAAAACAGCAAGTCGGCATTCAAGATGGAGTATTCCGCCGGAGGGTACGGAGCGAGCGATCATACCTCCTTTGTCGCAAGAAAAATTCCTGTGCTCTTCTTTTTTTCAGGATTGCACTCGGATTACCACAAGCCTTCCGACACGTGGGATAAAATTAATGCGCTTGACGCGGCGAAACTTCTGGATTTCATCGATGATGTCGCCTTGAAGCTCGATTCTGCTTCGGAACGGGTTGCGTTCGTCACCGTTGCGGAAGATCAGCCTGGCGGCCATGCCACAAGCGGTGGCGGAGGGGGCTACGGGCCCTACTTCGGCTCCATACCGGATTTTGGGCAAGAAGCGAATGGCGTCAAGTTCTCCGATGTGCGGCCAGGATCGCCTGCGGCGAAAGCCGGACTCAAGCCAGGCGACGTCCTGGTTCAATTTGGCGGCAAGCCGATCCAGAATTTGTATGACTTCACCGACGCGTTGCGCCGCAGCAAGGTGGGAGACGTGGTCGAAGTGCAAGTGATGCGCGATGGCAAGCCGGTAACTGCATTGGTAAAACTTGAACAGAGAAAGTAAAAAAAGATCCATGCCTAAATTGAATTTCTCCCAGCCATTACTGTTTTTTCTTCTTTTCACCGCATCTGGTTCCTTGGTGACTTACTCTCAACGAGCAGGTGACGCTCCGAATAATTCTTCCTCCCCCGCGCTTGCCTCCGAGAAGCACCTGCGCAACGTTCGTCAGCTCACTTTTGGCGGCACTAATGCGGAGGCCTACTTTTCGGCGGATGATAAGTCCCTGATCTTTATGCACCAGGGCGAAGGCGTTCCGTGCGACCAGATCTTTACGATGCCGGTAGATACGCCGGACGGAAAGCCCGCCCAACCTAGGCTGGTGAGCACGGGCAAGGGGAGGACGACCTGCGGGTATTTTTATCCCGCCGGGAATCGTATTCTATTTTCCTCGACGCACGAATCGAGCAGCGAATGTCCGCCGCGGCCTGACTACTCGCGCGGCTATGTCTGGCCCATTTATAGTTCCTACGACATCTATACCGCGAAGCTCGACGGCAGCGATTTGCGCCGTCTGACAAATTCTCCAGGATACGACGCGGAAGCGACCATCAGCCGCGATGGGAAGAAGATCGTCTTCACCTCCATGCGGAACGGCGACCTGGACGTTTACACGATGAACGCCGACGGAAGCGACGTCCGGCAATTGACGCACGAGCTTGGCTATGATGGCGGCGCGTTTTTTTCCGATGATGGCAAGAAGATCGTCTACCGTTCGCAGCAGCCAAAATCCTCCGAGGAAATTGCCGACTACAAGGACCTGCTTTCCCGCGGCCTGATTCGTCCGGGGAACCTGGAGCTATGGGTGATGGATGCCGATGGCGAGAACAAGCACCAGGTCACGCATAACGGCGCCGCAAACTTTGCTCCGTATTGGTTTCCCGATGGCAGGCGCATTATCTTTGCGTCGAACCTGGGGAATCAGAAGGATCCGAGCGGCTTTGACCTCTACGCGATCAACGAGGATGGCAGCGGCCTCGACCGGATTACCTATCACCCCGATTTCGATGCCTTCCCCATGTTTTCCTCCGACGGCAAGAAACTGGTGTGGGCCTCCAACCGCAATGGAAAAGCGCCCCACGAAACCAATATCTTTATCGCCGATTGGGTGGAGTGAGGTCTTCTTAATAAAACGCGAGGGCGTCCAGGCAACGCTAACCCGGCGCAGACGCAGCGAACCATCGCCGCACCGGGAACCTTCTAGGAAGAGCCGGAAATCTTGCCGCCGAGCGGATGCGCCGGCGTCAGATAATTGACGATGTAATCCCGCACGGCGTCATCGAGCGGACTAATTTCCAGGCTGTAACCTGTGGAGAGCAGCTTCCGTATATCCGCTTGCGTAGAGTATTGGTACTTGTCACGAATGGATTCCGGCATCTCGATGTATTCAATGCGCGGCTCACGCCCCAGCGCGGCGAAGACGGCGCGGGCGAGTTCATTCCAAGTGTGCATCTTGCCCGAACCAATATTGAAAAGTCCTTTTGCGGCAGGATGGGTTGCCAGATGGAGTGTCATGGACACGGCGTCTTTGACGTAAAGAAAATCGCGTCTCTGCTCGCCATCGCGATATTCCGGCCGGTAGCTCTTGAAAAGACGAATCACGCCGGTATCCAGAACTTGTGAGTAGCTCTTGCAGACCACGCTGCGCATATCGCCCTTGTGATCTTCGTGCGGACCAAAGACATTGAAATATTTCAGTCCTACGATATGGTCCAGCCAGCCTTGCCGCCAGGCGTGGAGATCGAACAAGTGTTTTGACTTGCCGTAGAGGTTCAATGGCTGCAGGCGTTCCAGTTGTCCGGGGTCCTTATCATCCATGCCCGCGCTTCCGTCTCCGTAGGTGGCCGCGGAGGAAGCGTAGACAAATCGGACGCCTGCCTGCAACGCCCACTCCGCTAGTCTGCGCGTATATTCAGTATTATTTTCGCGCAGATACTCTTCATTGGTTTCCGTCGTCGAGGAACACGCGCCAAGGTGAAAGATATAATCCAGTTTTCCGAGTGAGTTCTTCGGCAACCGGGACAGCAGGGCCGAAGGCTCAAGATATTCTGTAAATTGCAGGCCCGCGAGATTGCGGCGTTTTTCGCCTTCTGCCGGGAAATCCGCAATCAAGACATTCGAACAGCCTCGGCGATTGAGTTCCGATACCAGGCAACTGCCAATAAATCCGGCGCCCCCCGTCACCAGCACGCGGCTGTTCGGCCAGACGATTGAATCCTCTCGAGTCAGAGTCATAAGTAAGGGTCTAAGGTTGCCACGATGAGGGCAGGAGATTCAATGACCATCCTATCATCAGGAATGGCGGTAGAACTTGTATGGCGAAACGAGATTGTTTGTCGGTCACGCCTTCAGCCACAAGCGTGCCGCACGGCGTCATGTCACGCAGACTCAATCACCCCGCCTCTGCTTGAGGTTCCCATTGGGCTGCGCTAGAGTAACCGCTCTCGCGGGGAGGCGCTCGCAATGCAATCTTACGGACAGGAACATTTAAAGGTTCTCCTGCGCAGCAGCGCCATCCAAAAGCGCGTTCGAGAGATGGGCCATGAGATTTCGAAAGACTTTAAGGGCCAGCGCGTGCATCTGATTGGCGTTCTTAAGGGTGCTGCCATTTTCCTTTCCGACTTGATTCGTCAAATTCATGTGGAAGTCTCTCTCGATTTCATGGCCGTCTCAAGTTATGGGCAAGGCAAAGAAACATCGGGGCAGGTACGCCTGGTCAAAGATCTGGATACCAGCATCGAGGGCCTGAACGTCATCCTGGTCGAGGACATTCTCGATACGGGACTGACGCTGGGATACCTGCTGCGTGTACTTCGGCAACGCAAACCCAAATCGCTGCACATCGCCGCGCTGCTCGACAAGCCGGAACGCCGCTTCAAGTATGTGAAAGCGGATTACATTGGTTTTCAGATTCCCAATGAGTTCGTCGTCGGGTATGGACTGGACTATGCCGAGCGGTACCGTAACCTCAAGGATGTTTGTGTGCTTTCGCTTCCGCCGTCCTGACGTTTTCGCCGGACATGGCACGCCCGGTTACCGGGGCTGACCGTATTTCGACCGCCCGAGGAGGCTCAACTGGATACCGATATTGCCGGCTTGATTGACCACACCCTGCTGAAGCCCGAAGCTTCCCGTGACCAGATACGCACGCTGTGCCAGGAAGCGCAACGCTTTGGCTTTGCCACTGTTTGCATCAACCCCTGGCATGTGCCGCTGGCCGCCGAGTTGCTTCGTGGTACAAACATTAAAGTTTGCACCGTGATTGGTTTTCCACTCGGCGCGACGCTTCCGCAGGTCAAGATTTATGAGGCCGCAGAGGCGATTCAACTAGGTGCGCAGGAAATCGACATGGTCATCAATATCGGTGCGTTGAAATCAGGACAATACGACGCGGTGGAATCGGACATTCGAGGCGTCGTGGAAGCCAGCCACCGAGGCCGCGCGATCTGCAAAGTCATTTTGGAGACCGCACTTCTTACTACGGATGAAAAAGTGCGCGCCGCGGAGATCTGCAAGAAGGTGGGAGCCGATTTCGTGAAGACCTCGACCGGCTTCAGCACTGCGGGTGCCACGGCGGAGGATGTCGCTTTACTGCGTGCCGTGGTTGGTCCGGCAATGGGAATCAAGGCCGCCGGTGGCGTGCGAACTCTTGAGGATGTGAAGAAAATGCTAAGCGCCGGTGCGAGCAGAATCGGGGCAAGCGCCAGCGTGAAAATCATGGAGCAAGCGGCCGGAGCTTCGATTTCCAGCACGAATATCGAAGGATCGGCGTCTAGCAGCGTGCGGAAAAAGTATTCTTGATCGTCATTCCGAGCGAAGCGAGGAATCGCTCTTTGTTTAATGCCCAAGAGAAGAGGGATTCCTCGGCACGCGGCGTACCTCGGAATGACAGCTTTTAGAGTTTGTCCGTAAACTACTAAGGCTTCCACCTAGCATTCTTGTTTAGACTGTTCTGATGTTTCTCAGCGCGAGCATTCGTCTTATCACCGGTTTTTAACGAGCCCGTAATCGCCACCTGCTATACTGGATAATTCTTGGGGAAAGTGCGCCGCGCATTTATACTTTTGAGCGCGAAGCGCTTGCAGAGCTTATGGATTCAGTTCAAGACAAAGACAAATTACCGCTAAACCTTCCCGCGGATGTGCTCGCGACGCTGGTCGAACTCAGCGAGGAGATCAACTCCTCGCTCGATCTCGACGAGGTGTTGCAGAAGACCGCCGGCCTGGTGAAGCGTCTGATCGACTATGAAATATTCGGCGTGATGCTTCTGGACGAGAGCACGCAACGCCTCTATCACCGCTTCACCATCGGCTACGGCGATGCGGCCAGCAAGGATTGGCAAATCCCGGTCGGGCAGGGCATTACAGGAACGGCGGCGGCCACGCGCCGCGCGGTCCGCGTAGCGGATGTACGCGAAGATCCGCGATACATCAACATCATCGACTCGGTTCGTTCGGAGATGGTCGTTCCCCTGATCGTAAAGGGCCAATCCATCGGGGTTCTCGATATTCAAAGCACGCAAGTCGATTACTTCACGCGCGATCAACAAAGTATTTTGACGCTGATGGCCAGCCGCCTGGCCATCGCCATTGAAAATGCGCGTTTGTTCGAGCGAGTCCGCAGCCAGGCCGATACGCTGCTGGTCCTCAACGAAGTGGGCCGCGAGGCCAGTTCCATCCTGGTTGTCGAGGAACTGCTTCGACGAGCCGCGGAACTCGTGAAGCGCGTAATCGATTATCAGATCTTGGGCATTCTGTTATACGACGAGCCGACCAATATGTTCCGTCACCGCCTGGATGTGAAATACGGCCAGAGCGCGCAGGGAAAATTGCGCGTCAGTGCGAATGAAGGAATTGTGGGCGCCGCGGTATCCTCGGCGCAGCCGGTTCGCATTCCGGACGTTACTTCGGATCCGCGCTACATCATGGTAAACCCCGAGACGCGATCCGAGCTGGCGATTCCGATGATTCACAAGGGGCGCGTAGTGGGCGTCCTCGACCTCGAGAGTCCGCAGACGAATTATTTTACCGAGGACCATGTCCAGACACTCTCGATTCTTGCCGCGCACCTGGCGGTCTCTCTGGAAAATGCGCGCCTATATGAACGGCTCGCCCGCGACGAAGCGCGAATGGAGAGGGAGCTTACCGCCGCGCAGCGTTTGCAAAACGCGTTGCTGCGTCCGGTGCCGACGGTTGATTTTGGGCTCGATATCACCGCGCGGATTCTATCCGCCCGGGAAGTTTGTGGAGACCTGTACGATTTTCTTGCCTACGGTACGCAGCAGTTGGGCGTGGCCCTGGGAGACGTCAGTGGGAAGGGCAGCGCCGCGGCGCTTTATGGCGCTGTTGCCACCGGCATTCTTCGCAGCCTTTCTCCACACAAGCTCCAGCCTTCGGAGCTTCTCCGCCAGTTGAATCAACTGGTGTGCGATCGCCGCATTGATGGCCGCTACATGACGATGTGTTTTGCCACCTGGCAAAAGGGCCCGCGTAAGCTCCGCGTGGCCAATGCCGGGCAGACGCAGCCGTTGCTCTGGAAGGATGGCCGAGTCGAGAATCTCAAGCTGGTAGGGTTCCCCATCGGCATTTTTGACGATGCCACGTATGATGAATGGAGTGTCAAATTAAATTCCGGAGACATTCTGGTTTTTTACTCGGATGGGCTTACCGAAGCAAGCAATCGAGAGGGAAAATTCTTCGGCGCCGATCGATTGCAGTCTTTTCTGGCGGCAAACGCCCATCTCGCGTCGGCGCAGCTTGCTGACCGAATGCTCGAGGAAGTACAGGAATTTACGCAGGGAGGCGCCATCACCGACGACCGCACCCTGGTGGTGATGAAGGTCAAGTGAGCGGCCCGGCTATCCATTCGCGCGCGTCACGCAGCGCAGGCCGGATCGATCCGGCGCGCTATACCCCCGGCTTTTCTTATCGCGGATCGCAACTGTTTTGCGAAGGTGTTTCCGTCGATGAAGTCGCCAAGCAAGTGGGAACCCCCGCGTATCTCTACAGCCAGGCAAACATCGAGCAGGCTTACCGCCGCATGGACTCTGCATTTGGGTCGCTGCCGCACACGATCTGCTACGCGGTGAAAGCCAATTCCAATCTCGGCATTTTGCGCGTGTTTGCCGCGCTTGGCAGCGGATTCGATATTGTGTCCGGCGGGGAGCTTTACCGGCTGTGCCGCATAGGTGTGCCGGGGAAACGGATTGTTTTTTCCGGTGTCGGCAAGTCGCGTGAAGAAATTCGCGAGGCGCTGCGCGCGCGCATATTGTTGTTCAACGTGGAATCGGCAGCCGAACTCGATCTGCTGGCGTCGGAAGCGTCACGTTTGCGAGTGCGTGCTTCGGCATCGATTCGCGTGAATCCGGATGTCGAGGCCGGTGGCCACCCGCACATTTCCACAGGCCACCACCGGCACAAATTCGGAATTGATTGGGACGCCGCGAGAACCCTTTATCTCCAGCACCGCGAGTCGCGGTGGATCGAATGGCAGGGAATCAGCGCTCATATCGGTTCGCAGATATTGACGCTCTCGCCCTACCGCCGCGCGCTGGCGCGCCTGGTGAGATTTTTCAGGGATCTCGGACGCGCCGGCATACCGCTCCGCTATCTCGATTGCGGCGGCGGTCTGGGCATCCGTTACACCGAGGAGCAACCGCCGGAAGCAGCCGCCTATGCGAGTACGCTAGCGCGCGCGGTCCGGCCGCTGGGATGCCACTTGCTCATTGAACCCGGCAGGTCGCTGATTGGCCCCGCCGGCGTGCTCCTGATGCGCGTGATTTATACCAAGCGAAACCGTGGAAAATGTTTCGTCGTGGCCGATGCGGCGATGAACGACTTTATGCGACCCGCACTTTATGGCGCCACTCATCCGATTACGCAATCCCGGAGAAGCACCGGAGCGCTGGCTCGCGCGGACATCGTAGGGCCAGTGTGCGAATCGGGCGATTGTTTCGTGCAGGATTGGCCCGTGGGGAAGGTCGATTCGGGCGATGTATTGATCTTGTGGGGAGCGGGAGCTTACGGTTTCGTGGAGGCCTCGAATTACAACTCGCGCCCGCGTCCCGCTGAAGTTCTGGTCACCGGACGCCGTGTCCGCGTAATTCGCCGCCGCGAATCTCGCGCCGATATGGTTCGCGGGGAGTAGTCTTAAAGAGACTCTTCCTACCGCTCGCCCCATTTCAATTTACTTCGCAGTATTTCGTAATAGGTTTTCTTTGCTTGGCGTATCAGGCGAAGTTTTTCCGGCGCTTTGCGCACGATGATGTGATCCCCGGGCGCAAGTTCGAAGCCCACTTGCCCATCGAGAGTGAGGAATACGGAATCCTCGCCGGCTTGAAAATCGATCTCGATTTTTGCGGAGTCCGGGATCACCAGCGGACGGTTGGTCAATGTGTGCGGACAGATGGGCGTCACGACAAACGCCTCGACGATGGGGTAGACGATCGGCCCGCCGGCCGACAAAGAGTAGGCGGTAGATCCAGTAGGCGTGCAAAGAATCAGGCCGTCGGCTTTGTATGTGGTGACGTATTCACCGTCCACGCGCAACTCCAGGTCCATGATGCGAGCCAGCGCGGCTTTGTTGATCACTGCCTCGTTCAAGGCAATCTGCTGCCGCACCAGAGCGCCCCCTCGGACAATGTCCGCTTCGAGCATTACACGCTCGCTCACCCGGTGCTTGCTTGAAAAAATCTCTTCGAGAATTGGGTAGATTTCGTCCTGCGATACGGTGGTTAAAAATCCAAGGCCACCGAGATTGACAGCCAGGATTGGCACTTTGCGCTCTGCAGCGAGGCGTGCCGCGGACAGGAGCGTTCCGTCGCCGCCCAGGACAATCAGCAAGTCCGAGCGTGCGGGAAGGTCCTCGCGCTTAAGAGTTTCTCCCGCAAGCTCGCCGATACATCCTCGTGTTTCTAAGTCGCAGACGACCTCGGCGCCGTGGGCGTGCAGCCAGTCAATCAGAGGCGGCACGACGCGACATATGTCTTCCCGACGAGGGCGGGAAATGATTCCTACGGTTCGAATTATTTTGGTTTCGTCCAAATGCGTGTCCCAGCCAAATTCTACTCTAGCATTTTTCCCGGTTACAGTTTCCCGGGATTTTCACGGATTGGTGCTTCCGGTTTCATTTGGGTTCATCCAGGCATGTAGAAAAAACTCCTGATTTCCCTCCGCTCCGGTCACGCGGCTTGGGCGTACGCCCTCCCTTGTCGGCTCGACTCTAAGCCCAGCGGCCAGCGCCGCCGCGCGCACACGGTCGATCGCTTGTTCGTGCAGCGAAGGGTCTCGCACGATGCCTCCAACGCCCACGTCCTTGCGGTCCAATTCGAACTGCGGTTTGACCAGGATCAAATATTCCGCGCCAGGCCCCGCGGCCGATACGACCGCGGGAAGGACTATTCTCACTGAAATAAACGACAAGTCCAGGGTCACCAGGTCCACCGGTTTCGGAATTTGCCCAGGCTGCAAATTACGGGCATTGGCGCTGATTTGTTTTACGCGCGCGTCCTGTTGCAATCGCCAAGCCATCTGTTCGGGCGTTACATCCACGGCATAGACGCGGCGCGCGCCATGTTGCAGAAGGCAATCGGTGAAGCCTCCGGTAGAGGCGCCGACATCGAGACACGTCTTTCCGGATACGTTGACACCGAAATCTTTGAGCGCGCCTTCCAGTTTGAACCCGCCGCGGCTCGCATACTTTGGAGAAGCGCCGCTGATTTCGATACGCACGTCCGTCTTCACCAGCGTGCCCGCTTTTTCGCTTCGCTCTCCGTTGACGCGAACTTCACCCGCCAGGATCATGGCCCGCGCCTTCTGGGGCGTGTCAGCGAGTCCTCTCTCGACGACCAACAGGTCCAGGCGCATCTTCTCGGATTTAGGTTTGGATGGCACAAGGTTTTTGTAGCTCACCTATTTAGAGGTGAGGTTTTTCCGCCACTAGGCGCGGCGATGGACGATCAATTCCGCGAGTTCCCGCAGCCGCGCCGCACGCGATTCGTAGGGTTCCAATTCCGCCATGGCGCGAGACTCGAGGTCCTTTGCAAACTGACGCGATTGCTCGAGCCCAAATAGCGCCGGGTAGGTTGCTTTCCTTTGAGCCGCGTCTTTTCCCGCCGTTTTTCCCAAAGCCGCGGACGACTCCTCGACATCGAGAATGTCGTCCACCACTTGAAAAGCCCATCCAATTGTTTCACCGAAGCGCTTCAGACGCGCCACGTTATCTTCATCTGCTCCGCCGCCGATGGCTCCCGCCACCACCGAAGCGCGGATCAGGGCCGCCGTCTTTGACCTGTGAATATATTCAAGCTCTTCCGGCTTAATGGCGCGCCCTTCGGCTTCCAGGTCCGCCACCTGTCCGCCCACCATGCCATTCACGGTTCCCGCCGACGCGCCCACGTGGGAAAGAATGGCCACGCGACGCGCGGGTTCAAGCGGGGCGTTGGCCAGCGTTTCGAATGCCAGCGTCAGCAGGGCATCTCCTGCAAGGATGGCCGTCGCTTCGCCGAATTTCTTGTGGCAAGTGGGTTTACCGCGACGCAGGTCGTCATTGTCGAGCGCGGGCAAATCGTCGTGGATGAGCGAGTAGGTGTGAATAAATTCGAGCGCGCAAGCGACCGGCACGACGGCAGTAACATCCGGGGAGAAAATCCGCGCCGATTCCAAGCATAGGATCGGTCGGACGCGTTTTCCACCGGCCTGAACGCTATAGCGCATGGCGCGGTGGATCGAGTGAGGCTGGACATCTTCACCGGGCATCAAACGTCCCAGCGCGGCGTCAATTGCTGCCCGGTCTTCTTCGAAAAAGGTTGGAAGGTTCATCAGGTGGGGGTCGGACGCGCTCACTGAAGGCGGCCGGCTAGGAATTGTCCTCGGCTTCGGGATCGAACGGCGCCGCGGCCATTTCACCGCCGGCCTTCTTGAGCAGAATTTCTACCTTACCCTCGGCTTGTTGCAGGTGTTTCTGGCAATCGCGTGAAAGGTGCACGCCCTCCTCGAACAGTTTCATGGCTTCATCGAGTGAAAGATTGGCATTCTCCAATTTTCCCACGATCTCTTCCAAGCGAGCCAGTGAGGATTCGAAATCGGGTTTCTTTGCAGCCTCGGGCTTCTTCGTCGAAGTTGGATTCACAGTCGTCATTTTCAATCATCATTTCCAGTCGTCATTTATGGCCATGACGTGGATGGGGCGCGAGAATTACCCGGTCGTTCCGTTGCCAGCAGGAACTCACATTCTAATGCAGGCGCAAGAACCGAAACAACCGCTTTATGAAGGGGGCAGGGTTCGAACACATTTGCACTGTAGCTTGGGCTGCGGCGTTACGGCTGTTAGAATCGGGGCCACGGGGGACATTGTGATCGCGCTACGACTGCTCGGATTACTGGCGCTGGTAGCGGTAAACGGATTCTTCGCTGCAGTTGAGTTTTCTCTAGTTGCTGTGAGGATGTCGCGTGTGCGGCAACTGATGGACGCAGGCGACTCCAGGGCGAAGATCGTCCTGGATCTATTGGGCAGGCTCGACCGTGTGGTTTCCGGAGTGCAGGTTGGCATCACTCTCGCCAGTTTGGCGCTAGGCGCGCTGGGTGAGGTTACCCTCGCCGCGATGCTGAGCCCGTTGGTCGCGGAAATTCCCGGACGCCATGCAGTCATTCTGCTCCATGCGATATCTCTCTCGTTGGCATTTTTGCTCCTGACATTTCTGCATGTGGTGTTCGGCGAGCTGGTCCCCAAGAGCCTGAGCCTGCAGCGCGCAGGTCGCGTGGCCTTACTGGTAGCCCGGCCCTTTCAGTGGTATCTAGGTGTGTTCAGTCCAGCCATCAATTTGCTTGACGGGGTGAGCGCATGGATCCTGAGCGGGTTAGGACTGTCTGAGCGGCACAGTCACACTCTGGTGCATTCCGCCGAGGAGTTGCAGATACAGATCCAGCAAGCGAGAGAGCGAGGACTAATTGGCGTGGAGGAGGAACGCTATATCCAAAGCGCGATTGAGCTGGACCGTCTGCAGGTTCGTGAGTTGATGGTGCCGCGGCCGGATATGCACATGGTTGTTGCCGACGCCACACTTGACGATGTGATGCGCGTATTTGTGACCACGCAGCGCTCGCGGCTCCCGGTGTTTGAGGGCCCAGGCGACCACGTGCTGGGTTACATTCATATCAAGGACATTGTATGGGTACTGCTCGATCGAGAACGGCGTGGCGAAGAAGGTTGGTCGGCGCCGGAGTTTAACCTGCGGCGCATGTTGCACGAGGTGCTCATCGTGCCGGAAAGCAAACCAGCGAATGAAGTGCTCGCTGAGTTGCGCTCCCGGCACAGCGGAATGGCCATGATCGTGGATGAATTCGGCAGCATTTTAGGCTTGGTCACGCTGGAGGATGTTCTGGAGCAACTGGTGGGCGAGATTCATGATGAATTCGATGTGGTCCAAGCGCCGCTCATCGTCGGCCAGGGCGCCGATGCGGCCATGATTTTCGACGCGTCCATGAGCCTGCGCGACCTTGAATCGCAGTACAACATTGCCTTGCCGGAAGATCCGGCTTACGCCACGGCCGGCGGCTTCGTCCTGGCGCAACTGGGTTTCATTCCGCGCGGCGGAGAAAGTTTTGATTTCGAAAACTATCGTTTTACCGTGCTGGAAATGGACCGGCGTCGCATTGCGCGCGTCAAAATCCAACGCTTGAAACAGCCGGGATATCCGCCAATTGCCGCGCCTGCAACCAGCCCCACACCCGCCGCGGGGAGCGCGCGAAAAGCCGAATGATTCGACACCTTCTTCTCCGTATCCTTTACACCATCCCAGCGTTATGGCTGACTCTCACGATGGTTTTTATGCTGATCCACATCGTGCCGGGTGACCCCGTCATGCAAATGCTGGGCCAGGACGCGCGCGCCGAAGACCTTACGCAGCTGCGCCACTCGCTTGGTCTCGACCAACCGATTGGCGTTCAGTACGCGCGCTATCTCGAGGGTCTCGCGCGAGGTGATTGGGGACGCTCACTCCGATTTAGCGCTCCGGTGCGCGCCATTGTCCTCGACCGTTTTCCGGCGACGCTGGAGCTTTCTCTGGCGGCTCTAATTGTCTGCATAGCCATTGCCATTCCCGCCGGCGTATTCTCCTCCCGGCGCCGCGGCAGCGGAACCGATCGCGCGATTTCACTATTCACGCTGCTGGGTCTTTCCGTCCCCAACTTCGCGCTCGGCCCTGTGTTGATTCTGGTTTTTTCGGTGGAAATCGGCTGGCTGCCCGTGTCGGGGCGAGGCGGTGCAACCCACTTGATCCTGCCGGCCGTGACTTTGGGCGCGGCACTGGCGGCGATCCTCACACGCATGGTTCGCGGCTCCATGATCGAAGAGCTTTCCAGCGACTATGTCCGTACGGCTCGCGCGAAGGGAATTACGGAGACTTCCGTTCTGTTTCGCCACGCATTTCCCAATGCGCTGATTCCCGTCATCACCATTATTGGACTGCAGTTTGGCTCATTGCTGGCGGGAACCATCGTTACCGAA
Source organism: Terriglobia bacterium (assembly GCA_041478355.1). Taxonomy (GTDB): domain Bacteria; phylum Acidobacteriota; class Terriglobia; order Acidiferrales; family UBA7541; genus Palsa-360. The sequence goes on along the minus strand of JBGOVX010000015.1, from coordinate 16,274 downwards.
TCCATTTTCTCGTGGCCCGGCATTGGACGGCTCGCGGTGCAGGCAATTTCCGCGCGGGACTACCCGCTGCTGCAGGGCTGTATTCTGGTGATTGCACTAACCTATGTCGCCGTAAATCTCGTTACGGACTTCGTGTATGCCGCAGTTGATCCCAGAGTGAGGCTGCAGTGATGAAAGGGCGCAGCGTTGTGTCCGATCATTTGTACTGTAGCCCGCCTCTCATGCCCAGAGCGGGCGCGAAGAATCAGCATCGGCGGAGAATTCAGCATATGCGGGACATCTCATGAAGCAAGGGTCTCCCATTCGTCAATTTCTACGCACCAGCGGCCTGGGCCGCTGGGGTCTGGCTGTGACCGTATTGCTCGTGTTTCTGGCGCTTTTTGCGCCGTGGCTGGCGCCGCGTAATCCCTCGGCGCAGAGCTTGCCTGACCGGCTGCTTGCTCCAGACGCGCATCACTGGATGGGAACAGACGAACTGGGCCGCGATGTTTTGTCCAGAACTCTGTATGGCGCGCGAGTATCGCTATTGGTAGGCGCATCTGTGGTTCTCGGAGCGGGAATTGTAGGTTTGGCTCTCGGCTTACTTGCTGGATATTTTGGCGGAGCCTTCGATCGCTTCGTGAATATCGTTCTGATTAATTCATTTCTTTCCTTTCCGGGAATTTTGCTGGCCATCGCGTTTGCCGCGTTCCTGGGGCCGGGACTCGATAAGGTGATCCTCGCGCTAACGGTGACAGGTTGGGCGGGATACGCGCGGCTGGCGCGCGCGCAAGCGTTGAAGGTCCGCGAGATGGAATTCATTCTCGCGGCGCGATCGCTGGGCGCATCTCACGCGCGCATCTTGTTGCGGCATTTGCTTCCGAACACGCTGCAGCCGGTGCTCATTCAAGCCACGATAGGAATGGCGGGGGCGATTCTGGCGGAGTCGACTTTAAGTTTTCTTGGACTGGGCGTTGTTGCGCCGACGCCAAGCTGGGGCGCGATGCTCAACGACGCGCGGAATCACCTGTTCGATGCCCCGCACCTGGTGCTGTTTCCCGCGCTAGGAATCATGGCGGCGGTTCTTTCCTTCAATCTGCTGGGGGACGCCTTGCGGGATTGGCTCGACCCGCGAACACGAGCATTTCTGATCACCATGGACTTGCCGCGGTAATTGCTAGGAAAGATCGAGGGTAACTTCCGCGCCGCGGCCCGCGCCAAGGGTGCGTGCTGCATTGCCACGGTTCACGGCGATTTCCAGAAAGCCGGCCGACCCGAATACCGCGATGGGCTCTCCCGCAGGTCCCAGGGCAAATGTCTGAGCGAGCTTCCGGATCTCCTTGCCGTTCACGGCGAGCTTGATCTCGCCTGATGTAGCTGCTATGGCAGGCACGTCTTCGGCGATGAGATTGGTCACCAAGTTCCCGAAAGCATCCACTCGCAAAACAACGCCTTTGACGGATTGGCCTGCGGATTTAGGCCTGGGCATAGTGAATCGCACATAGTCTGTAATTTCTCCACCAAATGCCTCGGTCTGCCAGGATTTTGAAATCCACGCGGCAGTTGGCGCGAAAACGTCTCGTCCGTGAAAGGTGGGGCTGACAGGGGCCAGGAAATAGTGTTCCGCGGTAATGTGCCGGACCACGCATGATTCTTGATTGAAGATCATTGATAGAACGCCGTTATCCGGGGCGATAAAATACTGTTTTTCCGCGCTCACCAGCAAGGGGCGGCGTGAGGTTCCCACTCCGGGGTCTACGATGACGATGTGGATGGTTCGCGGCGGGAAATATCGATAGGCGTTCGCAATCGAAAGCGCTCCGTCCAGGATATCGAACGGCGCGACGTGATGATTGATGTCGATAATTCGCGCGGCGGGATTGATGTTCAGGATCACGCCTTTCATCGAACCCACCAGGTGGTCTCCGGTGCCAAAGTCTGTCGTGAGAGTGATAATGGGATCGGCCAACAAAAGTCTCCGGTCAACAGGTTACGTGCAACCGACGGAACAATTTCAGTCTCCATTGGCACGCTATCGAACGCTCACTCCGATGTCAAGACAAGGTGCCCGAGTTGCTACCGAGCCGCCTTCCATGCCGGTAGTGGAAAATATTCCGGGAAACTCAAGTGCGTCGACGCGACGGTTTTGGTAGCGCTGGCGCTTGTCCTGAGAGGTTCGAAGGATCCCGCCTGGGCTTTGTCTTAGTCTTGACCGCTCCAAGTTGGAACGATACTCTGAAGATGCAAGACAACGGGTTTGGTTTCAATTCATTGCCAGCGATTGGAAGGCCGCGGATGAAGCGGGTTTATTTAGATCATAATGCTACCACCCCGGTGGATCGGGAAGTTCTGGCTGCCATGCTGCCGTATTTCGGCGAAGAATACGGCAATGCCAGTTCGATTCATTCCTTTGGACAACGGGGTCGCGGGGCGGTGGAACAAGCGCGGATATCGGTGGCGGCGCTGCTTGGTGCGCGCCCCGCGGAAATCATGTTTACCAGTGGTGGCACCGAGTCCAACAACCACGCCATTTTTGGAGTCGTAGGAGCGGCTTCCGGAGAGCGCAAGCACGTGATTACTTCCGCCGTCGAGCATAGCGCCGTTCTGGACCCGTGCGCGGCTCTGGAGCGGCGCGGGGTTGCGGTAACAGTTTTGCCGGTGAATCGCGACGGGATCGTGAATCCCGAAGATGTGCGGCGGGCGATTCGGCCCGAGACTGTGCTCATCACGATCATGCTGGCGAACAATGAGTTGGGAACACTTGAACCCATCGAGGAAATCAGCAAGATCGCGGCTGAAAAGGGAGTCACTCTCCACACCGATGCCGTGCAGGCTGCCGGTAAAGTTCCCATCGACGTGGCCAGGCTCGGTGTGCATTTGCTTTCCATTTCCGCCCATAAGTTCTACGGTCCCAAGGGTGTGGGCGCCCTGTATGTTCGCAAAGGAACGCGCCTGGAACCCCTGTTGTATGGCGGGCATGGCGAGCGTGACCATCGCCCGGGAACAGAAGACGTTACCGGCATTGCGGGCTTGGGGAAAGCGGCGGAGTTGGCCGTGAAACGGATGGTCGAGGATGGACAACGACTGTCTGCTTTGCGAGACCGCTTGGAGGGGGGGCTCCTCGAGCGCATTTCGTTCGCCACCGTAAATGGCTCGCGAGCGCAGCGCACACCCAACACTACAAATCTTACGCTTCCGTTTGTAGAGGGAGAGGCGATGGTGATCGCACTCGACCTAAAGGGCATTGCTTGTTCCACCGGAGCGGCGTGTTCGTCGGGTGCTGTCGAGCCGTCGCACGTTCTGACGGCGATTGGGTTAGCGCCGGAAAACGCGCGGGCGACCCTGCGCCTCAGCCTCGGACATCCAACCACGGACCAGGAAATCGATTATGCACTCGATACCATCCCCCCGGTGATCGAGCGGCTGCGCCAACTTTCTCCGACCTACAACAAGCCGGCAATCGCGTGATCTGACGCTATACGAGTAGATGATTTGTAGGGGCACGGCATGCCGTGCCCCTACACTGAGAAATGGAAACGTGATGGAATCGAATCCCAATCCGGGTTCTCTGACTGCCGTAGCCATGAGCGGCGGCGTGGACAGCTCAGCGGTGGCGGCGATCCTGGTCGAGCGCGGCTCTGCGGTGGTCGGACTGACCATGCAGCTCTGGAACCAGCGCCGGTTGCCGGAATTGGGTCGTGACGGCGCGCACGGCCAGCGCTGCTGCTCTATCGACGATGTGTATGACGCCAAGCGCGTGGCGCAGCACCTGGGCATGCCCCACTACGTGGTCAACTACGAACAACGGTTCGAAGAAACCGTGGTCCAGCCTTTTGTTGAGGACTATCTCGCGGGGCGCACGCCGATTCCATGCACGCTGTGCAACAACCATGTGAAGTTTGATCCGTTGCTGGCGACATCGCGGCAAATTGGGGCCGAACGTCTGGCAACGGGGCATTACGCCCGTATTGCGCGGAATGATGCGACCGGACGTTTTGAACTGTTGCGCGCCGTGGACGGCTCCAAAGACCAGACTTATTTTTTATTTGGCCTGAAGCAGGAGCAGATGTCGCGCACGGACTTTCCCCTGGGCGGCCTCGACAAAACCATGGTGCGGGATATCGCGCGGCGTGCCGCGTTGCCCGTGGCGGAGAAGCCGGACAGCCAGGAGATTTGCTTTGTGCCGTCGGGGGACTACGTCAAATTTATCGACGCGTATTTGGGTGAGCGGGGCGAGTCATTGCCGCAGGAAGAAGGCGACCTGGTCATGACCGGCGGCGAGGTCATCGGACGGCATCGCGGATTGCATCATTACACGGTCGGGCAGCGGAAGGGGCTGGGCGTCGCAGCTGGGCGGCCTTTATACGTCGTGGAGCTTGATCGCGCGGCTAATCGTGTAATTGTGGGCGATGACGCCGAACTGAGTTCGGCATCGTGTGAAGTGGACGGCATCAATTGGATTTCGTTCGCAACCCTCGATCAACCCGTGCGCGCGATGGTGAAGATTCGCCACCGCCATCAGCCCGCACCGGCTACCGTCGAGCCCGTGGCCGCCACGTCCGCACGTGTAACATTTGACACGCCGCAGCGCGCAATTACTCCCGGACAGGCCGCAGTATTTTATTCGGATGATGTGGTTCTAGGCGGAGGCTGGATTCGCTAGCTCAGGCTAAATAAACATTCCTTCGTCTTGATTTTCGGTGGATGCTTCCGCCGATTCGCGGCCGCGCCTGGTGGAGCGCAGAAACTCGAGTCCGGCTTGAATTCCCCGGACCAGCGCAGTGGCCTTGATTACAGGACCCCAGACGGTTTGTTTCAAATGCGATCCTGCTTCTTCCACAGCTTCCATGGCGCCTGTCAGAATCTGATCCACATGTATGAGTTGCTCACGCAGACGTTCCATCGTTTCGGTGACCAGGCGATCCACCTTTTGGGCCTGGCTGCGGGCTAGACGCGTGAGTTCGGCGGCATCGGAAACAATGCCGGTGATTTGCGGAGAAATGTCTTCTACCAAAATCTGCACTCGAGAGACAAGCGGCGTCAGTCGGGCATTGAGATCGGTTACCACTTGCTCGACGCGCGCGGCTGTGCGGCGGAGCTGGAAGAATAGCGCAATCAAGACCATGGCCTGCAAGACCACAGCCATAGCAACCACCACGACGAAAAATGGCATCCAGCTTTCCATGCGTCCGCCCCGGCGCGATTACTGCGCTTTCGCTTTCTCCCGATGATAGGCTTCGCGGCCTGCGTCTACTGCCGCGGAAAGAGACTCTTTTTGGCGAGATGTCACCTGCTTGCTTCGTTCGACCAAGTCTTCGGCGCGCTCGCGGAGTTCCTTTGCTTTGCGCTGAGCGTACTCGCGGCCCTCGTCGGCTTTCTGCGCCAGGAATTCGCGGGTTTCCTCACCCGATTTTGGCGCGAACAAAATCCCTACCAGCGCTCCGATTCCAAGCCCCACTAGAAAGAAACTAATTTTTGATCCAGCATTGTCAGACATAAGATTGCCCCCTCGGAACTTGAACGTAGCACAGCATCACTGTAGATGCAATCATGGTTTCACCGAGGATTGCGTAACGCAGAGGGTGTAGCGGCCGCCAGGTGCGCGGAAACCCTCTCTGCGAGCAGCCTGGGGACGACCAGGGCGATTTGTTCCACGCTGGCTCCCTTGAGTTGCGTGATACTGCCAAACCGCCGCAGCAGCTTGTGCGCTATTCTCGGACCAACGCCGGGAATATTTTCAAGCCCGGTCTGGATCGTGCGCTTGGCTCGCCGCTGACGGTGAAAACCCACCGCAAACCGATGGGTTTCGTCCCGAATTTGCTGGATGAGATGAAGGATCGGGGAATGGTGTTCCAGGCGGATGGGCTGGTTTTCCTGCCCCAGGACGTAGATGATTTCTTCCTGTTTGGCGATGCTCGCCACGGCCTGATTGATGACCTGAAGTTTTTCGAGCGCGGCGGCCGCCGCGTGGAGCTGCCCGAGCCCTCCGTCGATCAGGATCAGTGCTGGAAAAGGCTTTTTCTCCTCCTGAAGGCGCTTATAGCGGCGCTCGATGATTTCCCGCATGCTCGCAAAATCATCATTTCCCCATTCCCCGCGAACTATAAATTTACGATAGTCCGATTTTTTCATCCTGCCGTCCTCCCAAACCACCATGGATGCTACCGTGTCGGAACCCTGCAGGTGTGAAATGTCAAAACTCTCGATGCGGCGAGGCGGCTCCGGCAAGCCCAGCGCCTGCTCGAGCGCCTCGACGATGGCCTGCGACCCGGGCTTTGAGACGCGGAAGCGCTGCTCGAACGAGTGCCGCGCATTTTTCTCGACCAGCTCCAGGAACGCGTGCTTGGCCCCGCGTTGCGGCATGAGGATTTCGACGCGGGTGCGCGGCCGGTCCAGATGCGCCGCTCGCTCGGTGAGTATGTCCTCGAGAATCGCGCGATCCTCGAAGTCCATCGGGACGTGGATGGCGCGCGGCAGGTACGCGGCATCCAGATAGAGCTGCTTCAGCAGAGAGGACAAGAATTCGGCCGGCTCGAATTCCTGGAGGTCCTCCCAGTAGAAATCGCGCCTGTCCACCACGCGGCCGCCGCGCAGATGGAAGAGATTGACAGCTACCAGCGGAGGTTCGGCGTGCCATGCCAGGACGTCAATGTCGTCGCCCTCGGCGGCGGCGATCTTTTGCCGCTCCTCGATTTCGGTGAGCGTGCGGAGCAGGTCCCGGTACGAAGCGGCTTGTTCGAAGCGCTCGGAATCGGAAGCCTCAATCATGCGGGTTCCGATGTTTTTCATCAGGTCATTCCGGCGGCCTTCCAGGAACATCTTGGTGTCGTGAACGGCCTCGGCATACTTCTCATTCGTGGTTAGCCCCGGAACGCACGGGCCATGGCACCGGCGTATGTAATACTGCAGACAAGGCCGGGGATGCGCGCGCGTCAGGTCCACTGTGCACGAAGGGACGCGGAACGTCTTGTGAATGAAATGGACGATCCGGTACGCCAGGCTGTGCGGAAAAAACGGCCCGAAGTAAAGAGAACCGTCCTTCAGCAGGCGGCGCGTGACGTACACGCGCGGATATTTCTCAAACGCGGTGAAACGAATGTATGGGTAGGTCTTATCGTCGCGCAGCAACACATTGAATTTTGGCTTGTGTTGTTTGATGAGATTATTTTCGAGCGCCAGGGCTTCCCGCTCATTGTCCACCACGATGTAATCGAAATCCGCGATTTCGCGCACCAGGGAGCCCGTCTTGTTATCGATCCACCTGGATTCCAGGAAGTACGACCTGACGCGGTTCCGCAACGACCGCGATTTGCCCACATACAGAATGTTTCCCAGGACGTCCTTGAACAGGTACACGCCCGCTTCTAAAGGGAGACTGGCGGCTTTTTGTGCGAGTTCCATAGCAAGAGTAGAATAAAAGCGTGGCTGCCTGGCGCCTGGGCAACTTCCATGATAGCAAAGTGAATCCTAATCTGCGCGGAACGTGACATTGCGGAGACGCCTGTTGTTTAGTGTAATCCTGCTGGCCAGCGCTTCCTCGCTGATGGCGCGGCAAATTTCTCCGTCTACTCCGCCACCCCCGCCACCACCAGAGAAGCCGGAGGAGCCCGCATTCGACCCTTTCCATGCGGAGAAAAGCATTGAAATCGGAACGTTTTACATGAAGACGGGAAATGTCGACGCGGCAATCGATCGTTTTGAGGATGCGACCCGTTTTCAACCCGGCCTGGCAAAACCCTGGAGACTGTTGGGCGAAGCCTACGAAAAGAAACACGCGGACAAAAAGGCCATCGAATCCTACAAGAAATACCTGGAAATCCTGCCACGCGCGGAAGATGCAGCCAAGGTGAAAAAACGCATTGCCGCGATCGAACAGAAAACCGCCCAGCAGTCCCCCAAACACCTTACGCAATAAGTTGTGGCAGGAATCTGTAGCGCTCGCCTTCAGGCGGGCAGGTGCTTGAAAATGCCCTCTAGCGCAAATGTTCCAGAAACTTTCGGGCTCGCACATACTGCGCGAACCGTTTTTCCTCGCCGCGGAATTCAGGGGAATGCGCCTGCAGGCCGCATGCTGCGGCGCGCAAAGGATGCTTCACGTGAAGCATTTCGTGATAGAGGATGAATTCGACGGCGTAGGCGGGCACGTCAGGCCGATCCAGCCGGCTGTTCATTACGATTTGATCGAGTGAAGGATCGAAGCAGCCGAACTGGGAGCGCCACGGGCGAGGGCTCCACGCGAGGCGGGGGCGGTGCAGGTTCCCTTGAAAATATTCCAGATTGAGCGCCACGAACATGGGAGCGAGATCGTGGGCCGTGCCGCACGGATTGTGATTGATTCTGCGGGCGCGTTTGAGGCGCACACGCGCAATGTGGCGGCGCGTGGAGTGCGCGAGCGAAAACTGACGATATAGATCACGCATTTCGCCTGGTAATCGGCGGCGATACATCTGCCCGAGCAAGATGGCCGCGGCCGCCTCGATCACGGGCACGGGAGCGTCGCGCAGGATGTCCGAGAGCCGCACGTGCGCCACGTGGTCCCGCAGGCGCAGGGTATGGGCAAGGTTTGCGTAGGGATACAATTCCACGATGAAATGTGGCGGACGCCCCTGACAGCCGAGTCGCGTGAAAATACGCTGAAAAATTCGGTCTCCGCCCAGGAGTGTGTCGGGTTGGCGGCGCCCGGTCCTCGCATGTGCGGCTTTGTTCACGACGGTTTGCGCCGCACAGGAGGTGGCGCCATTTCTTTTGCGGCTTTTTCTACATCTTTTGCGGCGTCCTGGGTAGCCTCGATGGCATCATCAAGATTTTCCTTATAGGTTTCGCGCTCAGGACCCCTGGCCGACAGTTCCCGAAGATAGGATAAGAATTCCTTGATCCGTGCTTGCAGTTCCTTCACGCCTTCGCGAATGTCTTCCTGCTTCTCGATGCCAAGTTCAATCAGGTCAGTGGCATCATCAATGCAGCCTGAATAACTATTAATCAGGTTGTTGAGGCGGTCGGTTCGTTTGGCGTCGGTAGGATCAATGTGCGCAAACTCATATTGAAGTTTCTTGATGCGATCTGCTGCGAACAGGGCGTACAGCTTGATGCGTGGTCCGCTGGTTGCGGCATCGCGTATCTTGTCCGCTTCGGCATCACTCAAATATTCCTTTTTCTGCGGGGCCCTGGACCGCGCAGAGGGAGCAATGGAGAAGAATGCAACGGACAAAAGCAGGACAGGCGGCAAGTGTCTTGATCGCATCGGCCACCTCATGGATTGGGTTTCCCCGGATTATGACCGGGTTTGCGGGGAAAGAGCGCGTCGATCAGGCCATTCTGTATCGTCACCAGGTCGGTGCGTACCTCGCGGAAAAAAGGGCGCTTGTCCACGGGAAGCGTCAAGATTAGATCATCGATCTTCCGAATCGTCTCGCGCAGGCTGATCTGAAGCTCTTTGAAACCCGCCGGTTTTTTTTCGGCATCGACGCCGGTGGCTGCCAGGCCGTCAACGGTTTGCTTAACCTCATCTCGATATTGCTGAAGGGTCCCGAGGGAATTGACGTCTTCCCCCGCATTTAGTTGTTGCCGGGCAAAATCAATCTGCGCGTATCCGAGCTTTACCAGTGCCCGGGCCTTGCGTACCGGGTCCGCTTCATGCTGGTATTGAGCAAGCAAGGGGGCAACGCGATCCTGCGCGGGAAGGAAAGTGATCACTGTCAGGGCGGCGATTGCTGCGAATCCGATTCTAATCAATGTAGGTATACCCTTCACGTCATTTCTTCCGTTGCTTGGGGGACTGTGCCAGCTCTTTTTGCAGGGCAAGCATGCGATGGCGCGCCAGAAGGTTCTGAGTGTCATGCTCTTGGTTGTCCTGATCGAGAAATTTCTGATACGCGTCAATGGCCTCGGCCTTTTGTGAAAGTTTATCGTAACAGATTGCCCGCACAAACCAGGAGTAGGGCTTCATTGGTTCCATCTTGGCCAGACGGTCCATGGCCCCGAGGGTCGCGGTGTAATCCTCATTCAGGTAGAACGCGCTGATTAAATAACGAAGAATCTCGAGAGATTGCGGATTGCTGGAGTATGCCTGGCCCAGAATCTTTATCGCCGCAGGGTACTCGCGCAGCTCGATCTCGACATGGCCCAGCCACGTAGGCATCTCGGTGTCTTGTGGAGATGCCTGTATCGCCTGCACAAGGATGTCGCCGGCCTGCTTCCATTTCTTCTGCTGCATATAAATGTTCCCGCGCATCTTGAGCCCTTCGGCCGTGGGCGCGGAGCCCGCCTCGGCAGAGTCCAAATCGGCAAGTGCGTCATCGTAGCGATCGATTTCCATCAGAGCGGAAGCGCGATCGAAGTGAGCGTCGCGGTCGCCCGGATTCAGCTTTAGATACTCGGCCAGTGCGTCGGTTCCAGCAGCATATTTCTTTTGCGCGAGTAAAGCGTTTGCCAGGCCCAGTCGCGCGGGTGCGGAATCGCCGCGAGCGTCGACTGCCGCGCGGAAATGGCTTTCGGCATCGGCCCCCTTACCTGTTCGAAGCAGGACTCGTCCCAGAGCGAACTGATATTCATAATCTTTGGGTGCAAGCGCCACGGCACCCTGATATTGCTCAATCGCCTCGTTCAACTTACCGGCGCGTTCGAATGCGAATCCCGTGAGAAACCGCGGCCTGCTCTCGGTGGGCAGCAGTTCGGACGCGCGACCGAAGGATTCGGCGGCTGCGCCGGCGTCGCTTTCCATCAGCACCAGTCCGAGGTTCAAGTGCGCCGGCGCCATCTTGGGGTCCAGGGAAATCGCGCGAGTAAATTCGGCTTTGGAATCCTCCCAATGCTTTAGTCCCGCGTAGGCGTAACCCAGCTGAAAATGCGCGTAAGAATCATCGGAGCGCTGGGCGATGTATTTCTGAAGCGGTTCCACGGCTGCGATAAAGTCTTCTTTGTCGATGGCCTCCTTCGCCTGTTGCAGGAGCGGCGCCAGCGGGTCTTGCTTTGGCGAGGAAGTAGTGGATTGCGCGCTCGGCTTGGCCGGAGTTTTTCGTTGCGATTGCGCGGGCAACATTCGACCGGATGCGGCGAAAACAAGCACAATCATCCAAGCCGTGAGCCGGCACTGGAAAGGACGCGCCCGGCGATTTGTTGCTCCCATCATGTTGGTAATTTGCGCGGCGTGCCGGAATTCCGCCCGCCTTTGCCTTGATTGGAACTCTGTGCGCCTGAATTGCGGTTGTTGAGCACGCGCGTCAAGTACTTCCCCGTGTAAGAGTGCGTATTCCGCGCGACCTGTTCGGGTGTTCCGGTAGCGACGATGCGGCCGCCCTGCGCTCCGCCTTCCGGGCCAAGATCGATAATCCAGTCGGCGGACTTGATGATGTCCAGGTTGTGCTCGATCACCAGAATCGAAGCGCCTCCGTCGATCAGCTTGCGAAAAGCGGTCAGCAGCTTTTGGATATCGTCAAAATGAAGCCCGGTCGTGGGCTCGTCAAAGATATACAAGACACCTTCATTTGCCTGCATGGTGAGATGCGCGGCCAGCTTCAGGCGTTGCGCTTCGCCACCGGAGAGCGTCGTCGCGGACTGTCCCAGGCGGAGGTACCCGAGGCCTACTTCGTCTAGAATTCTCAGTTTCGAGGTGATTTTCGGGATGCCGGCAAAAAATGCCAGGGCCTCGCGAACCGTGAGTTGGAGCACCTCGTGCACATTTTTGTCGCGGTAACGAACTTCGAGCACGCCGCTTTTGAATCGCGTGCCGCGGCATTCCTCGCAAATCAGCTCGACGTCGGCCAGGAATTGCATTTCCACCGTCACCGTGCCTTCGCCCTGGCAGGCCTCGCAGCGGCCCCCGGGAATGTTGAACGAAAAATGTCCCGGTGAATAGCCGCGTTTTTTCGCCTCCGGCGTAGCGGCAAACAGTTCACGAATCGCGTCAAACGCCTTCAAATAGGTGGAGGGATTCGAACGCGGCGTGCGGCCGATCGGGGATTGATCGACCAGGACGACGGGCTGGAGCAGGTGGTCGCCCTCGATCCGATTGCACAATCCCGCAAAGGTGCCGCCGGTGCGGCAAGCCTCAAGCGCCTTGTAGAGAACGTCATGTACGAGCGTGGATTTCCCCGAGCCGGAGACTCCCGTGACGGCCACCAGCACCCCCAGCGGAATCATTAAATCAATATTTTGCAGATTATGCGCGCAGGCTCCGAAGATGCGCAGAAAGCGGCCGGTTGGTTTATGGCGCAGCGACGGAACGGGAATGCGAAGTTCGCCGTTGAGATATCGAGCCGTCAACGATTCGCGGCTTTGCGCAAGCTGGCTGCGCGGCCCGGCAAACAGCAGGTTCCCGCCAAGTTCGCCCGCGCCGGGACCCAGATCGATCACGTAGTCGGCAGCGGCAATCGTATCGGGATCATGCTCGACAACCAGAATCGTGTTTCCCAGGTCGCGCAAGCTCTTCAGGATGTCGATCAGGCGGTGCGTGTCGCGCGGGTGCAGTCCAATCGAAGGCTCGTCGAGAACGTAGAGCGCTCCGACCAGATGCGAACCCAGAGAGGTAGCCAGCTGAATGCGTTGGGCCTCGCCGCCGGACAGCGTCGACGCCAGGCGATCCAGCGACAGATAGTCCAGGCCGACTTCATCCAGGAAACGGAGGCGCTGGCGAATTTCTTCCAGAATTTTATCGGCAATGGCTGCCTGCTCGATGCTTAGCTCCAGGGTGTCGATGAATTGGCGTCCCTGCGCAACGGTCATCGCGCAGACTTCGGTAATGGATTTGCCGGAGAGGCGAACCGCTCGCGCCTCGGCACGGAGCCGCGTTCCGTGGCACTCCGGGCAAACGGCGTATCCGCGATAGCGGCTGAGGAAGACGCGCACGTGAAGCCTGTATTTCTTTCGCTCCAGCCATTTGAAGAAGCCATTGATACCGGAATACTTGGATTTAGGATCGCCCTCGATCACCAGGTCGCGCTGCGCAGCCGTCAAATTGCGAAAGGGAACATCCAGCGGAATGTTATTGGCGCGGGCAAATGTCTTCAGATCGAGCAGCAACGCGCGGTAGCGCGGTTTGGTCCACGGCAGTATCGCACCATCGTTGAGCGACACGCTGCGGTCGGGAATCACCAGGTTGATATCAAAATCGACCGTATTGCCGAACCCCTGGCAGCGAGGGCAAGCGCCGTAGGGACTGTTAAAGGAAAATAAACGCGGCTCGGGCTCCTGATACACTACCCCGCATGTTTTGCATTCGAACCGTTCATTGAACACCATTCTTTCCGCGACGCCGCTTGGCTCGGGAACAAATTCCAGGATTGCTTCTCCACGCCCTTCGCGATAGCAGATTTCGACAGAATCGATCAGGCGGGAGCGCATTTCAGGATCGATCGCCAGGCGGTCCACGACGACGTAAACTGGATGCGAGAAATCTATGTCCAGCAGTGTCTCCGGCGATGAGAACTCATGCATCCGGCCCGCCTGGTATAGCCGCTGGAAACCGCGCCGTTGCAGCGAAGCAAGAGCCTGCCGAATCGCTTCTGGAGATACCTTGGGCGCCTTTTTGGGCGCGGCGCGGCGCGGCACGGTGGGAGGCGGAGCGCTCAGCTCCAGGGGGAAGAGCACGTAAAATCGCCGGCCTTGTGGTAGCGCAAGCACTCGCGCGGCGATCTCGTCCATCGTATCCTTGCGCACTTGGTGGCCGCAATTGGCGCAGAACGTGCGCCCAGCGCGCGCGTAAAGCAGGCGAAGGTAGTCATAAATTTCGGTAGCGGTTGCGACCGTTGAACGCGGATTGCGGGTCGTGTTCTTCTGCTTGATGGCGATGGCCGGAGCGATGCCCGTAATTTCATCCACGTCCGGCTTTTCGATGCGCTCCAGAAATTGCCGCGCATACGCCGAAAGCGATTCGATGTAGCGCCGCTGGCCCTCCGCATAAATCGTGTCGAACGCCAGGCTGGACTTGCCCGATCCGGAAACTCCCGTGACCAGGGTGATGGCGTTGTGCGGAATATCGAAGCTGATGTTCTTTAGGTTGTGAACGCGCGCTCCGCGCACCTGGATGACTTCCTGCTCCGGGGCACCCATGATCGGGTTGGTAACCAATTGATCTGTGGCGCCATTTTCTCTTGCAGGCACGCGACCCCACTCCCCGATGTCTTTGGAGACGCCGGTTTAAACTTTCAATTATACGTGGTTGTAAGGATGCGAGCAATCAGGCCAATTACGGTTTCCCGGGTAGCGGACTCAATTTGCATTTCTGGGAGTCCCGAAGGGACGTCACAACGTAGCCCACTGCGGCAGCGGCGGGACCCTTCGGTCCATCTCATGGCAAGCGCCGGCGCTACTGAAACCAGAGACATCACACTGTATACTTATTTCCGAGGGCTATCATGGCGGCATTCGAACGCATCATCTGGATCGTGCTGGACAGCGTGGGGATCGGCGAACTGCCCGACGCCGCCGACTACGGAGATGTAGGCCGCAACACGCTTGGCCACATTGCGAAGTCGCGAGCGTTGGCGCTGCCCAATCTGGTGCGGCTGGGGCTCGCCAACATTGCGCCGCTCGACCATCTGACGCCTCTTGCCAGCCCAGATGGCTGCTACGGGAAGGGCGCGACGCATTCGCCGGGAAAGGACACCACCACCGGTCACTGGGAGATGGCGGGGATATGGCTGCCGCAGGCTTTTCCTGTTTACAAGCATGGATTTCCGCGTGCATTGATGCAGGAGTTCGAACGCGCGATTGGCCGCAGGACAATTGGCAACAAGCCTGCCTCGGGAACCGAAATCCTCAAAGAGTTGGGCGACGAGCACGTCCGCACGGGATTTCCGATCGTGTACACCTCCGGTGACAGCGTGTTCCAGATTGCCGCGCACGAAGAGGTAATCCCGATCGCGGAGCTGTATCGCATGTGCGAGATCGCCCGCAAAATGCTCGATGGGCCGCACAAAGTTGGCAGAGTCATCGCGCGTCCCTTCACCGGCACGCCAGGAAATTTTAGGCGCACCGAGCGCCGCCACGATTACGCGATCGAACCGCCGCGCCCGATGTTGATGGATGTGCTGGTCGAGCGCAGCGTGCCGATTTTCGGTATCGGCAAGATTCACGACATCTACAATGGCCGCGGCGTGGACCACTACGTGACGACCAAGGACAACGCCGACGGCATGCAGAAGCTGCACACGGCGCTAGGCAAACAAAAAACCGGCCTGGTCTTCATGAGCCTGGTGGATTTCGACATGCTCTACGGTCACCGAAAAGATGTGGAGGGATTTGCGAAGTCGCTTGAAGAATTTGACGTGCAGCTAGCGCCACTTCTGAGAGCACTGGCGCCGCGCGACCTGTTGATCATTACCGCCGATCACGGTTGCGATCCCGACCCAGCATGGCCGACGACCGATCATTCGCGCGAATACGTGCCCATCCTGACATATAGCGCGGCAGGGAAGCGTGGCGTCAACCTGGGCGTGCGGGACACACTGGCCGACATGGGACAGACCATAGCGGAAAATTTCGGCGCGGCAATTCCACATGGCCGGAGCTTCCTGCGAATGATCCACCTGGATTGAAGTTTCAGTTACCCGAAGACGGCGCGCGCGAAGCGTAATACCCGGCGCGCGTGCGCACAGAGAGCTTCCCGGTCCCTCGCGGGGATACGACTTCTACCTGAACCGCGCGGAACGACCCGTCGTGCGCTACGTTGGTCGGATAGTATGCCAGCGTGTATTGATTGCGAATGTCGTGGGCAATCTGCGTGCAGATCGCTTCTGTATCGTTGGCGGTTTCCGGGAAAAAAGCCAGGCCGCCGGTGGCGTTAGCGAGCTGAGAAAGCGCGGTGCGCGCTTTCTTCATGGTGCGTTTGTTGTGCTTAATGTCGTCGTCGCTGAATACGCCCACGGCGTAAATTACGGCATCATTTCGCTGGGCCTGCTCCACGGTGTTTTCCAAGGAATGCCGGCTGGCGTTGTCTTCGCCGTCGGTCACGACAAGGATCACTTTCTTGTCCCGGGTGCCTTTTTTCAGGTGATCGAGCGAGCCGATTACGGCATCGTACAGCGCCGTGCTGCCGCGGGCGTCGATGCGCTCCAGAGCCGTCTTCATTTCGTTCAGATCGTTTGTGAAATCATGTTCGGTATCCAGGTAGTATTCGTCGTTGAAGTTGACGACAAACCCCTCATCCTGAGGGTTGGAGGTCTTGACGAACGTGAGGGCTGCGGCGTTCACTTGCGGACGCTTGTCCCGCATGCTGCCGCTATTGTCAACCACCAGGCCGAAGCTGACCGGAACGTCCTCTTGCTTGAAGACCGACAACTTCTGTTCGACCTTGTCTT
>JBGOVX010000266.1:0-3151 GCA_041478355.1 Terriglobia bacterium | reverse complement strand
CGCGGCGTGCCGTATTGATGCTTGCCGAAGACCCGGGCATGCTCAAGAAATTCACCCTGGCTGGCCATGCGGTCGAATTCGGCTTCGGAAACAAAATCATACCATTTTCCGGGGCTTTCGGTAGTCCTGGGCGGCCGCGTTGTGCACGATATGGAAAACATCGTTCCGGGAACGGCCAGCATTTTTTCCACCAGCGTGGATTTGCCCGAGCCGGACGGCCCGGAGACTATGAACACCAGCGGCTGCCGTGCTTGCTCGGTCATTCGACGTTCTGCGCCTGTTCGCGGAGTTTCTCAATTTCAGATTTAATTTCCAGCGCCAGACCCGTGATTGCCAGGCCCTCGGCTTCCACACCTGGAGTCTTGGAGAGCAACGTATTGGCCTCGCGCTGCATTTCCTGCAAAAGAAAATCCAGCTTCTTGCCTGACTCCCCCGCGATGGCGAGAAGTTTTTGGAACTGCTCGACGTGGCTTCGCAGCCGGGCCAGCTCCTCGCTCACGTCGCTGCGCTCGGCCAGCAGCGCGGCCTCCTGGGCGAGGCGAGCCGGATCGATCTGCACGCCCTCCAGCAGTTCGTTCAGCCTAATGGTAAGCCGGCGCGCGAACGCGGGACGCACTCGCTCGGCGAGCGATTCGGTCTCCATCGTCTTTTCCGAAATCCGTCCCAGCATCCCCTGCATCTCCGCGCAAAGCGCCTGACCTTCGGACCGCCGCATCGTTTCAAGGCGTTCGAGCGCTTGCTCCATGCAAGCATCCACTTGCGCGCCCAACTTCTCTTGCGTTTTCTCGTCGTGCAATTCACCGGCCGCTCCGGGTGCGGCCACAACCCCGGGTAATCGCAATAGAGCGATCAGGTCCGGTTCGGTCTTTACGTCAAACTCCAACCGCAATTGCTGTACCGCCTGCAGGTAGGCGCCCGCCACTTCGCGATTCACTTCCACGGCGGCGGGCCCGGCGGGTTCGTAATACACGTTGACGTCCACATGTCCGCGCCGCAAGCGGTTGCGAAGCGCTTGCCGGATTCGCGATTCGAACACTTCAAAGCCATCAGGCATTCGAAGATGAAGATCCAGGAAGCGATGATTCACGCTGCGCAGGTTGATCCGCAGGGACCAGCCATCACGCTCGATACGCGCCTGCGCGAATCCGGTCATGGAGCGAATCCCCGTGGAGGCAGCGGCGGCCTTCATCGGTTGCCCTTGGGCGCGGGGGTGGCCGCGTCGTCGGCATCGGCGAACTGCATTTCGTAAAGCCGCGCATAGGTGCCGCCCCGGGCGAGCAGCTCCTGGTGCGTGCCCACCTCGGTAATGGTTCCGTCTTCGAGGACAACAATTTTGTCCGCGCGCCGGATGGTCGAAAGCCGGTGCGCGATCACGAACGCGGTGCGCCCCGTCATCAGATTCGAAAGCGCGCGCTGCACCAGCATTTCGGATTCGGAATCGAGCTCCGAGGTCGCTTCGTCTAAAATCAGGATTGGTGAATCCTTCAGGATCGCGCGCGCAATGGCGATGCGCTGGCGCTGCCCCCCGCTTAACCGCTGCCCACGGTCGCCAAGCATTGTCTGGTATCCGTTGGGCAGTTCGAGGATAAAGTCGTGTGCCAGGGCCGCCTTCGCCGCGGTTTCCACTTTTTCCCGCGGGAGTTCGGGGCGGCCATAGCAAATGTTATTCCAGACGGTGTCGTTAAACAGAATGGTCTCCTGCGTCACGATGGCCATCTGCCCGCGGAGGGAGCGCAGGGTAACGTTGCGCACATCCATCCCGTCGAGCCGCACAGTCCCGGAACTTGCGGCATAGAAACGCGGCAGCAGGTTTACCAGCGTGGTCTTGCCCGCTCCGCTGGAGCCGACAATGGCTATCACTTCTCCGGCGCGCGCCTGCAGCGACACATCCCGCAGGATCGGCGTCTGGGGATCGTATTCAAAATTCACGCGGTCAAATTCCACGGTCCGGGAAAATGGAGGCAACACGCGCACGCCCGGCTCATCCGCCGGCTCTTCCGCGAATCCCAGATACTCAAAGACCTTCGCGGTCGCCCCGAACGCCTGCTCGAACTGTTGGTAGACCGTGCCCAATCCTTTCACGGGTTCGTAGGACCTGAATAGCGCGTAAAAAAAAGTGACGAACGTTCCCGCGGTCATCTGGCCCTGCTTGATCAGCACGCGGCCATACATCAGCATCAGGACGATTACGACAGCGCCCAGCAGATCCATCAGGGGAGAAGTAATCATTAATGCGCGGATCCACCTCATGTTTTCCTGCAACAGGTGGCGCGAAGATTTCTGAAACTTCCCGACTTCGAAGTCCTCCATCCCGAAGGCCTTCACCACGCGGTTCCCGCTGACCGTCTCCTCCAGAATCTGGCTCAGGTCGCCAATGCCGGCTTGTATTTTTTCGGTCGAGCGCCGGATACGTTTGCCCAGAGTCCTCACCGGCCAGACCACCATCGGCAGCAGCACCATGGAACCGATCGCCATTTTCCAGTTGGTCGCCATCAGGACGATCAGCAAGAAAAAAAGCATGAAGGTGTGCCGGAAGCCAAGCGCCATAAACTCGGAAAAAGTGTTCCTTACGCGCTCCACGTCATTGATGATGGTGGACATCACGCGTCCGGTCGGATGATGCTGAAAGAAACCGATTGGCTGCCGGACCACTTTGGCGTAAGCCTGGTTCCTGAGATCGGTGACACCGGCAATTCCCGCGTATTGCACCTGGGTATTGCCAAAGTACTCCGCGATGGCCCTACCTAAAAACACCACCAGAATGGCGATGGCAAACATGGTTCCGACACTATGAATCTGGGGAAGAAAAGAGTTCAGATAAAATTTCTGATGGGTGAAGGGGTTTTGGATCAGGAAAAGCCTGCTGTCGGGAGCGCCGGGATTGAGGACTCTGTCGAAAATCGGGGTGATCATCAGCGCGATGACCCCTTCCGACAGCCCCACAACGAACAGGCACAAAACACCCGAGGCAAGCCGCATCCGGTACGGCTTGATATATTGCAACAACCGGGCGAGTTCTCCGCGCTGCTTCAAGGAAAAATTAGATCTCCTGTTATTGCCCGGACGACTGCGGGCGTTGGTACGCTACGAATCGCACGCTGTTTTGTCAAGCTGCCGCGCTTCCGCGCGAGATTCCCCTACTTATCCAGAT
>JBGOVX010000115.1:0-11677 GCA_041478355.1 Terriglobia bacterium | reverse complement strand
TCGTCACGGGAATCAGCAATGGCTTCCGGGCTTCCCTCGAAATAAATTTTTCCGCCGCGCAAGACCACAAAGTTCGTCGCGGGCATTGCGGCACGCGAGCCATTTCCGTTTTGCGGGGCCGGCACGACGCGCCCAGTCTGCGCGTCGAAGCGGTAATTCGCCAGGCCGAATGCATCCTGCAACCGGTGCGTGGCCAGCAATGACGTTACGCCCTGCAAATCCCGCAAGCGCAGGATCAGCGTGATGATCGTCTGCGCCGTCACCGGGTCGAGTCCCGCCGTGGGAGAATCGTAGAGAACAACCGGAGGCTGGGCGATCAGGGCCCGCGCGATGGATACGCGCCGCTTCATGCCTCCCGACAGTTCTGAAGGGAATTTATCGATCGCTTCTTCCATTTCGACGAATCGCAATGATTCTCGAACGCGCTCCTCGATCTCGCTTTCCCCAACACCATCCTCTCGCAATCGATAAGCCACATTGTCCGCGACGCTCAACGAATCAAACAGCGCCCCCTCTTGAAATACAAATCCAATATGCCGGCGGAAATCCAGCAAATCTTTTTCCGGCTGGGTGGCAAGAGCACGCCCCAGCACACGGACCGTGCCGGAATCGGGTTTCAGAAGCCCCGCAGCCAGTTTCAGCACCAGAGTTTTTCCGGTCCCGCTCTCGCCGATCAGGACTTTGGTCTCACGCGGCGCGACCGAAAACGTCAGGCCGGTGAGAATGTCGCCTTCGCCGAAACCAATACGCACATCTTGAAAGGAAATAACCGGCTCGCTGGCGGCGTCCGTGGTCATGGTTGGATAGAGCGAGTGCGCCGCATTCGCGGCGGTCCCGTGCAATCGCAGAGGTGATTATAGATGGAAACCTGTTGCTTGGGGCGCCGAATCCAAAAGGATTTAGAAAACGTGCCCGCCGAGAAATAGCATGATCTTGGTCATGAAGAAGTCGGCAATCAGGATGAACACCGAGGAAACAACAACTGCCTGCGTTGTCGCGCGGCCTACGCCTTGGGTTCCACCGCGTACCGTCAGACCCTGATAACAGGCTACCGTCGATAGAATGAAGCCCAAGACCACGGGTTTCGCAAGTCCTTGCATGAGATCTGAGAACTCCAGCACATCGATCGCGCGGGTCCAAAACGAGATTGCGCCCAGCCGAAGCGTAAAGGACGAAATGACATAGCCGCCGATCAGCCCGACGAAATCCGCTACCGCCGTCAATAGCGGAAGCATCAGAACGGTCGCTACCACGCGCGGGGTCACCAGTTTTCGCGTCGGATCGGTGCCCATTGCGCGCATCGCATCCACCTGCTCGGTCACAACCATCGAGCCGATCTCTGACGCAATCCCGGAGGAGTTGCGACCGGCGACCAGCAGCCCGGCAATCACCGGTCCCAGTTCGCGCACCAATGCCAGGGACACCAAATCAGCGGTCAGCGTCGTTTGGCCGAAACGCTCGAACTGGGCCGCCGTTTGCAGTACCATAACCGCGCCTATAAAGAAGCCCGTCAAGACCACGATGGGCAATGAGCCAACACCGATGATGTCCATCTGTTCCAGAATGTCGGAGACATAATATGGCGGTTGAAACAGGTTGGTGATCGACTTGATCGACAGCAGCGCGTACTCCTGCAAGACCATGATGCGCTGCTTGGCGCCGTCCGCTATGACGCCAGTCAGCGAAATCGAATCGCGCTCCAGAAATTTGGGGTCTGTTGTCGCCATCGGTCGCCGAAGGGGCACCCTCGACACGGCTAAGCTCCCAGACAGCGTACGGGTCGAGGCGGGGCGCGTCAAGCATCGTAATATGTGAATCGCAATTTTTCATGACCGCTCGGTTTCATGGCTTTACGAGCCGTGCCGGGTCCGATAGAATGCGGAGCCTTCGATGTTTCGCTTCGTCACAGCGGGTGAGTCTCATGGTCAGGCCCTGATCGCATGGATCAGCGGCGCTCCCGCAGGTGTGCCCATTGACTTCGGTTTCCTCGACCGGGAGCTGCACCGCAGGCAACTGGGCTATGGACGGGGCGGCCGCCAGAAAATCGAAAAAGACCGCGTCGAAGCAATCGCCGGGATACGCCACGGGCAGACCATCGGCGCGCCGATTGCCTTGCGAATCGAAAATCGGGATTGGGCCAATTGGGAAAAAGCCCTGTCGGTTGAAAACGTTCCTGGCACCGAAGGCGACCGCCGCCCGCTGACTTCCCCGCGCCCAGGCCATGCGGACCTGGCGGGCTCGATGAAATTCAATTTTCATGATGCGCGCTACATTTTGGAGCGCGCGTCGGCGCGAGAAACTGCCGCCCGCGTGGCCGCGGGCGCGATTGCCAAACTCATTCTCCGGCAATTTGACTGTGAAGTGCTCAGTCACGTGATCTCGGTTGGCAAGGCGCGCCTGGAGCGCGCGGCCACCTGGAGCGAAATCCAGAAGATTTGCGCCAACCTGGACTCCCCGCTGCGCTGCATCGATCTCGAAACCGAAAACAAAATGAAGGGCGAAGTCGACCTGGTGCATCGCGCGGGAAACACCGTGGGAGGAATCTTCGAGGTGGTCGCTCACCACGTGGTTCCGGGTCTGGGATCGCACGCGCAGTGGGACGAAAAGCTGGATGCGCGCCTGGCGCAAGCGGTGATGTCCATCCAGGCGGTGAAGGGTGTTGAAATTGGCGCGGGCATTGCCGCGGCTACTTCTTACGGTTCCGAAGTGATGGACGAAATCGGCTACGATCCGGCGGGCAAGCGGTTCACTCGCGCCACCAACCGCGCCGGGGGGCTCGAGGGCGGCATCACCAATGGCGAGGACGTCGTCGTGCGCGGCTATCTGAAACCCATCTCCACGTTGCGAAGTCCTCTGGGCACCGCCGACATGGTAACCAAGCAACCGATTTCCGCCGCGTATGAACGCTCCGACGTGTGCGTGGTTCCCGCCGGGGGCGTCGCGGGAGAAGCGATGGTCTCGCTGGCGCTCACACAATCGCTGCTCGAAAAATTCGGCGGAGATTCCCTCGCCGAAACACGCCGCAATTTTGACGGGTACTTGAAGCAACTGAAGGAGTTTTGAAACCACGGATGCACGCGGATGAACACCGATAAACAAAGAATTTCCAAAGCTCTCGATCTCTATCTGCCTAACATTCTTGTTCACGGGAATGCGCCAAAACGGCTACCTATCGAGTGGCGCTCCGTGGACTGAATTGAAATCACAAAACAGAAACAATATTCGTGTGAATCCGTGGTTAAAAAAAGTCAGGTGAATTGCTGAGATGATTTATCCGATTACCAAGTACGGCGCACCCGTTTTAGAGTCTACGGCTAAACCTGTGGAGCAATTTGACGACGAACTGGCCAAGCTGTGCGAGGACATGTTCGAATCGATGTATGTAGCGCAGGGCGTCGGCCTGGCCGCAACGCAAATTGGCCTGGCTAAGAAGCTCGCCGTCATCGATGTCAGCCTGGGAAAAACTCCCGAGGCCAAGCTGGTGCTCGCAAACCCGGAAATCATTTACGTCCAGGGAGACCAGCGGGAAGAGGAAGGGTGTCTTTCCCTGCCCGGATTTCGGGGCTCGGTGCTGCGGCCGGCCTACGTGACCGTGCGCGCCCAGAACGTGAAGGGCGAAACTTTTGAGATGCGCGGCGAGGGCTTGCTGGCCCGCGCCTTTTGCCACGAAATCGATCACCTGAACGGAATCCTGTTTATACAGCATCTCAGTATGCTCAAGAGAGACCTGATCAAGCGCCGTATCCGCAAGTTGCGGAAGACCGGCGATTGGTAATCGGAAGCGCGCGAGTGTCCTCCATGCGCATCGTATTTTGTGGCACACCGGAATTCGCCGTACCCTCGCTTCAGCGGCTGGCCGCCGAACCCGGGATTTCCGTGGACGCCGTGGTCACACAACCTGACCGGCCGCGCGGCCGGGGCCAAAAGGTCAGCAACTGCCCAGTCAAAGACGCGGCCCTCAAGGCCGGCTTCCAGGTTTTTCAGCCGGAAACGATTAAGTCCGAATCCTCGCAGGAATTCCTAAAGCGCATTGCGCCCGACGCAGTCGTAATCATTGCCTATGGACAGATTATCCCCGGACCCCTTCTGACGATCCCCCGGCTAGGCTGGCTCAATCTGCATGCATCGCTGCTGCCTCTATATCGCGGCGCCGCACCTATTCACTGGGCCATTGCCAATGGAGAGTCCAGGACAGGCCTGACCACCATGCAAATTGACGCCGGGATGGATACCGGACCCATCCTGGAGCAATGCGAAATCGAAATCGGCGCCGATGAAACCGCGCCGGAATTAAGCGTGCGCATGAGTGAAACCGGCGCCGGCCTTATCGTGGAGTCACTGCTGCGATTTGACCGCGGAGAGATTTCTCCCGTTCCTCAAGATCATGAAAAGGCGTCCTACGCGCCAATTCTGAAGAAGGAGGATGGCCGGATCGAGTGGTCGCGCACCGCCCGGCAAATCTACAACCGTATGCGGGGTTTCGCTCCCTGGCCCGGAGCACAGTCCACGTTTCGCGGACAAACCTGCCACTTATGGGGCCGTCCAGAAAGGGGTGCGGCCGCCGAGGGCAGCATCAAGCCGGGCGATATTGTTTCTTCAACCGCAGCCGTAAATGTGGTGTGCGGTGAAGGAACTTATTTGCTGATTGAATTTGTGCAGCTCGAGGGCCGTAAGCGCATCTCTGCCCGGGAATTCGCAAATGGGGCTCGCCTAGTCACGACCGACCGATTTGTGTAGAAGTTGCATATGGGTTCGAAGTAGTCCGCATCTCTTGTCCACAGCGGATGCGAATGATTAGACGCGGAGGTTTTCTCGTCACTCACGGAAAATCCTCGTTCCGGTCCGACCGGGACCAGCTACAGCATCAGAGCTACAACATCTTTTCACTTCCCCGGAATAGTGTGGTTCCATATTCCCTTATGGCTATTTCGCAAGCGCGAACCATTGCATTCGATGTTTTGCGGCGCGTCGTAACACAGGACGCCTACGCTGACGAAGCATTGCGCTCTGAACTAGTGCCCAGTGTTCGCAGCGAAGACGCTGGCCTGGCGACAGAATTGACGCTGGGTGTTCTGCGCTGGCAGCGGCTGCTGGATTTCCTGGTTGACCGAAACCTGAACAAGACTGCAAAAACACTGGATGTCGAGGTCCGCATCGCTCTGCGATTAGGTGTCTATCAACTATGGTTTCTGGAACGCGTGCCCGCTCACGCCGCGGTCCATGAATCGGTCGAACTGGTCAAGCGCGCGCGCAAGCGGTCCGCTGCCCCGCTGGTGAATGCAGTCCTGCGCAAGGCGGCCAAACAAGCAGAGCAGGCGGGACGTTCACGCGCCGCCTTTGCATCACTGCTGCCAAGCAACCTCCCGCTAGTGGATCGCCTGGGAATACTCCATTCGCATCCCGCATGGCTGGTCACTCGTTGGCTGCACACGTTCGGCGAACCGCGTACGCGCGCACTGCTGGAGGCGAACAATCGAATTCCCGCTCTTTCGGGATACCTGCTAGATGCCTTGCATCGAGAGGAAGCGATGGCGTCGCTGAAGCAAGCAGGGTGCATCGTCGAACCAGGGCACCTGCTGCAAGACTCTTGGACCGTGCAGGGAGGAAATCCCGCGGCAAGCGAGGCGGCGCGCCGGGGTTGGATAGTTATTCAGGATGAAGCTTCGCAGGCCGTCGCGCATCTATTGGGTGTCGAGCCGGGAAACACGGTTCTAGATCTTTGTGCGGCCCCGGGCGGAAAGACGCTTCTGCTTGAGCGCGATGCGGGAACGCAGGGGCATGTAACTGCCGCCGATCTGCACCGTGGCCGCGTGCGTGCCATGGCGGAGCGCTTCGAAGCCGCCGGCGTTCGAAACCTCACCTGCGTCACCCTCGACGGGGCTGAGCCAATGCCTTTCGAACGACCGTTCGATCGCATCCTGGTTGATGCACCCTGTTCAGGAACCGGAACTCTTGCGCGCCACCCGGAAATTCGGTGGCGTCTGCGCCCCGAAGACCTGGAGGATTTGCACGCGCGACAGGTTGGTTTGCTGCGGAATGCCCTGGCATATCTCGCGCCACACGGCCGCCTCGAATATTCCACATGCTCACTCGAACCGGAGGAGAATGAACACGTCGTGCGCGAAGCGCTGACCGGATTGCAAGGACAATTTCATGTTGTCAGCGCGAGAAACGCGATTCAGAAGGTCTTACGAGAATCAGTGCGGCCCGAGAGCGCCATTGATGAAGACGGATTCTTTCGAACGTTCCCGCCTGAACACACTACGGACGGCTTTTTCGCCGCTTTGATCGAGCACACTATCAAGAAGGCATGACACAGAGGGCACAGAGAAACGACAAACGGAAAAAGTAAACCGGGTCGCCCTCACAGGGTTTTGTCTCCTGACTATTATTATTTTAAATCTCTGTGCTTCTGCGGCAAAACGCCTTCCCTCACCAGGGCTGCTGCGTGATAGATTTGGGTGATGAGCTTTCGCGAGCGAATTGAATGGCTACTGCGCATGGGGCTGCTTATCTTCATCCTGGCAGCGGCGGCGTTTCTTAGCGCGGTCATGGCCATGCGCTTTGCAATTCAGGGCCGCGAAGTCGACATGCCCAACTTGGTTGGCAAGAGCTCAACGGATGCGCAAGTCCTTCTTCAGGCACGAGGACTGCAACTCAAGATCGTGGACCGAATTTACAGCGATCTTCCTGCCAATGCCGTGGCCCGGCAGAGTCCACCGGCGGGCGAGCACATGAAAATTGCCCAGGATGCGCACGTCGTGCTCAGCCTTGGACCGCAAAACGTAACCATACCCGACATTGCTGGGGAGAGCCTGCGCATCGCACGAATTCAATTGTTGCAGGCGGGTTTGCAGTTAGGCGAGGTTACCTCCTATTCAACCCCGGAGGCCGCGCTGGATACAGTATTGCAACAGAGCCCGGCTTCGGGAACACGTGCCGCGAGCCTGAGCGTGGACATTTTGGCGGCGCAAGGCGCCCCGCCACCGAGCTATGTTATGCCGTGGATGGTAGGCATGCAAGAACCCGAAGCGGGTCGGTTGATTACTAGCACGGGATTGAAACTTCCTAAAATTACGATAGCTAGCGCCTCGCAATGGCCCAAGGGAGCGGTCATCGAGCAAACTCCCGAACCTGGCTCGAAAATAACCAGTGATACTCCAGTCGAACTTGTCGTCGCGCAGTAAGGTCATGAGGCGATGCAATAAAATGCGCGATTCTGGTAAGATGCCAACGGAGAAATCGTGAATTATCCGGTTGAAATAGCCCCTTCCATCCTCGCCGCAGACTTCGCATCCCTGGGAGAAGGAATTCGTGCCGTCGAACGTGGTGGCGCCACCTTGCTCCACGTGGACGTGATGGATGGACACTTTGTGCCGAACATTTCGATCGGGGTTCCCGTGGTGGCATCGCTGCGAAAGGCAACCAGGTTACCCCTGGATGTGCATCTGATGATTGAGAGCCCGGAGACGTACATTCAGGCATTCGCAGAGGCGGGGGCCAATATGATTTCCGTGCACCAGGAAGCTACCCCGCATCTGGATCGAGCGCTCTCCATGATTCGGGAACATGGCTGCCAGCCCGGGGTTGTGATTAATCCGGCGACGCCGGTAGCGGCGCTTTCCGACGTTTTGAGCGAAGTGGATTTTGTGCTGGTGATGTCGGTGAATCCAGGCTTTGGAGGCCAGAAATTTATTCCTGGGGCGCTCGGTAAGATTCGCGAGCTAAAATTAATTCGAGAGAGATATAATCGGTCGTACCGGATTGAGGTGGATGGGGGAGTCGGTCCGGAAAATATCACTGAATTAGTTCGCGCTGGAGCGGACATCCTGGTTGCGGGAACCTCCATTTTTCGCACTCGCGATGCAGCCGCGGCGGTCCGTTCCATGAAGGAAACGGCCGATGAGGCGCTGGCGCAAAGGACCTGAGGCAAAATTGTTGAAACACAGCCATAAATTATGGATTGTAGTTTTGGCAGCGACGCTGCTGGGCGGATGCCTTGGAAAGAAGAAGGCGGCCCCGATTGCGGGCACTTCCGCCGAACCCGATAAGCTCCTATTTTCCAAAGCCACCGATGACGTAAAGCACGGACGTTACACGGTCGGGCGGCTAGCCCTGCAAACCCTGATTAACACCTATCCAGACAGCGAATACCTCGCCAAGGCGAAACTTGCCATCGCGGACTCCTACTACCGGGAGGGCGGCCTGGCAGGGCTTAAGCAGTCGATTGTGGAGTACAAGGATTTCATCACCTTCTTCCCTTTCCTGGACGAATCCGCTTATGCGCAGTTGCAAGTTGGCATGGGGCACTACCGCCAGATGGAGAAACCTGATCGCGACCACGCTGAAGCGGTGCAAGCGGAGGCCGAACTACAAACCTTCTTGGAAAAATATCCGAGCAGCCCACTGGTTGCGCAAGCCGAGCAGCGTCTTCGCGAAACCCAGGAGGTATTGGCGGAAGGAAACTTCAGGGTTGCACGCTTTTATTACGTGCGCGGCGCCTATAAGGCGGCCGGGGCGCGGTTGCTCGAGTTGGCGAACCGGTATCCGCTATACAGCGAAGCCGACAAGGCTAACTGGATGCTCGGAGAAATCTATGAAAAGACCGAGCACAATGATCTCGCGGCCGGATATTACAGCAGGATAGTGAAGGATTATCCGCTTTCATCTCTGGCGGGCGATGCCAAGGCTAAACTCACCAAGTTTGGCGTTCCAGTCCCGCAGCCAGACCCCACCGCGGTGGCGCGGATGCAAAAAGATGAGCAAGCCGCCCGCGATCGCCCCGGCTTCATTCGCCGATCCACAAGCATCCTAAAGAGCGGGCCGGACGTCTCTGCGGCATCTCACAACGGCCCACCGACGATGACGCCCGCCAGCGAATCCGGTGATGAAACGCTCAGCTTCGGACCGCAGCCGGCTGGAGGTGTAACTGGTATTGCGGGCGCCAATAGCGCGACGGTCGAAACGGTGACGCCGGGAAGCCGTGACAGCATACCCGCACCGGCACAGCCCGCGGCAGACGCCTCTGATGCAACCCCTCCCACCCCGGACAACACCGCGAATTCACCCGCACCAAGTACCACCGCTGACCCGAATGCGACGCAACCCACGGACAGCACAAATACAAATACCGCGCCGCAGGCCGACAAGAGCAAGGAATCCACAACCAAGAAAAAAAAGGGAATCCGCAAAGTCCTGCCTTTTTGAACCTTTAGCTCCTATCCTGTACTTTAGTTCAGGTTAGCGTATTCCGACACATGCTTGCCCACTCTTTATTGACTCACCTAGACCAAGGTGCTACGAATATCTTAGGGTAAATGTGCCTTCGTGAAACGCCGAGGGTATTTATCCGGGGAACCCGGAGGACTGCGCGTGGCAAAGATTCTATTAGCCGACGATAACAGTAATGTCCACAAAACCGTGGCTCTTGCCTTGGCGCCCCTCGGTATAGATATAGTTTCAGTAAGCAATGGCGAGGCCGCCATAAGGAAACTCTCCGAATTCACTCCCGACTTGGTGGTGGCTGACATTTTCATGCCCGTGCTCAGCGGCTACGAAGTTTGCGAATTGCTGAAGAAAAACCCCAAGTTTGCTCACATTCCAGTGGTTCTGCTGGCGGGCGCTTTTGATCCCCTGGATGAACATGAGGCCCAGCGCGTGGGCGCGGATGGTATTCTCAAAAAGCCTTTTGTACCGCCCGACCCCCTGATTACGATGGTCCAGACGCTGCTGCAACGGCAACCCGCCGAGCGTTTGCCAGAGGCGTCCAGTCCGAAAAAGAAAGGGCCTGTTCGCGTGCTTGAAACCGCCGGCCAGGGAACGGTTGCCGAACCTTATCCGTCGTCGCCGGATGCATCCGCGGAATCATCGGAGCAGGAATTCCCGACGCCTGCCGCGCGTGTGGCCTTCGGCGAAGATGAACCACCGGTCGCATTTGGCACGTTGCTGGAAACCGCTGACAGGGAGCCCTTCGCATCCGACAAGCCCGGGATGATCGAACCCGTCGATTTAGACGACGAACAGATATTGACCGGCTCTCGAAATGCCAGCGCAATCAATCCAATTTTCTGGAAGAGTGATTCTGCCGAGGTAAAACCGCAGGAAGAACACTCCCTGCAAGCCTCCTCGAAAATTGAACCCCCTGCATGGGCCCAAGCTGAGGACGCCATGCTTCCACCCGTTAAACCCTTGGAACAGGTTAGGGATGGGCAAGACGAAACATCGCCAAGTTCTATTGAATCCCTGGAACTTGTCAGGGAAGAGCCAGACGATTCATCGGCAAGTACAGTGGATTCCGCACCGGTGCAACTGGACCCGGCAGCAGGGACCCCTCTGACGGCTCAATCCGGCGAGGCCGAAGATCTGGCCGCAAATCCCCTCGAATGGCTCGCCGCATCCCATCCAGAGGAGTTAGAACCCCATCCTGAGCCGGCTCCCGGGAGGCACGAACCGATTCCAGATGCCGCCGGCACTGCGGTACACAGCCATGCGCAGATTGCCCAAGAGTTTCCCGCGCAGACGCCGCCGCAACCTGAGCTTGTCAATGAAGCTACTGTGCGGCCAATCACCATGGATGAATGGAGCGAACTTAGTGCCACCATCGAAGCCGGAACACTTGAGGTAAATGCCGAGATGGTTGGGTCCACTCTGGGCCAGGGGGCACAAATCCCCTCGGCCGAAACTAAAAACTCAGGGCCTGCCTCCCCTACTTCACAGCAGTCTAGCGCGCCCGATCCGGCACTGGTCGACGCAGTGGTGCAGAGAGTTATAGATAAGATGAGCCCGCAGGTCGTTGATATCATTACGCGGGAATTTTTGAGGCCCATCGTTCAAGCGCTTGTCCACCGGACCATCGAAAAGAAGTAGAAACTCCAAGCCACCTCAAGTTTTCTGTTTTCGTCCTCTGCTTGCTTCCGCCATCCGCGCGTTCCAGGTCACCTGCTTTCGCGTTTCAACTCCCATTTGCGCGTAGCCCCCGCAGTTGATGGATTTGACCACCCGCGTCAGCGTCCGTATAGTAAGCGTCTTAACCCCAAGGGCCGGAGAAAATGCCAAGAGAAATTCCCAAAGCGTACGAGCCGCAACAGATCGAGCGGCGCTGGGCAAAACGCTGGGCAGAGGAAAATCTGTTCCGCGCGGATTCGAGCGCTCCGGGACCGGTGTTTTCGATCGTCATTCCGCCCCCCAATGTGACGGGTTCCCTGCACATTGGCCATATGCTCGACCATACCGAGATCGATATCCTTACGCGCTGGAGACGCATGCAGGGCTACAACACCCTGTACCTGCCCGGAACAGACCACGCGGGAATATCCACGCAACGCGTCGTCGTGCGCCAACTGGCAGCGCAAGGAATCAACTATCGTGATCTGGGGCGCGAAGCGTTCGAACGCAAAGTGTGGGAGTGGAAGGAAGAATCCGGCGGCACGATTACGCGGCAGATGCTGCAGCTGGGGGAAAGCTGCGACTGGACCCGCGAGCGTTTCACGCTTTCACCGGAGTTGTCGCGCGCGGTCACCGAGGTGTTCGTCCGCCTGTACGAAGACGGATTGATTTATCGCGGGCACTATATTGTGAACTGGTGCCCGCAATGCCGCACCGCCATCAGCGACCTGGAAACAGTGCACGAAGAGCGCCAGGGACATCTCTGGCACATCCGCTATCCGATTGCAGGAAC
>JBGOVX010000157.1:0-8579 GCA_041478355.1 Terriglobia bacterium | reverse complement strand
GGCCTTCAACAATACGGCCCTGTGTCACAGCAAGATCACCTTCATCGATGGCGACAAGGGCATTCTCCGGTACCGCGGCTATTCGATCGAGGAACTGGCGGAGAAAAGCACCTACCTCGAGACAGCTTTTCTGATATTGCATGGCGAACTGCCCAATCGCGCGCAACTGGAAGAGTGGTCCTACCACATTACGCACCATACCTTCATCCATGAGTCGGTGAAGAAATTTTTGGACGGGTTCCACTACGACGCCCATCCCATGGGCATGATGATCTCCGCCATCGCGGCACTTTCTACGTTTTATCCCGAGGCGCGCGACATCTTCAATCCGGCATCACGCCGCAAGCAAACTTACCGGTTGATCGGGAAAATGCCGACGCTGGCGGCATTCTCCTACCGGCACAGCCTGGGCATGCCATTTTCCTACCCCGACAACGACCTAAGTTATGCCGGTAATTTTCTGAGCATGCTGTTCAAGACGTCCGAGCTCAAGTACCGTCCGAACCCGACGCTGGAGCGCGCCCTGGATGTGCTGTTCATCCTGCATGCCGATCACGAGCAGAATTGTTCAGCCAATGCCATGCGTTGCGTGGGTAGCTCGCATGTGGACCCGTTCTCGGCGACCGCCGCCGCGACCGCCGCGCTCTATGGCCCCCTTCACGGCGGCGCCAATGAAGAAGTTCTCCGCATGCTGATGGAAATCGGGTCTCTCGCCAATGTGCCCGCGTATATCAAGCGGGTGAAGGCCGGCGAAACCAAACTCATGGGCTTCGGGCACCGCATATACAAGAACTACGATCCGCGCGCGCGCATTATTAAGCATGTTGCCGACGGGGTGTTTGAAATCATGGGGCGAAATCCCCTGCTGGATATCGCGCTGGAGTGCGAGCGCATCGCCCTGCAGGACGACTATTTTGTTTCCCGCAAGCTCTATCCCAATGTGGACTTTTATACAGGATTGATCTACCAATCCATGGGTTTCCCGGTCACCATGTTCCCTGTGTTGTTTGCGATTCCCCGCACCAGCGGCTGGATCGCACAGTGGGAAGAGATGCTGCTTGATCCCGAGCAGAAGATCGCGCGCCCCCGCCAGGTCTTTTTGGGACACGATCTGCGACCCTACACATCGATCGATGCGCGAAGCTAGGCCAGGCTCAGGCGATAGGGGGGTACCTTTAGTGCAAATTTGTCTCCCATTTATGTCACTATCCTTGACATCGTTTCCATATTAGAGGAAACTAAAGTTCCCCCTTCCAGAAAGCGATTCTCCCCTTGATTAATCCGGTTGAGCCGGCACCCAATTTGGTGCTGACGATGCGCGGTCTCTGGCGTGCCAGACTCCATAGCGGCGCGCAGGGCAAGGCACATAATCCGGCAATGGGAATCTGAGGCTGTCAGGTGTCGACAAATGGTGCACCGATTCGCATTCTCCTGGTCGGTGAAGCTCGGGAAGCGCGCCGGTTGCGCGGGTTACTGGATTCGAAGGGTTCCACCCAGTTTCAAATCTCGCATGTTCCCGCGATGGAATCCGCCGCCGAGTGTGTTGCCAGGGACAATGCAGATGTTCTGCTGGTGGATATGGGGCTTAAGCAACCTCGGGGCCTGGCGCTGATTCAAGCTGCTCGCGCCGCCGCGCCGGACAAGCCTGTGGTCATTCTTTCCGAGTCCGAGAACGAAGCGTTTGCGGTCGAGTCGCTTCAACAAGGAATCCAGGATTTTCTCACCAAAGACCACATGGATTGCGTCGTGCTTGTGCGGGCACTGCGCTACTCGATTGAGCGTCATCGACTTCAAAGGAAGCTGCAAAACCTTTCCCTGATCGACGATCTGACCGGACTGAACAATCGCCGTGGATTCTTGGCTCTTGCCGAGCAGCACCTCCGATTCATCCTTCGCAAAGGTACAGCCATGCTGGTGTATCTGGACGTGGACAATCTGAAATTGATCAATGACACGTTCGGCCATTTGCAGGGCAACCGCGCCCTCGTCGTGACTGCCAATATCCTCCGCGCCTGTTTTCGTCAATCCGACATTCTGGCGCGGCTTGGCGGTGACGAATTCTGCGTCCTTATGACGGATGCCGGCCAGGACACTTCCCGAGAGATTCGCAAGCGCTTGCACAAGCGTTTGGACCTCACCAATCGTTTGCCCGCCTGGGGGTTTCGCGTTTCCTTGAGCGTAGGGATCGCCGAGGTGCCCGCGGCCCACCCGCCGCTCGAAGAATTGCTCAGAATTGCCGATGAATATATGTATGTTGATAAACGAAACAACCGTGCCGCACTGCCGGCGACCATATGCCAATCCTCGCCGGTATAACCCCCTCAGAAATGGGTTTATTCCCTAATTTGCTAAAGGAGAGACGCGCTTTTGCCGACGCATGAG
Organism: Terriglobia bacterium; assembly: GCA_041478355.1. Taxonomy (GTDB): domain Bacteria; phylum Acidobacteriota; class Terriglobia; order Acidiferrales; family UBA7541; genus Palsa-360. The sequence goes on along the minus strand of JBGOVX010000157.1, from coordinate 6,197 downwards.
CACCTATAAAGGCCGCCCTTTGATCGACAATTTCGTTATTGACATGACTTTCGCCGTGTGATATTTGGTGATCCATAGTGAGGAAGTTCGTTATTAATTTGTCTTAATTTAACGACTTTACCCAGCAACACCCCACCCACCCCGGGAGGTGACGACCATCAGGTTTTCACCTCCCTTTTAATTTCCGGCCCTTTAAATTCCGAAATGATCTGGTTTTTTAGTTAGCGAACCGGAGATAGGTCTTTAACCGGCGCTTTCCCTGCGCGTTTGTGGGCATAGAGGGTTTGGTCAGCCCGCTCCAGGAACCGCGTGAGCGTCTCACCCTTTTCGTATCCGACCCATCCCGCGGAAAAACCGATCGGTATTTTCTCACCGTCGTATTCCGTCTCCATGGGCCGCAATCTTGCCAGGAGAGGTTCCACCTGGTTGATCGAGCACTCGGGCAAAAGAACCATGAATTCATCACCGCCCATGCGTGAAGCGAGGTCCGACACCCGAAACGCTGAACTGAGGCGCGCGGCAAATGTTTTCAAGACTTCATCCCCCGCGAGATGACCGTGCGTATCGTTGATCTGCTTGAATTTGTCCAGATCAAGAGAAACTACAGTCAAAGGGTGGCCGTAGCGCTGCGAACGGGCAGCCTCCGAGGCCAGCCGCTCTTCGGCAAAGCGGCGGTTATACAAACCAGTGAGCGGATCCTTGAATGCCAGGCGGTGGAATGCATCCGCGCGGACCTGCAATTCGCGTGTTTCTTCGAGCTGCTTGGAAAACATGCGCCGCAAACGCTTCACGGTAACCTGCTGATAAATCGTATAGGTATTGAAAAGCAAGACCAGCCCAACCAGGCCTCGCACGGCTTGGGTTAAACTGAATTGGAAGAACAGGTCCTCATCCTTCAACAGATTCGGAAAGCTCATGGAAAAGACGGCGAAGGTGAGCAGTAATATCACGATCACTGCCATGGTCCACTGCCACCAATCGCGCTTGTCTAGCTTGCGAAGTTTCTCCTGCAGGTCGGTTAGACGTTGTTCCGCCAAGGGATCAGGCGGCTGCGCTGACGGCGGCAAGGGAGAAGTATTCATGGCAGGGTCCGGGCGTCCGGATTAAAACCTCTTACCCCAATTATAAATCCGACGTGGCGATGCACCCTGCCCCAATAAGCCCCAGGTAGCGCATTGTGACACTGCCCCCTCTGGCATGCCATCGATCCCAAGGGGCTCGCAGAGGGGGAACTTACCCGCCCTTTTTTAATTCGGCGAGGACTAGCTTGGCGACTTCTCGCAGGGTCTCGAATACGCCCTGACCGGTGCAAGCGACTGCTTCGAGGACGGGTTCGCCTTTCAATTGAAGATGTTTGGTTAGTTCTTCCACGGACAATACTCCTGGAAGATCACGCTTATTTAGCTGGAGCACGTAGGGAATCGTGTCGAAGTCGAGTTTGTGTTCCTTTAAGTGTTCCCGGAGGTTGTCGAGTGTTTCCAGATTCGCGTCCAGCCGCTCTTCTTGGGAATCCGCGACAAATACCACTCCGTCAGCCCCCTTCAAGATAAGTTTACGGCTGGCTTCGTAAAACACCTGCCCGGGTACGGTGTAAAGATGAATGCGCGTTTTGAATCCGCGCACCGTGCCGAGATCGATGGGAAGGAAATCAAAGAACAGGGTACGATCTGTTTCCGTCGCCAGGGAAATCATTTTTCCCCTCTGGGCGGCGCCAGTGTTGTTATAGATCCACTGCAGATTCGTGGTTTTTCCGCCCAAACCTGGGCCGTAGTAAACCAGCTTGCAGTTAATTTCGCGAGCAGGGAAGTTGATAAATGGCACAGTTATCCAGTCTAGCCGGCCCTTCTTTATAGCATAGGCTCTGAAATCAGGCCAATCGTCAAACCGAGGGTGTTTCGCACCATGCAGCAGGGCAGGAAGGGCCTTCCGGCTTGCAATTCAAATACATGCGTTTCTCGCAGTTGCTGCCAGGCAAGATAGCGAGCCCGGCGGTCCAATTGTCCGCCAGGCTGGAGTGTGTTAACCTTTTGAGCTTCAAAGAGCGATTTTTCCGCGGGCGCGGAAACCGCCTCTGATGCTCCTCTCTGCGACACGGGTGTAAGCCCCGGATTTTCCTGCGAGCCCAGCCTACTTGGCAGACCGGCAGGCCGGCCGGATTAACTTCAAAGGTACCCCGTTGGGTCCGGGAAAGTTTTGAAAAGGGAGAATTGACCGAACGCGATGCCGACGAAACCTGCTACCGGGAAAGTGGTTGAGATCAAACTGGCGCACTCGCCGGACTCCGACGATGCCTTCATGTTTTACGGGTTGGCTACGGGGAAAGTACGCACGCCTGGGCTGAAGTTTTCCCATGTGCTCGCCGACATCGAGACGCTGAATCAGGCGGCCACCCAGGAAATTTACGATGTGACGGCATTCAGCTTTGCGGCGTACCCCTATTTGCGTGAAAAATACGTCCTGCTGGATTGCGGCGCAAGTTTCGGCGAAGGCTACGGGCCAATCGTGGTTTCGCAGCACACGCTCAAGCGCGAGGATCTGCCGAAATGCAGGATTGGCGTGCCGGGCCTGCGCACCTCCGCTTACTTGGCGTTGAAGTTGTACGCGCCGAAAGTGGAAGTCGTCCCGATGGCCTTCGACAAAATATTGGATGCCGTGAAGAATTCAGAAGTCGATGCCGGCTTATTGATTCACGAGGGCCAGTTGATCTATTCGCAATTGGGCCTGCACCGCGTGGTCGATCTGGGCCAGTGGTGGCTCGAACAGACCGGCCTTCCGCTGCCGCTCGGCGGCAATGGCGTACGCCGCGCGCTGGGGCGCGCTGTAGGTATTCAGGTGGGGCGCGCGATTCATGAGAGCGTGGCCTTTGCGCTGGAGCATCGCGAAGCGGCGGTCAATTACGCGATGCAATTCGCGCGCGACATGGACCCGGAACTGGCCGACAAATTTATCGGGATGTATGTGAACAAATGGACCCTGGGGTATGGAGACCGCGGACGCCAGGCGGTGCGCGAGTTTCTCACGCGCGGTGTAAACGCCGGCCTGATTCCGGGCCCGCCCGACGCCGAGTTCTGGAGCGAATAGCAGGAACCCATTTAGGTTTTGCCATGGCCGGCGCCCAAAACCCGTGACGATGCAACGAGTTCTCTCCACATACCTTTTCGTCCACCATAAATTGACCGCTGCCCTGGTAGCCGGAGCGGCGCGCACCGAAGTTTCCGCGATCGAACTGTTTTGCTCGCGCGGGCATTTCGACTATCGTTCGACCGATGACGCGCGCGAACTGGCCTCGTGGCTCACCGGGCACAATCTCAAGCTAAACTCTATCCACTCGCCGACCACGCGCGATTTCAATCCCACGCGCGAAAGCGGAACGCCGCTTTCGATTTGCGATCCCGAACGCATCAGGCGGCAGGAAGCTGTGGACGAAATCAAACGCGCGCTGGATTTGGCCGGCTACATTCCATTTCGCTATTGCGTTCAGCATGTCGCCAGGCCGCGAGATATTCCGGACCAGCGACGGTGGGATGCCACCTTCAGTTCGCTCGAACATTTATCCCTATTCGCCAGGCAGCGCGGCGTCACCCTGGCGCTTGAAAATACTCCGGGCGAAATGGCGACCCCCGCGAACCTGAAAAATTTTCTGGAACAGACGCGGCTAACCAACGTAAAACTGTGTTTCGATACCGGACACGCGCACCTCGAGGGCGGTCTTCCCGCGGCCATGGAGAGCATCCGTGATTTAGTCGTCACCGCGCACGTCCACGACAATGGCGGCGAGCGCGACGATCATCTGCTGCCGTACGAAGGGACCATTGATTGGGATGCCGCGCTGGGGGCGTTGCCCCCCGAGGCGCCCATCGTCCTGGAGCTGAAAGAGCCCGCAGCCGCTGCTGGTTCGAGCGACCTGCAGGCGTTTGCCAAAACGCTCGAAGGAGTGCGCAACGTTTTCGAGAAGTTTGAGCAGGCCCTGGAGCAGAGGTAACGTAGCGAAGTGGTTGTAACTCACCTTTTCAGAGGTGAGGGTTTTGCGCTAATCAAGAGAAAAATCCCCCCGTCTGAAGACGCGGGCTACAGCAATCTAGTTCCCTTCGCCGCGTATCGTAGAGGGAGACAGACCAGATTCCATGCCGGTAGTGACCATTCATGATGTCGGGCAGCACGATGGGCAGGAAGTCACGCTGCGCGGGTGGCTGTACAACTTGCGCGAGTCTGGAAAATTATTGTTTCCGATCTTTCGCGACGGCACAGGAACGATCCAGGGCGTGGTATCGCTGAAAGACCAGCCTGCGGCATTCGAAGCCCTGAAGGGTCTGACGCAGGAATCGAGCGTCATCGTGACCGGGCGAATTCACGCCGACCAGCGCGCTCCGGGCGGATTCGAAATTCAGATTACCGCCATCGAAGTGGTCCAGCGCGTTCCCGAGGATACGCCCTATCCGATCCAGCGCAAAGAACACGGCGTGGATTTCCTGCTGGACCACCGGCATTTATGGATCCGCACGCCGCGCCAGGCTGCGATCCTGCGCATCCGCGCTGAAGCGGTTCGCGCCGCGCACGAATACATGGACTCGCAGGGCTACATTCTGACCGAGGCTCCCATCTTCACGCCGGCCGCCTGCGAAGGCACTACGACGCTTTTTGAAGTTCAATACATCGATGACCAAAAAGCTTACCTCACGCAATCGGGCCAGTTATACGTCGAGGCCACGGCCATGGCGCTCGGCAAGGTGTATACCTTCGGGCCCACCTTCCGAGCCGAGAAGTCCAAGACGCGGCGGCACCTCACCGAATTCTGGATGCTCGAGCCGGAGGCCGCCTACGCGCACCTGGAAGACATGATGGCGCTCGCGGAAGGCCTGGTAAGCCATGTGGTGCAATCGGTACTGAAGAATCGCGCGCGGGAGCTGGAAACAATCGGCCGCGACACAACCAAGCTTGCCAATGTCGTGGCGCCCTTCCCGCGCATTACCTATGACGAAGCGGTGCAGATCCTCCAGCAGCGCGGGAACCCGGCAAAATGGGGAGATGATTTCGGCGGCGAGGACGAGACAATTCTTTCCAGCACTTATGACCGCCCGGTAATGGTGCACCACTATCCGGCGGCCATCAAGGCGTTCTACATGCAGCCGGACTCCGCGCGGCCGGAACTGGCTCTGGGATTTGACATGCTTGCCCCCGAAGGCTATGGCGAAATCATCGGCGGCGGCGAGCGCATTGCCGACTACGATTTGCTGTTAAAACGGTTGCGCGAAGCCAATCTTCCCGAGAAATCGTTTGAATGGTACCTGGACCTTCGCCGTTATGGCAGCGTTCCCCATGCGGGCTTTGGATTGGGCCTGGAACGCACCGTGGCGTGGATTTGCGGAACTGAGCACATTCGTGAAGTGATCCCCTTCCCTCGGATGATTTATCGCGTCTATCCTTAGAGACTCGCTGGTGCGCGCTCTCAGGGAAAACCTGAGCGGGGTCAAATATGGCTCAAAAAATTCGCATTATCGGAGTCCCGATGGACCTGGGCCAAAGCCGTCGCGGAGTGGACATGGGTCCGTCGGCGCTGCGCGTCGCCGGCCTGCAATCGCGCCTCAAGGCGCTGGGCCACACAGTCGAGGACATCGGCAACGTCGCGGTCAAGCAGCCCGAGGAACAGCACTATGGTGACAAGCGCGCCAAGTACCTGAACGAAATTTCCGAGACCTGCCGGGGTCTGGCCGAAATGACCGAGCGCACGCTCGCCGAGGGTTTCTTGCCGCTGGTGCTTGGCGGAGACCACTCCATCGCCGTGGGTTCTTTTTCCGGAGTGTCGCATTACTTTCGCGGACAATCCAAGCGCGTGGGCTACTTGTGGCTGGACGCGCACGGCGACATGAACACGCCGGAAAGCTCGCCTTCGGGCAACATTCACGGAATGCCGCTCGCGGCCATTATCGGTTACGGGGCGCCGGAGTTGGTCGAGATGCTCGGCTACAAACCGAAAGTGGAACCGCGCAACGTGGCGGTGGTGGGCGCGCGCGACCTGGACGCAAAAGAGAGACGCATTGTGAAGGAGTCGGGCATCCATGTGTTTACGATGCGCGACATTGACGAGCGCGGCATGCGGGACGTCATGGCGGAGGCCATTCGGTTTGTGTCCGACGACACGGCTGGCGTGGCGGTGAGCCTGGACCTAGACTTTGTGGACCCCGAGGACGCGCCGGGCG
>JBGOVX010000199.1:0-6312 GCA_041478355.1 Terriglobia bacterium | reverse complement strand
TGTGGAAGAGGTTGCGTGGCCATCGCTCGCCGCATTCTACACCGCTTTCAAAATGAGGTCGCGGGCATGAGAAAGCCCGCCCGCAAAATGAAAACGGAGCTGGATGCGCTACTTCTTGGCGGCTTCGGCGGCTTTGGTGGCTTCGGTGGATTTGGCGTACTTGCGATTGAACCGCTCGATGCGTCCGGCCGTATCCAGCAGCTTTTGCTTGCCGGTGAAGAACGGATGGCAGTTCGAGCAGATTTCAACCCTGAGCATGTCGCCCTTGATTGTCGAGCGGGTCTTAAACGTGTGCCCGCAGGCGCAGTGTACGAGGACTTCGTGGTAATCGGGATGGATGCCGGATTTCATGTATGCCTTCCTCGCGGCCGGTCTGCGCGGCTTGCCTGCCGATAGGCAGGACGTGGGTGAAAACCCATTGCCGTGTCGCTAGGCCACGAACAGGCGATTAGATTACGCGAATCGCCGTCCGGATGCAAAATCCGCGTCACAGAAACATGCAAGGGTGGAACCCTTTAGGTGTATCGAACGTATAGAAATGCAGAGGGGACACAAATGGGATCACTGTGGCAGGACCTTTGGTACGGCGCGCGCATGTTGCGCAAGAATCCGGGCTTCACGGCGATTGCGATTCTAACGCTTGCGCTCGGTATTGGAGCCAACACCGCGATCTTCAGTATCGTGGACTGGGTTCTGCTGCGGCCCTTGCCAATCAGCCATCCGGAGCGAATGGCGTATCTGACGATCCAGCAAAAGGGGCGCACCAGCAACGGCTTCTCATTTCCAGATTTCGCCGACATAAAGAACTCCACCACAACCGTGTTTTCCGACGTCGCGGTATTCGATCTCGGCCAGGATGGCTTGACGGTTGACGGCAAGACGCAGCCGATTTTTACCGCCTACGTTTCCGGCAATTTCTTTCAGATGCTGGGCATTCACCCATTGATGGGCCGATTTATTTTGCCGTCGGAAGGCGCTGTCGCGGGGGCCGACCCCGTGCTGGTGTTGAGCTATCCCACTTGGGTGACTCGATTCGGAAGCGACCCATTGGTGATTGGAAAGAGCGCATCCGTCAACGGGCGGCACGTAACAATTATTGGAGTCGCGCCCCAGGGATTTCAGGGCCCCAGCGCGGGGCTGGATTTCCAGGGATACCTGCCGATTGGCATGCAGACGCAAACGTTGGAAGGCAGGCGGCAAGCGGATTTCATGACGAATCGCGAAGCGCGAAGCATGTTGATATTTGCGCGATTGAAGGACGGCGTTTCACTCGGACATGCAGGCTCCGAATTGAATGTTGTTTCACAGCGCCTTGCCCGGGAATATCCGAAGACGAATGAGGGAATGGCGTTACACGTTTGGCGACTTACGCCCGCGGGGCCAAACTCGAATCCGGCGCAGAGTCCGATCCCAACGCTGAGCGCGCTTTTCCTGGGACTGGCGTTTCTCGTGTTGGTGCTGGCGTGCCTGAATGTTGCAAACATGCTGCTGGTGCGCGCGGCAGCGCGAGGACGGGAGATGGCGGTGCGGGCGGCTCTTGGCGCCGCGCGCGGACGTCTGATCCGTCAGCTTTTGGCTGAAAGTTTGCTGCTTGCCGGGCTTGGATGCGCCGCGGGAATTGGTGTTGGATTGATGGCCAGCCAGGCGATGAGTTCCGTGAACCTTATAACTTCAATTCCCTTCGTGATGGATTTCCATTTTGACTGGCGCGTATTCGCATTCGCGTTCGGAATCGCGTTGCTCACGGGAATTCTGGCGGGCATTGTTCCAGCGCTGCGTGCGTCGCGCACGAACCTGAGCACCATGCTGCACGATGGCGAGCGATCCATGACGCGCAGCCGTCAGAGGATGCGCAGCGCGCTTGTTGTAGCGCAGGTGGCGGGGTCGCTGGCGTTGCTGGTTGTCGCGGGATTGTTTACGCGAAGTTTGGGGGATGTACATTTCGCGGATCTTGGATTTGACCCGCAGCACGTGATGAATTTTACGATGGATCCGCGCGGGATCGGTTTCAGCCAGGCGCAGAGCACGGAGTTCTACCAGCAATTGCTCGCGCGGATGAGCGCGGTTCCCGGCGTCCAGTCCGCCACGCTGGCCGCTACGGTTCCGATGGGAGAGGTGGAACTTGGCGGGTCCATCGAGATTGAAGGCCACCCTGTGGCCAACGGGCAGCCGCATGATACGGCCAGCGACAATTTCGTTTCTCCGCAATATTTTGACGTGATGCGAATTCCACTTTTGCACGGGCGCGGGATTACCGATGGCGATAAACAAAGTTCCCAGCGCATCGCGGTGATTAACGAAACGATGGCGCAGCGATACTGGCCCAAGGAAGATCCCATCGGCCGGCGATTCACTGTTCTGGATGAACCCAAAGAGACGCTTGAAGTTGTTGGCGTGGTGAAGGACAGCAAGACCGGCGGTTTGGCGGATGGGCCGATCACATATTTCTACGCGCCCTTGACGCAACATGATACTTCGCTCGCGACACTGCAAGTTCGCGCGGTAGGTTCCGCGGAGTCCATCGCCCGAGATACCGAGCGGACGATTCAGGCGATTGAGCCGACCATGCCGGTTTACGCGGTGCAATCGATGTCGGAAGCGCTGAATGGTGTGAGCGGACTTTTCTTATTCAAAGCCGGCGCGGTTCTGGCCGGTTCACTGGGAATTTTGGGACTGATCCTAGCGATCGTCGGCGTTTACGGTGTGGTTTCGTACACGGCGGCGCAGCGCACGCGTGAAATCGGAATTCGCATGGCACTCGGGGCGCAGTCCGCCGAAGTGCTCAGCATGGTTTGCAGGCAGGGGATGGTGATCATCGGCGTAGGTCTGGCGATTGGATTGGCCGCGGCGCTGGCGATTGGCCGCGTAGTGGGCAGCTTCCTGATTGGCGTCGGCGGGTCCGATCCAATTACATTCGTAGCTGTGACGGCGGCGCTGGCTTTGATCGGCGTGACGGCGTGTTATTTGCCCGCGCGCCGCGCGGCAATGGTGGATCCGATGGTGGCGTTAAGGCACGAATGATCGCTGGGGGTTATCTGTCCATGATTTGACGGTCGCGCCAACCTGCGCTATCGTCTTTGTGGGGAAAAGGTTTCGCTATTCAAGTGCATGCAACTCATTCCAACCAGGTCTCGACCGTCCTACTGCTGAATTCCTGCGTGTGCCCGCAAACCGTTGAGGTCTGCGCCTGTTGTATGGCCATGTGTAAATCTCCCACAACTGGACGGGGCGGCCCTGCAATCTAGCTAAGACACCCAGATTTGAGATTCCAAGGCCGCCACTTACCGGGCGGCCTTTTTTATTTTCCGAGGAGAAACGCAATGAATACGAATCACGCAGAAAAACAGAACGGCAAAAAAGGGCCGATCGCCATCTACTACGAGCACCCCGACTGGTTCCGGCCGCTGTTCGCCGAGCTCGATCGCCGTGGCACACATTACGTTCGCCTCGACGCGCGGCACCACCATTACGACGTGGCCTCAAAGAAAGGCGATTACGCACTTCTGTTTAATCGCATGAGTCCTTCGGCTTACACGCGCGGCAACGGCCAGGGGATCTTCTATACCCTCGGCTACCTCGCGCATCTCGAAGACACCGGCACGCGCGTCGTCAACGGCCATCGCGCGTTCACGGTGGAAACCTCGAAGGCGCTCCAACTTTCTCTGACCGAGGCGCTCGGACTGCCCTACCCGGCGGCGCGAGTGATTAATCATTCATCGGAGGCGCCCGCTGCGGCGCGGGGCCTGCGCTTTCCCGTCGTCGTGAAGCCGAACATCGGTGGCAGCGGCGCGGGCATTCGCCGCTTTGAGCGCCCCGAAGACCTCGAGCAAGCCGCCGCCGAAGGCCGCCTGGATCTTGGACTCGACAACACAGCACTCGTGCAGGAGTTCATTCCCGCGCGCGGCGGATACATCACGCGCGTTGAAGTGGTTGGCGGCAAGTACCTCTACGCCATCCGCGTCTATCTTTCCGGCGAGGGCTTCAACCTCTGCCCGGCGGACATCTGCCGCACCTCCGACGGACAGGAACTCGTTCGCTCGGCCTGCCCGGTGGACGCGCCGAAGACCGGGCTGCGCGTGGAAGGTTACACGCCGCCGCCCGAAGTGATCTCCGCGGTCGAGCTCATTATGGCCGCCGCAAAGATCGAAGTGGGCGGCGTGGAATACGTCATAGACGACCGCGACGGCAAGCTCCTCTACTACGACATCAATGCGCTTTCCAATTTCGTAGCGGACGCCCCGCGCGTGGTCGGACTCGACCCGCACGCCCTCCTGGCCGACTTCCTCGAACGGGAGGCACGCTAATGCGATACGGATACTGGCTTCCTGTTTTCGGCGGCTGGCTGCGCAACGTGGAAGACGAAGGGATGGCGGCAAGCTGGGACTACGTAAGCCGCCTCGCGCGCCGCAGCGAAGAGATCGGCTACGACATCACACTCATCGCCGAACTAAATTTGAATGACATCAAAGGCCCGCTGGCGCCATCACTCGATGCCTGGTCAACCGCAGCGGCGCTCGCAGCCGTGACGCGAAGGCTCGAATTGATGGTCGCCGTGCGGCCGAATTTTCACTTGCCCGCGCTTCTTGCCAAGCAGGCGGCAAACATTGACCACATCAGCGGAGGCAGGCTTTCTCTCAACGTCGTCTCGTCGTGGTGGGCGGATGAGGCCAAACAGTACGGCGTGCCATTCGAGCAGCACGACGACCGGTACGCGCGCACGGCCGAATGGCTCGAAATCCTCGACAGCGTTTGGTCGCGTGAGCGCACCACATACTCCGGCAAATACTTTCGCGTTGAAAATACGGCGCTCGAACCAAAGCCAGTGTCGCGGCCGCGGCCTGTGATCTATGCAGGCGGCGAGTCGGAAGCGGCGAAGGATCTCATCGCGCGGACATGCGATGCCTACGTCATGCACGGCGATCCGCCGGACCGCATTCGCCGGCGCGTCGAGGATCTTTCCACGCGCCGCGAACGGCTCGGCCTGCCTCCGATGAAATTCGGTATGGCCGGTTACTTCATCGTGCGAGACACGCCGGAAGAGGCGGAAGCCGAACGCTCGCGCATCACCAACGTCCAGCAAAACGCCGCGGGCTTCCAGAATTATCAGCAATGGCTTTCGGGCACGAAGCTTGAACAGCATCTTTCCCTTGAAGATTATTCCGTCTCGAACCGTGGGCTGCGCGCAGGACTCGTAGGTACGCCGGAACAGGTCGCCAACCGCATCGACGAGTACGAGCGCGCGGGCGTGGACTTGCTGCTGCTGCAGTGCAGCCCACAGTTCGAGGAAATGGAGCGTTTCGCCGAACAGGTAATTCGTCCCCACAAATCGCGCCAGCCGGCTTCGGTTCGGCAAGCGACTGAAGGTGACTCGTGGGCTGAATGTGGGGACGAACCGTCCGCGGCAGCGGCGGCTGGAGCTTAATGCCGCCTGATGCAGCCTGATGCGGGAAGCGGTTTTTCGCTTGTCGTGCGCGGCGTGACGCGATAGCTTTTGCGCCATGCGCGTTGAAGCCGCGAATCTCCTGAGCGATAAGACCGCTCGCATCGAATTCCCATGGAAAAACGCGAACGGCGATGAGTATCTTGATCTCCGCGAGAACCCGGGAGCCATCACGCAAATCGCCGCGGCGCGCGAGAACCCGCCATTCGCGCGCCTTCTTTTGGAGTTGATTGAAGAAGGCTCTCTGTACCGCACGGTTCGCGCAAAAATCTGGCCCGCGACCGCGGGATCGGCTGGCGGCGAGGATTCCTTCCAATCGCGGATCGAACTGATTTTCGCGCACGATTCCTTCAACACCATGCCGGAACGATTTGAAGACGTCGTGCGGCGGCTGGTTGAATTGTGGATGAAGGATGCATCCGCGGAGACTCTCGCAGCGCGGCTCGAAATCCTCCCCTGCGGCTATAAAACATCCGGCCGTGATGGCGCCGCTCTTCGGATCACGCTTGCCGCTCGCGGCGCGAATGAGGATCAGGCGCGCACTCGATGGGGACTCGGCCTCGTGCGACTGCAGCAAGCGCTGCTATTTGTTTCCCGGGCGATGAAGCAGAAGCTGGGAATCACTGTCTAGCAGGATTTTCTTGGTTGGCTGGTCAATTCCGCGGAAATAAATCCAAACATTTTTGGCCTAGACAATAAACTGGCAGCCGATGCGTGCCTGCGGTCCATTGCCTGGATATGTATAAAGTTTTTTCAGCCTCACGCGCGTTGCCGGCAGGATTGGCACGTGGAGCACGGCATGGAAGGCGTCCCCCAAATTCAAACCTCTATCTGCTTCCAGTGCAACTCCGCCGTGGCCCATATCAATCACG
>JBGOVX010000223.1:0-5421 GCA_041478355.1 Terriglobia bacterium | reverse complement strand
ATCGTCATCAACCACACCGAAGCGCTCGTCGCTATTGACGTCAACACCGGCAAGTTCGTCGGCAAAGGCTCCACGCGCCTCGAAGACACCATCGTCAAGACCAACCTCGAAGCCGTCAAAGAAATCGTCCGCCAGATTCGCCTGCGCGACCTCGGCGGCATCATCGTCGTGGATTTCATCGACATGGAAGAGCGCCGCAACCGCGAAAAAGTGTTGGGCGCGTTGCAGCAGTCCCTCGAGCAGGATAAAGCGCCGTCGAAAGCCCTCTCCTTCAACGAGTTTGGCCTCGTCTGCATCACCCGCAAGCGCACCAAGCAGGCCCTCGAGCGCGTTCTCTGCCAGCCCTGCCCCTACTGCACCGGCTCCGGCATGGTCAAATCCAGCCCCACGCTCTGCTACGAAATCCAAGCCGAAGCGCGAAAGATGGCCGCCGCCGACCACGAGAGCCCGAATCTAACGCTGCGCGTCCATCCGGAAATCGCCAAGGCGCTCAAGACCCGCGAGTCCATGCTCATCGACGAACTCGAGCAGACCACCCACAAGCACATCATCATTCAATCCGACGCCACGCTCCATTGGGAGCAGTACGACATCTACTAGCATTTGGGCGAGGCAATCCCTGCCCGCCTTTGTAGAGGCGAGTTTATCTCGCCAGCTTTTTGAGGAAACGCCCGGGCTAAATCATCACAAGCCCGGGCGTTTTGTTTCTAGCGTCACTTCTGCGGGATCAAAAACGCCCCCGGAATACCGCGATCCAGCGTCGCCAGGATCGCATCTTTGGTTTTCGCGAGCTGGAGAAGGTGTGGTGAGGGAGCGCCCGAATCCCCTTAGTCCGCAAGAGTGGTGCTGCGTGGTAAAATCCAGCCTTAAAGGAGATATGATCCACATGAGTGGCCCGCGAGGAAGTCAGATTTCTATGCCGGATGTTCCGGATGTGGATTTCATCGGCGCTCTGTGTGAGATTTGGTCGGGGCTTAACTACGCTGCCTATCATATGGCTTATGTTCGCGTGTACTCCCAGACAGCCGCCCTCCAGACCGAGGTAGATCAGTTAAGGAAGGAAGAGCAGGCCCTTCGAGATATGACGCAAGTCGACGTGGTAATTTGCCGCGCGCATTTGGCTGGCTTCTTTTGGCAACTTGAACACGTTTTTGAATCTTTGCGTATCGCCGTAACGCGCGGCCAGAAAGAACATCCTGATCTGAAATATTTTTGGAGCATCGAAAAACGATTGGATGAAATTGACCGAGAACTGGAGCGACGCGAAATCAATGCCTATCGAAACAAGGGACATCAAATCCCCGCGATTATCGGATGCGCTTGGGAAAGCAAAGGCGGTAAATTTCTGCACCACTTTTTGCCATACATCGAAGGACTCACCCAAACCGAATCAATAGAGATGAACGCACGACTGCAACATTATTTTGAATTCGTTTCTAACCTGTGGTTCTCCTTCGTGCCGAGTAATCTCAAGCCGAAGTTTCCCCGCGATTTTAAGTTCCCGGTTACGATTCCGCATTCCTACATCGGAGAACTCCCGTCAGAGTTGAAACAAGTTCCGCAATTGGAAATCCACTGGTTGGCCGAATTTAAGGACCAGCCGAGCGGAACGTAATATGGCCACGTCAAGCTTATATGGGATCACGACTGACGCTGCTTGCAGGGCCAGAATAGATGAGATTCTGGCCCTGAACCAATGTGCCGCTCAAACGATGACAAGGAAAGACGTAGAAGCTGTAAAAGTCCGCTTGGCGGAATGCTACAAGATGGGGAATTCAGATAGGGGCAAAGCCCAAATGTCGGATGTAGAGCGCGTGTTCTTCTGGCCTGCCATCGCGGAAGCGTATGTGAGGGCACCGCGTCTTAATTCGCAGCGAACATGGCGGGAAGGTTTATCCGAGATCGAATCCAACTTGCGTTACTATCGGCCACGCGAATCTGACTAACCCTTAGCCATGTCGAAATCTACCCTAATAGGCCACGGGAGCTAAAGGGGGCGTCACTTTCTGTTGGGGAACAGCCGGGTGGCGCACCCTTTGGGTTTTGGTTTTTCAAAGGGTGCGGGTTTAGAGTCAACTTCAAACGAGACCATCATGGAAAGTCAGACAGTGTTTTCTGCACCTGTTTGTTTGTGAGGATGGGAGCACCGGGCCCGAAGGTTAGAGCCGGAAGCCCGCTTATCGGATCGATGATCATGGTTGCTTTGCGCCGCCGGCCCTGCTTCGGCGTCAAAACGATCCTGCCGCCCCCCAGCTTCGCATCCAGCACAGCTCCAGGCTTCAAGCCCAATTGCTCCAGTAACTGACGGGACAAAACTACTCGACCGTTGGTGGAAAGCTTCGTCCGCATCGCAAGGCAAGTTTCCCACTTCCACGCTCTCCGAGAACCACTGTCAATTCCCCGCGCAGACATGTTGTAACCTCAGAGCCCAATCCCGAGTAATACAAACAGAGAGTGGCGGATGGAACTCCTGGAACGGTTCGCGGCCGGTGACCTGGACGCCTTCGAGGTGCTGTTTCGCCAGCACCAGAAGCAGGTCTACGCCTGGATCGTTCGCATCGTCCGCGACTCCGGAATCGCAGAGGATCTAACTGTGGAAACTTTTTGGCGCATCTACCGTTCCCGAGCACGCTTCGATCCCGCTGGCAATTTCGGCGCGTGGGCGTACCGCATCGCCACGAACGCCGCCCTCGACCACTTGCGTAAGTCGCGCCGCGAAACCGAACTGCCCGAAGATTTAGCGGCTAATCCCCAGCCCGACCCCGCGGTCCGGCGCGAAACCCGCCAGCGCATCCATCAAGCCTTCAGCCAGCTTCCCGCAAAGTACCGGCTAGTGGCCACGCTCGCTCTGATCGAAGACGAGCCTTACGAGAAAATCGCCGATGCCGCGGGAATCCCCGCTTCGCTCGTCAAGGTTCGCGTGTTTCGCGCCGTGCGCATGCTGCGCAAGCAACTCACATCGATGGGCATGGAAATAGGTGCAAGACGATGAATCAACACAACGACAAAGAGCTCCGAGAGCTCCTCAAACAAGCCATCGCTCCGGCGACAAACACCGAACTAACCCGCGATCTGTGGCCGCAAATGCTGAAGCGGCTGGATCAGCAACAGCCGTTCCAGGTTCCATGGTTCGACTGGGCGCTGGCCGCGCTTCTCAGCGCCGCTCTTCTTCTTTTTCCCAATGTAATCCCGGCATTGCTGTACCACTTGTGAGCCAGGAGGTTGCTATGAATCGACATACTTATCTTCGCGCGTACATGGCGGGGATCACGGTGCCCACCATTTTTCTTCTCGTGGTCGCCACGGTGTTTTGCATCGGACGCTACGTGTATAACGTCCCGGTACCGGTCGAGCGCGTGATCGTCTTCCCGATGGCTGTCGTGCCCAACCTGTGGGGCCTCTGGAACATGCTCTTCATCGCGCTGCACGCGCGCACGCGTCTGGCCATCGGCTTCCACGGCGCCATCCTGCCGCTTCTCCTCGCCCCGCTCGGCTTCTTGCTGACCCGCATCCTGGACTTTCCGATTCCCCACTTTGTGTTGCGAGCTTTTCCGATTGGCATACTCATCGGGCTGATCGTCTACTACCTCGCCTGGAAATACCTGGTCGGCTCCCTGAACGCGGTCCTCGGTATCGCCTGAATCACGATGCTGGGTTTGGTTGCCAAGTAGGGGCGCAGCACTGCTGCGCCTTGCTTGTGGCTCAGCTTTCCGAGTAGCGCTGCTCCTTCCACGGATCGCCGTAGGCGTGATACCCGTTGCGCTCCCAGAAGCCAAGCTGGTCGTGATCCAGCAACACAAAACCCCGCGCCCACTTCACGCTCTTCCAGGCATACAGGTGAGGAACGATCAGCCGCAGCGGTCCGCCGTGCTCGGCGGTCAGCGGCTGCCCGTCATGCTCGAACGCAAACAGCACGTTGGGCTTCAGCAAATCCTCCAGCGGCACGTTCGCAGTGTACCCTTCTTCCGCCAGCACCAGCGCAAACTGCGCCTCCGGTTTCGGTTTCACTAGCTCCATCACTTCTGTGAATAGCACGCCCTGCCATCGGTTATCCAGGCGGCTCCAGCGCGTCACGCAGTGAAAATCGGACGTCACCTCGGTCTGCGGCAACGCCCGGAATTGGTTCCACGTAAGCCGCTTGGGCTCCTCGATCGATCCCGAAACCTTGAAGTCCCACTTCACCGCATCAAAATGCGGCACGCTCCCCGCATGGAGCACCGGCCACTTCAGGGTCAGGGACTGGCCCGGCGGCAGGCGTCCCTCGACCTTCGCCTTCTTCTGCAACTCCCTGCGGTCGCCGACTCCAAACAAAGTCATTTAGATCCCTCCGAAACCTTGCAGGGTTAGATTCGCCAGTGTATCCAGGGGTCTCAGAATAGTGGAAATGGTGACTTTGTTTCGCCTTTGCTTCGCTTTTAGACCCCCACCCCCAGGGTGTCCTGGAAGTTGTTACGCAAACAAATGAAAAGACAGAGGTTACAGGTGCAAGTGTGTGCGGAGGAGTGTGCAAGAGGCTGTAAAAGAAGGACTTAACATTTGCGTGTAGTGTGCAAGAAGCGCAAGAGCGCAAGAAATGTTTTGTAAGGGTAACTAGCCGAACAGGGACGTGCGCAAGGGGCCCGGCGGAAGAAGAACTGGCGGGGACATCGGCAAGGAAGAAATCGACGATCAGAGGCACGGAGAGAGACCCTTCCCCCTCCCGGAAACAGCCAGCACTATAACCTAAAAGGTAAGTTTAGTCAAGTGGCAAATAGAGGTTTTTTTTGAGTTGTTTGCGCCCGTTTCCGGCCGCGAGTTCGTGGCCGAGGTGCTGCTGCCGGGCGGCCAATTCCCATTTTGGGAATCATTGGCGGCTTCGGCCCACCACCGCGTGTCGGCGGTCAGTTTCCGAGTTGCCGACCACCCGTCCGCAACCTCTTCCGTCACTTCCTAGAACCCCGTTTCTGGCTAGCTTCCGAGTAGCCGACGATCCGGGAGTTATTGCGTAGTGGCTCGAATCGAAATGCCGAGTGTGGCCACTTCTGCGGTAGCGCGTTATACACCCAGGTGCCTCTGCTTCGCTCGACAGAGTCGGGGCTTTTAGTTAGTGGGCGATATCAGATTCGAGCGGCGGGCAGGGTGATCGACCTTACCCGCTGCTCGCCAAGGGCAAGACACGCTAGCGCCTTAAACCAGCCAAGACTGGATCGGCCGCTCCATTCACAGCCGGTGCGCCCGCATCGTCAAACTATATCGCCTCGGGCATTGATTCGCCGGGCTTCTGTCGCCCCCTGTGTCCGTGAATAGCTCCAGCACGCCCCCATCTCTACATTGGAGTGCTGGCATGGACCATGACGTCATGGACTGATATGCGAGTTGTCCTGGTCTGTCAGTCGTCTTCGTCGTTGTTCCTGGTTGCGACGAATCCGTGTGTGTGCAATT
>JBGOVX010000194.1:0-6554 GCA_041478355.1 Terriglobia bacterium | reverse complement strand
GGGGCTCCGGTCGCATATTGAGGCGCGCGGCGGCCTCCATGGCATGTTCCAGTTGAAAAATGGCTGAACTCGGTGCGCCGCTGTTTCCCCAGCGCTTCATATAGCTGTAAATCAAGCCCAGGGCGCGATGGAACTCGTAGATCTTCTGCCACTGCGAACTGCGATACGCTTCGCCCTTGCCATAAAAGAGTTCAGGCGCGAGTTCATTCATCAAGTGGTCCACATCACTCGCGCGATTCTGAGAGATGTAGAGGTCGGCCAGCGCAAGACAGGCCACCGGATCAATCTCGCTGCGGTTCAATTTGACCGCCAAACGATAGAAGCTTTCGGCACGCTGGAGATCGCCACGGCGCTGGTACCAGTTACCCAGACTGCGAATCAAGCCGCGGAACGCGTCGCGCGGCCACTGACCGCGCGGGGGATCAGTGTGAAGGTCGCCAGCCTCCGACCACCAGCGATACGCTGAAGGATCCACGGCCCCTGCGCCATGGAGGCGCATCAGCTCGACCACTCCGCCGCCAATCACGGAATCTCCGGCGAATGTCGCCAGGTTTTCCGCAGCAAAAGTGTCTTTGTACTTTGCCGGATCATATGACTGCTGGCTTAGACTTGCTGCGACCAGGGCCAGAAGTTCCCGCCGGGGCTCCGGCTCCCACTCACGCCGTTGCAAGGCGGCGATGGCGCTCTCCTGCACGCGCAGAACCTGTCCCGACTTGAGTGCATTCCAAAGGTACGCCCCCAGACCTTTCGGATCGGCCTGTATGAAAGCAGCGACCGCTCTTTCGTGTGCATCCACGTTGTCGGGTTGTGACGCTGCCACCATTGCGTAGTACTGAGACGCAGACTTGACGTCACCTGTGCGGTCCAGCAACGCGGCGTAATTCTGCGCAGAGACGCCGCTGTGCTGGTCCTTTAGGGACACGGACTTGCGCAGGAGTTCCTGAGCTTCCTTCTCACGGCCGCTGGACGCATACAGTTGCGCGAGATTGTTCAGAATGGAAGGGGAATTGGGCTTCAGGGCCAGAGCCTGTTTGTAGAATTCCTCGGATTCAGCAATCGCTGCCTGCGCTCCAGGTGCATTGCCCAGCTTTTCAGCTTGTTGCTGGCGAGTGAGCCCCAAGTAGAAATAGCTGTCGGCTTGCCATTTCAGGTCGTGGTCTTGCAAGGCCAAAGCCAGCACATTTTGAAACGCGGAGAGGGCCCGGTCGAACTCCTGATTTTCAAGCGCATCGCGGCCTTCCTGCGCCTTGGCGGTCAGGAAGGGGTTCTCTTTTTTCTCTATGGGTCGCATCTGAGCGCACACCGGAGCGGCTGCAAACAGTAGGAGCACAAGGCAGCCGGCTGCGCCCCAATGGCGGCGCGGCGCCCCAAATTCTCTGCTCATTCCTTTCATTCGAATGCCGCCTTTCTTCACGGTTCGGGCGTTGTGATGAGCGTGCCGAGCCGCCTCTCGAATTTCTCCATGAATACGTGAACGCTCTTCATCGATGGCGGAGCCAGGATCAGTATTACGCGCGGGTCGTCAACCCCGGGTTCCGGCACGTTTACGTCCTTGAACTCGAACATATACACACGGCAATTCACGCCGCCCTGGAATGTCCCCTCTCGAACTTTCTTTATTGGCCGCAAGCGCATGATGCCCGCGTCGGCCGGCTGAGCATCCGGCTGCGCGGTGAATTCCACATAGAGACGCGACTGGTCTGATGCGTGGAGTGCGTCGAAGTCGAGCGGCAGGATGATGTCTGGTTTTCCGAACTCCACGATGACCTTATCGCTCAAGGGAATGTTGCGCAAAAATTCCTCGCCCAGGTGGTGGCGAAAATCCTCATTGGGAAGGTCTTTGTCGAGCCGCAGCGATTTGACGTCGGCGATCAGCCTGTCCACGCTATGGACCGAGGGCGCGGGACCATCGTAGATCGGTTTAGCGCCGATGCTCGACAGGGAGATCTGCTTTTCTCCAAGGAAGCCTTGGTATTCCAGCATGAGACGGGGAATCCCGCTGATTGAGTTCTGACGAATTACAATCCGCAATTCAGCCACTGAGGGAAGTTCCGGCTGCACTTGTGCGGGCATCCAGCGCATGTAATCAAAACCTGGATTGGGGAGCTTTTCGGCCGCGTAGGCCGCAAGTTCCTGCTGCGCACGCTCCAGTTCAGCTGGGTCCAGGTTGTCTTCGAGCAGACTTGAATGGATCACAACGGTGGTCCGTACCAGTGGCGGAGGTGTCGCTTGCCCGGCGGCCCCCGGCGCCAACAGTCCTCCGGCACAAACGATCGTGCAAGCGCCGAGCCAGGCGATGATGGGCTTTATACGGCTGTTCATGATGGGCCCTCCTCAGGAATTTCAAGGAGAACGGGGCGGATCGCTTCGTCCAATTCGCTGAGGTCAATCGTGCGCGTTGCGATGACTTTGCTGCTTCCACTTTTTCTCCGGGAAATCTCGATAGTGATGCGATCACCCGCGGCGAACTCAATAGTGGAGAAGACTGCGGGATTTGCCTCCAAGGAAGGCAGAATTTGTGGCGTCGCCCCCGGCGGCACTTTTTCATCATGCAAAAGATCGGTCAGGCTCTGCAGCGGCTTTCCCCGCTCCTGTTTTTGGAGCAGCCAGCGGATGTCATCACCGTCCGCCCCGACATAAAGCGATTGCCGGCGGAGGTCGCGGAAAACCGCGGGTGGGGTTCCCTGGCGGTTGATCTTGATTTCATAGAAGACGGCGGGGTAGTCGCTGTATTCCGGGAGATTGGTGAAAAAATAGACGCCCGGAACCAGACGCAGGACATGAAATTTCTTGCGCTCGAAATTCCCGGGCACTTTGAAATCCAAGCGTTCTCCGCGCCTTAGTGTTTTGCTCAAAGGGAGAAATCCCCGAGGTTCCACAATCCTCAACTTGATTTCCTGAGGCCGAAGGTGCAAGAAAAATGGCTGGCCGGCGACCCGCTGCGACGCATTGAAAGTGAGCGGGGGAAAGAAATTCTCTGCCCCACTCATTGTCTCGATGCGGTATTCGGATTCCCCAGGTGCGCCACCGTCGAAGGTGAAATAGAGTGATGAGGTCGTCACCCAGAGGATCAGCAGCACAGCGCCGGCGAACCCCAGATACTCGGTGCCGCGCGCGCGCCCAAACAGAGCCTTGGCTGTGTCCTTGGCATCCGAATCCCATCCCCACTTTAGCCAGGATTGGAGTAACTGCCACAGCGCCCACAGCGTCATCGTTCCTCCGATGAGGAGGACCTGCGTAACATAGATTTGCAGGTGACGTTGAAACCAGAACGTCAGCCCAACCATCAGGACGGCAAAGATCACTACGTTGAGTCGGTAGCGAATCGTGGAGGATTTGTTCGGGTTTTCAGTTTGCGGTGACGCGCACATACTCGTGCCTCAACCGGATTCATTAATCCTAATATTATCTTGTATGAAACCATAGGTCAGCTACACTCTCATGTCAAGCTACACAGCTCGAAGGGGTCGCTCAAGTCGTGGGTCTCTGACTGTCCTAATCGCGAATCCCACTAAGAAATTGCCGATGTCGAGTTGGAGACCTGCAGCTGTCTAACCGATCTCTCCAGAATTAGATGGGCGACCTATCACGTCAGGTGCGGGTGGTCATCACGCCTGAATGCGAGCAGTCTGTAGGTTTCCATTAAAAGTCACGTACGACAAGTTGTTGGGCGCGTTATGGCCATTCTGCAGGAAAATTATACTTAGGAGGCGGGCGGCACCCGCTATTGTCAATTCTGGGTGCCTTCCTTTGTACAACGATCTTCCACAAAATGAGGCTGCGGCGGCAAATTGCTTGGTTTGTAGGAGAGAGTGGCGTCCGCGAGTCTCTGCTTGACAGAATCGTGCACCAGCGCGTCGGGCGAAATCCAGCGCCGCCGACCAAGGTTCAGACGAATATGTTTATGCCAGGTGCCGTCAGCAGCCGAAACGCTGCTCAGTTTCGGCCACAACTCCGCGATCCACCAGAAGCGACTCAATGATTCATGTTGGTTTCTCGTAGTGGGATCAGGCACAACGTAAGGCAGCTTCCCACCGAGAATGTCAGCCTTCCGCTGCAGGTCAATCAGCAAACCCACAAGCTCCGCCTCACACAACATCCAGCGCAATGCAATCTGCGAGAGCTGACTCTCCGGCTCCGAGTAGCCGCCACCGACATCTGAATGCACGCCCGCAAACCAAATCTCTCTAATGTCCTGTTGATCGTCGTGCGGCAACCCAAACAAATTTTGGCGAAAGAACGCCCGGCGTTCATCTATGGAAACTGCATGCCTGACAATGTGAAAGTCGGGATTCTTCGTTAGCCTCGTGAAAGGGAAATGGACAGCATCGTAGACCCATCCCAATGAGCTCACAGTATCCCACACGCCTACAAAATGCGGTTTGCACTCGCGCGAGAAAGTCTTCTTGAAATCAGCCGCAACCCCGAAGTCAATCTTCTTTCGCTTAATCATCCGGATCGCATAGGGGATCAATGCTTCGTTGTCCTCAGTCAAGAGCCCTACTATGTGCAGCATCCCGCAGAGAGCGCGAGCCGTGTAGGCCCCGCGGCTAAAGCCAAAAACATAAACGCGGTCACCCGGCTCAAATCTCTTCATGAGGAACTGGTAGGCGTCGGCAATATTATCGGAGATTCCGTAGCCGAACGCGAGACCAAGTACACGCGTCCATCCCTTTCCAAGTCGAGTGAGGGCATTCCGCGCGCCCATCGTGCCGATCCCGGGATGATAATAGGCAATCTGGTTGGCATTGCAGACCAGTGTCTTGTAGAGCTTCACGACATTAGATTTCTGCTCACCAAACTCATTGCCGGTACCATCGCAGCAAACAACAATATTCTTAGCCATGGCTTGTCCTGGTTCGTTTGCGCCCATGCCTGACGCATCTAGTTCCGGGAGCTTCACGCCCCGGTTGACACCTGTATCCAATGAGAGTATGTAAGGCGGAGTAAACACTCCCTCGGTAGCCTTTGTCAAGGAGGACACACGCGTGATCCCTACCCGCTTCGGCAGACCCCCTAATATCGTATGGTTTCCCTTTGTCGGCCTACTGTTCTCCATTGCCCTTGCAGCTCCGCGAATCTCGGCCCAGACGTGTACTGGTCCGGGAACCGAGCGTTGGCCGATCAAAGTAAGCGTTCCTGCAGGCGCGGACCTCGGCAATCCCAAGGCAGTGGGTCTCAATGCGCTGCTGGCGCTGGAGGATCCAACAGGCGTCAAGCACAACGATCCGCGCTTTCAAGATGCTCGCATTCCCGCGTTTTCCAACTCCTTGAGCGTGAAGGAAGGCGACATTCTTCAAACAACTGGATGGCTCTACCTCGTAGCCACTGAATCGGATTGCGACTATCACATTCAAATCAGCAATCAGCCGCGAACTACCACCAACAAGCCCACGCCTGAAGACGATTGCGTCGTGGTCGAAGCACCGAAGCCAGATTTCGTCGATTCTGCCGACTTGAAGCAGGCTCTAAGCACACTGCGGGACTTCATCAAGACGAAAATCCTGAAGGGGAACGAGCCATCGACCAGTGGCTCCGTGATGGTCCACCCGGTCTGCGTCCGCGTGACGGGCCAGTTGTTCTATGACGATGCGCATTTGGGGAAAAATGGAGTGAAGGAACTTCGAGGTAAGAAAGGGATGCACTCGAAAACCTTGTGGGAGCTTCACCCGATCACAGATTTCCAGATCGTCCAATCTACGGCGTGTCAATTCTAGGGGGAGTATGAAGCTCTCGGGGGTAGTCGGCTTAATCCCGTTCTGCATTTTGCTGCGCTCTGGCCGGCCTTTTGGCCGTACTCAAGGGGATTGACCCTGTCGTAGTGGACGTCAACCAATCACACATCTGCCGAAACGCTGACCAGACGCGCGAGACTCAACCTAAGTTTCGGATGTCGAGTGCGTCCTTCCGCACGGATTTCCGTGGCTTAAGATTCTGAGATAACCAGGACCGATGACACGGTGAGCACTGTTCAATCCCTCAGGTGCGGCCGCACTTTCTCGCGATGGGGTGCTCACGGTGCAGTCGCCGCACAAGAAGTTGATCCTCCTTGGTAGTTTGAAGAGAGACACCGGCCGTGGCAAGGTAGGCACAACTGCAGTTCCGAAGGATTTTTTCGAAAATCTTTCTCGCATTCGCGGAGTGGGTAAGTACCTGGCAGGGAGTCTCCTTATCCTCGCAAAACCGGCAAAGCAATCGGCTGTCGGTGAAAAGACGTGTCTCCGTCAGTTATCGATAATTTCTTGCATCGCCCTTGCCCACCATAGAGCAGTCAAGAGAGAATCTTGCCTGGGGAATCGCAATATGTGAGGCTATCGTGTTCTTCAGAACGCACAGAGGGAGCGAAACATGATCATTGCTGACAGGTTACGTGCTTTACGTGAGCAGAAGAATCTCTCACAGGGTGACATCGAGAAGCGGACAGGATTGTTGCGATGCTATATTTCACGCGTCGAGAACGGCCATACAGTTCCGGCCATCGAAACGCTGGAAAAGATGGCGCGGGCTATGGAAGTTCCTCTCTATCAGCTCTTCTATGATGGTGAGGAACCTCC
>JBGOVX010000150.1:0-9324 GCA_041478355.1 Terriglobia bacterium | reverse complement strand
TTTTGCCTTCTCCGGTTTTCATCTCGGCGATTTTGCCCTCGTCCAGCACGATGCCGCCGATCAACTGCACGTCGAAGTGGCGCATGCCGATTTTCCTACGGCCTGCTTCGCGCACCAGCGCGAAAACCGGCACCAAAGCTGGTTCGAGCGCCTCTTTGCACTGTTCCTTATATTTGGGATCGTCGAGCGGAATGTCACCCAGGCGTTCCAGGACCTGCTTGCGCAGTTCCGCCGTTTTCTCCAGCAACTGGGCGTCGCTCAGTTGCTCGTATTCCGGCGCCAGCGCATTGATGGCAGTCACGCGCGGCTGAATCAGCTTGAGGTCGCGCTCGTGCTTGGTGCCGATGAACCGGGCGACAACCCGGTCGATCATGGTATCGACTCGCATCACAATCCTTCAGTGTTCTTCGGAGTACGTTTCCTGTTCTGACGGCGGGCTTGGAGGCCCTGCGTATTAAGAATCAGTCCTGGTCGCAGACCGCGCAGCCATGAGCATGCTCGGAAGGTCATTGTACCCTGTCCCGCAATCGGCGCGCAAAGCGAGCGCGATATTTCGATCCATCCGGAATGGCCGGGAAGCGAAGAAATACTTAGGAACTATTGCATAACATGGCTAAGTCATTGATCGCAAACGTCGAAATTGAGTTGTGCAACCGACTGCAGACACCTGGAAGAGGCCGTTGAGCTGGTCGAAGTGGGTAATTCCTAAGTCTTAGAAAAGGGGATTCTCGCATTCAACCGTAATTACGCACTTGTATGTGCAAGGAGTTCCTGTTCGCTGGGAGGCGCTGAGGACATATTTGCGAGGAGGAGTTTACGGAGCCGGGCGCGCTCGTCAAGGTCCATATCGGCAAATTCGAAGCCCAGCCCCTGAGCGCGTGCGTCGCGCATCAGCACCTGGGCGCGAATTGGCAGCAGGCTCCAACCTATTTTCATCGAAGCCAGTGTCCCAGGCTGCAAATGATTCTCGCCGATTGCGGTCCCTCCGCTTAGGCTCAGTCCACGTATCTTGATGCGGTAGGAGACCTGCCCAGCGGTGACGGTAGCGGCGATCGGTTCTTTTAACCGCACGCGCGAATATCTCCGTCGCCGGAAATGCTTCGCGTTCGGCGGGGCATCAAGAGGCGTTAACGCGAGATCGGATGCGCTGAAGCCGCTGCGCGGTAAGAAATCCTTAGCCCATTCCGGATCAATCTTTGCGAGCGATTGCACTGCCGCGAGGCGGAGTTCAAAGTGATGCGTCCAGTGATACATATGCCGCGCATCCGCTATACTCCGCAGCAACTCCACGGCCGGGCGCGCTTTTAGCCGCCCCAGTGCTTCCACCGCCTTGAGGCGCACGAAAGCTCCTCCCGCGCGGGAGGAGGTGCTTTCGGCCAGGGGCATTATGGACTGCATGCAGGTCGCGTCCTCGCTCAGACCGATTTCGTCAATAGCGAGCGGCAACAAAACCGGATCAACCGTGGAGAGCATACTTGTCAGTAGACGTCCGCGCTCTGGCGATCCGCCTATCGCCAGGAGTCGCAGCATGCGGTCCTGAGCAATTCGGGGCCACTCGTGCAGGCGCTCCGGCACCCAGCGTTCAATGGCCGACGGGTCCAGGTGACTCAATAGACCAACTGTTTCTGCCGCTTCGCTGGCCGGGCCGGTGCGGAGCGTGTCACGCAGAGAAACCGCGAAATCGCCTCCCACCGCTTTACCCAGTTCCACCACACGTTGCAATTCCATTCGGTTCCAGGTCCGGTTGAAACGCAGGACCAAATTGTCAGCAGTGGCGCGCGGTAAGCGCTGCAACAG
Source organism: Terriglobia bacterium (assembly GCA_041478355.1). Lineage (GTDB taxonomy): Bacteria > Acidobacteriota > Terriglobia > Acidiferrales > UBA7541 > Palsa-360. The sequence continues at coordinate 7,527 of JBGOVX010000150.1, read as the reverse complement.
CCTGCCCAGGCCTCCGGGAATGCGATCCGCGCGCAGTGCCTGTTCGACGTATTCCGGCACACGCTTTTCGAAGCCAATCCGCGGGTGCAGGGTTTGCGCCAACACGAGCCTTTGATTTTCCAGCGAATCGAGGGAATCCAGCGCCTGCAGCATTGCCGAAAACATGTGCCGCGCCCCGGCTTCCTGCGCCAGACGCACGAAGGCGGCGCTGATCAGTCCCTCCAAATTGAAATCTCGCTCCAGGTTCAACTGCCCCGCGGTCACCTGAATTGCGGGGACTAGAGGCCTGCCCTCAACCAAGGCATACACTTCGGCAATGTCCGCAAGGCCGATGGCCGTCCTGCGGCGCGCCTCTACCTCGGGACTTTGTACGCAGGAGGCATAATTTTGCAAAATTTCAAGCACCAGTTTTTCATCACCGCGGCTGAGGAGTTCTTCCACGTACTGCTTCACATTGCGCGCCGGAATACACCACGCTTCGGGAGAGACGAGCACGGCACGCTTGCCCTTTTCCGGCACCGCTGCCCAGAACTGCCGGTCGAGGATGTCGGCGCTCGATTCGACAACAACTCCAGCTTCCGCCAGTTTTTCTTCGTGTGTGCCCAGGACCTTCCGCAGCCCCTCGATTTCATGGGACATCCGATTGATCAGGGTGCGCACTGCGTTTACATTCACTTCGCCGCGCTCGTAGCGCTCCAGCGCAAATCGGATGGCCATATGCTCCGCAAGCCGCAAGAGCATGGGATCATTGGAATTCGCCGCTGGCGCCTGCGCGGCAACGGCAGCAAGCGCTTGCCGCAGCATTTCCTGTGATTGTATGGGGTGCTTTCCAAGCTCTTCCTGAAACGGGCCCGGCTGAGCGCTGCCACCTTCGGCCGTAACAGCGTGTCCCAGGTGCGTCAGCAACTTTAGGATTCCAAGAATGTCTTCGTCTTTTGTGTTCCAATCCGAAGGTCCACTGCTACCGGTGCCGGTCACGCCAAGGCTGGATGTGGAGGGATCTATTGTGCCGCCGCCTTGGCCGGTGCCTCGCTGGACTGATCCACTGCCCGAACCCCGACCACCCGGACCCGGGCCAGCACCTGAGCCGCTACGCGAACCCTCGGATGCAGCGATCAGTTGCAGCAGTTTTTGCGGATCGCGCAACCAGTCCTTCATCGAACTAGCATCGGCGCCGAGAGTCTGTGCTGTGAGCAGCCCGGTGACGCGCGACTCGCTCATCGAAGCGTCTTCCGCGACGAACCGGATTTCATTGATGCGGATGCCGGACAATCCGGCCAGCGCCGCCTTTAACTGTTCGGCCAGAGCGGCTGGTTTCGTATTGTGAGTGGGGAAGGCCCGAACTAACCGCTCCAGGTCCTCTTTCTTGACGCTGCAGGTGAATTGAAGGCTGGCAAGGCCAGCAGCGGACAGTAGTTGCGCAAAGCTGCGTTCGGCGGGAGTCGCATCGACCGGTGCACCGTCAAGCAGCAGTTGCGAGCCGCTTGCACTGAGCAACAGCCCGGTTTCGTTGGTCGCCGGAATTGCTGTGTGCAGTTCGGTCCACGCCGTCTCAAATTGCTCCGCCGTTCGCGCATGGTCGAAACTGTAGAGCCGTGCGTATTTGAGGAGAATATTGAGGCTACGGACAAATGCTCGTGCGGCCGTGAATTTGGAGTCGCTGGATTTCATGGTGCTCCGGGACGCTGGCCGGGCTGATACTCCCTTTCACAGTAGCGCGCTGCGAAGCGGGCCGCAATGGTACGCGTCCCAATTTGTGGCCAATTGGGAACGGTCCGCCCCTATCGCGACGCCAGTGGACGGATGCGCCTTTCTCGTTCAAAATGTAACGCTGCGCGACTTGCAGCAGAAGAAACCATAATCCAGCGATTCAGGGGAAACTTGACCATGCCGCCGCCACCCATGTCCCAGCCACCCAAATTGCCCATCGATGGCGTGAAAAATCTCGTTGCCGTCGCCAGTGGAAAGGGCGGTGTAGGAAAGACCACGGTAGCGGTCAATCTGGCCCTGGCACTCAAGCGCATGGGCGCCGCGGTCGGCATACTGGATGCTGACGTTTACGGCCCCAACGTGCCGATCATGCTGGGCACCGACGAGCAGCCGCAGGCTTTTAGCGAGCGGCAGATTATGCCGGTGGAGGCTCAGGGGCTGAAGGTGATCTCCATGGGCCTGCTCAACCCCGGCGACAAGCCCATGATCTGGCGCGGACCCATGCTTCACAGCGTCATGCAGCAATTTCTGCGCAGCGTCGTGTGGGGCGATCTGGATTATCTGATCGTCGATCTTCCGCCCGGCACGGGCGACGTGCAGCTCTCGTTGATTCAGATGGTGCCGGTTACCGGGGCGGTGCTGGTCACCACACCGTCGGTTGTGGCGCTGGCCGATGTTCGCAAGGCCATCGAAATGTTTCGCCAGGTCAACGTGCACATCCTGGGAATTGTCGAAAACATGAGCTTTTTTAATTGCCCGCACTGCCAGGGCCGCATTGACGTCTTTGGCCACGGCGAAGGCCGGAAGATCGCGGAAACTTTTGGTGTTCCGCTGCTCGGAGAAATCGAAATCGATCCGCAGATCCGTATTGGCGGCGATACAGGCAAGCCCGTCGCACAGTTGGGGGAGAATGCTCCTGGCGCGGCGAGCATCTACGCGATGGCGCGCGCCGTTGCGGCGCGCCTGGCCGAGCATCCTGAAGCCGCTCGTGGCCCCTTAGTCGAAATCGATTGAGGATTGCCGGGCCGCTGGCAGTGGAGTTGTTCTATGTTTCTGCGAGTCCCGGAGGGACATCACAACGTAGCCCACAGCGGAAGCTGTGGGAAAACTTGTCCAGGGTAACCGGGAAGCCCCGGCAGGGGCGACACGTGGGATCGAGCCACGCGAAATTAGCTTACTTCTGGGCTGCCGCCTTTGTTGTCAGCCATGTGTGCGTATGTTAGTTTCACTTATTTGATTTCTCGCGAGGTGCGCGCATGATTCGCAGTTACCGCGGCCGTATGCCGCAGATTCCGGCCTCGGCCTATATTGATCCACAGGCTGTGATCATCGGTGATGTCACCATCGGCGAGCATTCCAGCGTCTGGCCATGCGTGGTGATTCGCGGCGATGTGCACTGGATTCGCATCGGCGCGCGCACCAACATTCAGGACGGCTCGGTCCTGCACGTGATGAAGGACACGCATCCCCTTCAGTTAGGTGACGAAGTGACGGTCGGGCACGGCGCCATCCTGCACGGGTGCACGATCGAATCGCGCGTGCTCATTGGAATGGGCTCGGTGCTCCTGAACGACGCAAAAATCGGCGCAGGCTCGATTGTCGCTGCCGGAACGCTGGTTCCTGAAGGAACGGTGGTGCCCCCCGGCAGCTTGTTCATGGGCCATCCGGGAAAATTGCGTCGCGCACTCACAGCGGAAGATCAGGCCAGCATCGAAGCTTACGCCGCGCGATACGTCGAGTATTCGGAGACCTACAAGGTGGAGTCTGGGAAATCGTGACACGTTTGAAAACCGCAACACAGAGGACACCGAGATAAGAACACAGAGGGCACAGAGAAGAATGAGAGTTCTGGAATCACCAGTCACTAGTCACGAGCCTGCCTCGCCGCCTTCTGGCGGGTCACCAGTCACAGGACTTTCCATTGGCGGATAAAAGCAAATTCCAGGCCATCAAAGGCGTCCGCGACATCCTCCCGCCGGAGTCCGCGCTGTGGAACCGCGTCGAGCAGGCCGCGCGGGAAGTCTTCGGCACGTTCGGCTTCGCCGAAATTCGCTTGCCTGTATTCGAAGACACTGAATTATTTGCTCGTTCCGTTGGTCAGGAAACAGATATCGTCTCGAAGGAAATGTACAGCTTTGAAGATCGGGGACAGGGTCTACTAACGAATCTTAGAGACGCGATTCAAGTTATATCTGTCTCGTCTGGTGGACTCAAGAGCGTCACCGAATTCGTTGCCTTGCTAGAAGAATACAGGTCTCTCTTAGGAGCGGGATTCGCTACCCACGAAATCCCCACGAGTCAGACGATCGAGACCTATGTTTCACAGCTTGATCAGTGCATTGGGTTCTTTGAGCAGTTCGATAAGTTGCCGGAGAAGACCGGATTTGCGTTGGTGGGGTTTGACCAGATCGTCGCAGGGACAAAGGCGCTTACCTACCGGATTCCGCTCGGGGAGAACATATCTCTTCGGCCCGAAGCCACTGCTTCGGTCGTGCGGGCGTATATCGAGCACGGGATGCAGACGCTGCCCGGCAACGTCAAGCTCTACTACATGGGCCCGATGTTCCGGCGCGAGCGGCCTCAGAAGGGGCGGTACCGCCAGTTTTACCAGATTGGGGCGGAAGTGATTGGCCCGTCGGATGCTCCCGGGATCGATGCCGAAGTGATTGAAATGCTGCTGGCGTTTTTTGCGCGGCTGAAACTCAAAGGCGCGATCTTGAATATTAATTCCATCGGCGACAAGAACTGCCGCCCCGCCTACGTGGAAAAGTTGCGCGCCGAATTGCTGAAAGTGCGCGATCAACTCGGGCCTGACAGCCAGCGCCGCATTGAGACGAATCCGCTGCGCGTGTTGGATTCGAAGCTCGAATCCGAACAGGCCATCATTGAAAAGCTGCCACGCATCGCCGAGCATTTGTGCGAACCCTGCCGCGAACATTACGCCGCCGTGAAACAGCACCTTGCGATGCGCGGGATCACCTATCAGGAAAACTGGCGCTTGGTGCGCGGCCTGGACTATTACATGCGCACAACATTTGAAATCACTGCACCGGGACTTGGCTCGCAGAATGCAGTTTGCGGCGGCGGGCGGTACGATGGCCTGGTGGAGCTATTGGGCGGACAAGCCACAACCAAGGGAATTGGGTTCGCCATTGGCACGGACCGGCTCATCCTCTCGCTACAGGAAACTGGCGTGGGCGAGACGCCCGGCGGGCTGGACGTGTATCTCGCCTGGTTTGGCGCAGCAACACAGCCCGCGGCCATTAGCCTTGCGAAGCGATTGCGCGACGCCGGATTCGCCGTCGAACTGCCCGCCGTCGAACTGAGATTTGGCAAGTCGTTGGGATTGGCGGACCGGCTGAAGGCGCGCCACGCTGTCATCCTCGGCGAAAATGAACTTGCCGAAGGCGTGGTGGCGGTGAAGCGCCTGGCCGACGGCACGCAGCAGAAGTTTACAGAGCCGGAATTGTTTTCGTATTTGCGCTTAGAACGCGGTTAAGGAATGCGGCCGTACCCTTATTGTGTCATTCCGAGCGAAGCGAGGAATCTCTCTTAGGGTTTGGCTTGCGGACGAAAAGCGCAGAGGGATTCCTCGCTTCGCTCGGAATGACAACCTGTTTTTGTTAACTTATTCTCAATTGTTCGACCGGGAAGGAACAAAGATCCGTGCTCGATTCACTCGATTCACTGCAACGCACACGTTACTGCGGCGATCTGCGCGCCGCTGACGCCGAAAAAGATGTGGTCTTGATGGGTTGGGTCCACAAGCGGCGCGACCTGGGCAACCTGATCTTCATCGATCTGCGCGACCGCTCGGGCCTGGCGCAAATTGTTTTCAATAAGGAGCAGCGCGCCGCCGCGCACGCACGCGCCGAGGAGTTGCGCTCGGAATTCGTGGTCGCCGTCACGGGCCGCGTGGTGAAGCGGCAGAAGGCGAATCCGGATCTCGCCTCGGGCGAAGTTGAAATCATCGCCAGCGAACTGCGCATTCTGAACACGGCGAAAACGCCGCCGTTTGTCGTCGAAGACGCGCTGACGGCCAACGAAGAGACGCGCCTGCGCTACCGCTATCTCGATCTGCGCCGTACGCGTCCGCGGCAAAACATTGCGCTGCGCCATCGCGTGATCCTCGAAATCCGTAAAGCGATGGACGAAATGGGATTTTACGAAATCGAGACGCCCATGCTCACGCGCTCGACGCCGGAAGGCGCGCGCGATTATCTGGTGCCCAGCCGCGTGCATCCCGGCCAGTTCTACGCGCTGCCGCAGTCGCCCCAGATTTTCAAACAGATATTGATGATCGGAGGCCTGGACCGCTACTTCCAGATCGTCAAATGCTTCCGCGACGAAGACCTGCGCGCCGACCGCCAGCCCGAATTTACTCAGCTCGACCTCGAAATGTCGTTCCCCACGCAGGACGCTATTTTCGGCGTAATCGAGCAGGTGATGGTGCGGGCCTGTGCCGCGGCGGGGATTACGGCGAAAGCGCCGTTCCGCCGCATGGAATACAAGGATGCCATTCGCCGCTTCGGATCCGATAAGCCCGACCTGCGATTCGGAATGGAATTGCACGATGTCACTGAACATTTCGCTGCCGCGCGCGAGACCATGCACATCGAAGGAAATGTCCAGGCGCTTGCCGCGCCCGGCGCTGCCACGTTTTCGCGCAAGCAGCTCGATGAAATTGCCGAGAAGGCGAAATCGCTGGGCGCGCGCGGAGTCTATACGATCAAAGTCGCCGCCGAGGGCGTGACCTCGCCGCTTGAGAAAAATCTGGGGGCTGAGACGCTGAAAAAAATCGCCGTGGCTGCGGAGGCCAAGCCCGGCGATTTGGTCGTTGCCGTTTCAGCCAAGGAACAAATTCCCGGCACGGACGCAGCCGCGATGATTGCGGGGCAGTTGCGCCTCCTGCTCGCGGATCAATTAAAATTAATTCCCGCGGACCGCTGGGAATTTCTGTGGATCACCGGTTTCGCGCTATTTGAATGGAGCACCACGGAAAAGGCCGTCGTCAGCGCGCAGCACCCTTTTACAGGGATCGTCGAGGAAGATGTTTCGAAACTCGAAGACGCCTCCGACGAAGTGCGCATGTCGATGCGTTCGAAAGGCTACGACCTGGTGCTCAACGGCGTGGAGTTAGGCTCCGGCAGTATTCGAATCCACCAGCAGGAAGTGCAGGACCGCGTTTTCAAGGCGCTAGGCCTCAGCGAGGAGCAGCGGCGCAGCCGCTTCGGATTCTTTCTCGACGCGCTGACTTACGGAACGCCTCCGCACGGAGGCATCGCGCTCGGAATCGACCGCGTCGTAGCGCTGCTGGCGGGCGAGAAGTCGATCCGCGAAGTGATCGCATTCCCCAAGACCGCGAAGGCCCAAGATTTGATGGCCGAAGCTCCGTCGGATGTGGATAAAGACCAGCTTGATTTGCTGGGGATTCAACTGAAGCCAGCTAAAGAATAGCAGGTTGAATGGCCGGTTGGACTTCAGGGGCTAAAGCCCCTGAAGGGGACACACTGTGTTGGCCGGGCTGAAGCCCGGCCCTCCTGAAGCCGTGCCACGTGAAGCCGTGCCACGTGAAGCCGTGCCACGTGAAGCCGTGCCACGTGAAGCCGTGCCACGTGAAGCCGTGCCGCGTGAAGCCGTGCCACGTGAAGCCGTGCCACGTGAAGCCGTGCCGCGTGAAGCCGTGCCACGTGAAGCCGTGCCGCGTGAAGCCGTGCCGCGTAAAGCCTGGCCACGTGAAGCCTGGTTCTTAACTAGTGCCCAGTCCACCCAAAGAGGAGAAGGTCATCCCGAGCACGCTGAGGGGTTTCAATGGAT
>JBGOVX010000185.1:0-6957 GCA_041478355.1 Terriglobia bacterium | reverse complement strand
GGAATTTCGGCCGGGCGAGCCGCGTACAGTGAACTGGGCAAACCCGATGCGGCTTGTTCCACTGTGTTATCTACAGGAGTGACCTGCGGTTCGCCCTGAACCGCCGGCAACTCGCTTCCGGATTCAATTTGTCCTGACCCAATCGGCCCCGTAGCGGGAGCCGTGGGGGCGCGGTCCTTATATTTTGCAAGCGATTCGCCGGGAAGAATAATCGGCACATAATCAGCCGGGGGCGGTTCGTAAGGCTGAGACTCGCGGGGACGCGAATCGGGAGGCCGTGGCGAAGCATATTTCGACTGGGGCAAATCGCGACCTGGCCGGCGATCGCGTCCGCCTCCTTGGCGTCCCCAGCGGCGATTTCGTCCGCCGCGTCCACCACGGTCGCCAGAGCCGCCAGGTCCGCGGTCCTGCCTCTGCTGGAAAGGCGGCTGGCTTCGCTGCATGGGAGGCGCCTGTGGCGCGATAGGACTGGGCAAATTAGACGGCGCAGCCGGGGGCACCACGGGAGCAATCGCTTGACTGGGCCCTTCACTGGGCCATTGACTCGCCTGGCTCGCCCCTTCACCGGCATCCTGGGATACCACAGCCGGCGGCTCGGGACCGGGACCCGGTTCCTGCATCATGCCACCATGGGTGGAGGGAGCAAACACTTCGCCACCCTGTTGTTCTATCTTTTGAATTTTATTTTCGACCGGGTGTGCAACGTGGTCGTAATCCTCGAGATGTTCCAGGAAATCGCTGACGTACAGGAAGGCGTCGCTATCCAGTCCAATATCCACAAAGGCCGACTGCATGCCAGGGAGGACTCGTGTGACGCGGCCTTTGTAGAGGCTTCCGACTAAAGCAAATTCTTTTTCCCGTTCGATATAAATTTCACAAAGCTGTCCATCTTCCACAATAGCGACCCGGGTTTCGTGCGGGGTCGCGGAGATCACTAACTCCTTCGACATGAAAACTCCTCGGAGGGCATCGCAGCGATCCGGCGGGGCGCATAGAAGAGCGCCAGGTCCCGCGAAGCGGGATTGCCGGGGAAGTTAAGCTACCTGCTGTTCTTCCATTGGGCATGCGATGCTAGCCTCGCAATCTAAGTTTCTTTCCATCGCGCCGCTAGCTTGGTTCATAGCGCGGCGCGAGCCAGAAAGCGGTTCCACAAGCTCAATTGACAAAACGCCGGATGCGGACGTTCATCACGAGCCCTAATGCCAGAAACACAAACAGTGTGGCCGAGCCGCCGTAACTCATCAGCGGCAGCGGAATTCCGGTGACCGGCATAAACCCAATCACCATGGCCACATTCACCAGGACGTGAAAACCTAATACTGCCGCTACGCCCATGACCAGAAACATCCCCGCTCGATCGTGCGCGCGCTGGGCGTTCTGAACCAGTCGCAACAGCAGGAACATATACAGCAATAGTGCAACAAAGACTCCGGCGAATCCCAATTCTTCCGCGAGCGCCGCCAGAATAAAGTCCGAATACCGCACCGGCACGAAGCCTAATTGATTTTGGCTTCCGTTGCCAAGTCCTTTGCCCCAAAACCCGCCCGAACCCACGGCGATTTTCGATTGCAGAATCTGGTAGCCCGCGCCGCGGGGATCTTCCTCCGGGCGCAGGAAGGTCGTCACCCGTTCCTTCTGATAAGGCTTCAAAACGTGCCAGCCAACCGGCAACATCAGCGCTGCCAATGCCAGCACTGCTACAGCGTACTTCCACTGCAAACCAGCCAAGTAAACCCCAACAGCCGCCAGCGGCACAAGAACCAACGCCGTGCCCAGGTCCGGCTGCAGCATGATCAATCCCAGCGGGAATCCTACTACGACGGCCGTTTTAATCAAATCAATAAGAGTCAAATGCTCCGTGCGCACTTCGGTAAAAAAACGCGCAAGCACAATGATTATAATCAACTTTACCAGTTCTGACACCTGCAAAAGGCCCCCCAGGATGGGCAGCCAACGTTTGGCGCCGAATCGCGAGTGCCCCAGGGCCAGTACGGCAATCAAGGCAATAATTGCAATCAGATAAAGCACCGGGGCCTGATCCATGATGACGTGATAGTCCAGGCGAGACACCAGCATCATCAAGATGATGCCCAGCCCGATCCAATACACTTGGTGAGTATGCATGCCAGCGAGATGGCTGGCACGGGTTGCGGACCAGATTTCCAGCACCCCAATACCGCAGATGGAGAGCGCCGTGGCCAGCAGCCACCAGTCATAATCGCGTATGCTTACGCCTTCCCTCATGGCTTCATCATTTCGTTTTCGATTTCGTTCTATTGTCCGGCATCAAACGCCAAGGTTGCATCCGCTAAGTTTTCCTCAATTCCTTTTCGTCCTTGCGCCGGCCGGCTGCGCCACGTGCGCATCCTGTTTGAGTTCCGCCTGAGCCAAGGCCCGGGCCAATAATCGATCCGTGCCATGATCCGCCGGAATGTCGATGTGCTGGTAATCCACGGTATATTTCAAGTTCTTTTGCGCGGCCTTCTTATCGTAATAGGCCTTGATGATATCGCGCGCTACCGGCGCTGCTGAGGAGGCGCCATGCTCTCCTCCTTGCACCAGGACGGACACCACAATTTCAGGATTGCGACGCGGCGCGTATCCTACAAACCAGGCGTTGTCGTTCAGCTCCGTGGAACGTTCCGCCCGTTGTTTCCCCTCGTTGCTGATGACTTGCGCGCTGCCGGTCTTACCGCAAAGCTCCACGCCCTGTAGCTTGATTAATCCGGCCGTGCCGCCTTCGTTCACCACACCGTACATTCCTTGCGTAACCTGCTCGATCGAGTTTTCCTGAAGTGGAAAATCCACTTCGGGCACAGGTTGACTGGTCATCAGCAAGTGAGGCTGCTTGAAAACACCTCCCGTGGCGATGCCGCCGATCGTTCGCGCCAATTGCAGCGGGGTGGTCACCACGGCGCCCTGGCCGATGGATACGGAAATGGTTTCTCCCGCGAACCATTTTTGGTGATAGACGCGCTGCTTCCACTCCTCCGACGGCATCATCCCAGTTTCTTCCGAGGGCAGGTCAATGCCGGTCCTGCGGCCCAGGCCCAGCTGCATCGCGTAGTAGGAGATGCGATCGATACCCAGTTCTTTTCCCACGTTGTAGAAGAAGACATCGCAGGAATGCACGATGGCCTTATGCAGGTCTACCGTTCCATGTCCTCTCTTGTCCCAGCAGTGAAACGTGCGGCCGTAAAACGATGCGTATCCAGGGCAAAACACAGTGAAATTTTCCGGGAGCACTTTCGACTCGAGCATGGCCGTCGCCATGATGATCTTAAAGACCGATCCAGGCGCGAGTTGCGCCTGGATCGCCCGGTTCAACAGGGGGCGGTCCTCATCATTATTTAATTTTGCCCATTCGTCGCGCGAGATGCTCACGGCGAAATCGTTCGGATTGTACGCCGGGCGGCTCACCATGGAGAGCACATCGCCGGTGCGCGGGTCCAGGACAACCACGGCCCCCTTTCGCCCGTTCAGCGCGGCCTCCGCCGCTACCTGCAAATCGTAATCAATCGTCAGCTTGATAGGCTTGCCGGGAATGGCGTCCTGTTGCTCCAGGCGGCCCACTTCCTTGCCGACGCTATTGACGATCACGCGGCGCAAGCCATCCGTCCCCATCAGAATGTCATTGTATTGATGCTCCAGTCCCGTTTTCCCGACGATGCCCCCGGGACGAAGCTTGGAATTGGAGTCTTCCACCTGTTCGGGACTTACTTCGCCGACGTATCCGCTGGCATGCGCTAGGAAGCTATCGCGAGGATACCGGCGGCGGTAGACCATAAGCATTTCAAGCACCGGAATGTCGGCCCGGTGAGATTCGATAAAGGCGATGTCGGATTGGCTTGCCTCCGGTTTGATGATGATGGGTTGAAATTTCGGCATGGCCTTGGCGGCTTCGATCTGTTGGCGCACTTCATCGAGCGTCATGCCCAGGCCATCGGCGAGCTGGGGCAGCAGATTTTCCACCTGCGTTGGGGCGTCACGCAAGAGCAGGACGCTGAAAGAAGGATAATTGTCCACCAGGACGCGCCCATCGCGATCCAGCATCGAACCCCGCGGAGCGATAATGGGAATCGACCGGACGCGGTTGCGTTCGGCAAGTTGTGAATAGCGGTCGGAATCAATGATCTGCAGTTTCCAGAAGCCGAAAAGCAGCAGGGCGATCATTCCCACGATCACGTACGAAGCGATGGCCAGCCGCCCTTGCGGCATGCGCTTGTCATTTTGAAAAGAAATTGGCACGTCTACTCCGCGCCGCCATGGGCGTCGCGCAAACTACAGACCTTAAATAAAAATAGATCATCTTTCACACTAGCATTTGATCCAGGGGCGTGCAAGGCGTCGCGCATCCAATCCGATACCCTCTCCGCAGAACCTTTTATGATTTGAGGCCAGCGCGATGCGGGTTTGTTCAGGTTACGGTCCGCCAGTTCTTCCTTTGGAAACTCAAGACGGCCTGCGGAAACGGTCGAGCAATGGGAATAGAGCAATCGCGATCAATGCGTTGACCAGGGAGGCGATCAGGATCGGAATAGTGAGGTAGACCTCATTGCGTTGGGCGAGCAACAGACGGCTGGTCACCACGAAAATAGCATGATGGAATAAGTAAAATCCGGCCGTCAGTAGAAAACGAGCGGCGGGATGTTCCACGTCAATGCGCGCGCCGATCGAGGAACCCGCGAAGCCCACCAACGTTTTCGCGATTCCGTAGAGTCCCAGGGGAGTGCGGCTCAAGCTGTCCTGCAGAAGTCCAATCACCATGCCGAGCAACAAGCCCGAGGATGGATTGCGCTTGCTGAGCGCAAAGTAAAGCGTCACCAGGAATGGCAACTCCAGATAGCTGGCCCAGCGGAAATGCACTGGAAAAAAAGCCTGCAGCAGCAATGCCAGCACCACCGACGCGGTGACGACGCCGGCGTAATACTTGTGCACCTCGATGTGGGGCTCAGGCCCGACGTATACGTCGCTATGTTCCATTTTCTGTTGTCCGGTTCCTTACAGATCGCTCACCGCGAGTTGGCCGGAGCTTTTGCCGGTGGCGCGGCGGCCGGCGCGGCGCTTGCGTTGGCTTCCTTCTTGGGGTCCAACTCCTGCCGCGTGATCAGGACCAGCACTTCTTCGAGGCGGTCCAGGTGCGCGGCGGGGATCACGCGAATTTGAACAAATGGCGTTCTCCGGTCCGGTATCACTTCAGCGACTGTGCCAACCGGCAAATCCTTAGGGAATATGCGGTCCTGGCCGGACGTCAGCACTTCCTGACCGACCGAGACCTTCTCATCGTTGCTGATGTAATCAAGCGAAAGCCGCGGTTCGCCTGTGCCTTTTACCGGACCTTGGGTCCGCGTGCCGGCCAATAGTGCGCCCACGCCGCTTTCTTTATCGTCGAGCAGCAACACCTGTGAAGTATCCGAATAGACCGCCAGAATCTTCCCTACTACGCCGTCCGGAGTGATCACACCCATGTTGCGGCGAATCCCGTCGCGCGACCCGCGGTTAATGAATACAACCAGGCTGCCGGAGTCCGGACTGGCGCCGATTACGCGCGCGGCCACCATCGGAACCTCGGAATGATCTTGGCGGAAATTCAGCAAAGCAGCCAGGCGGTCGGCTTCCAGTGCGCGGCCTTCCAATTCCGCGTTGCGTATTTTCAAGCGGTCGAGCTCCGCGCGCAGTGATTGATTGTCCTCCCGCGCGTGGCGCAAACCGACATAGCCGCCCCACCCATTGCCGATCTTATCGATCGTCCAGGCCCCCAGGCGCTGCATCGGAGAAATCAATTCCACGGCCCAGACGCGGATTAGCCGCACCTGTTGCTCGCGCTTGATCTGCACGGCCAGCAGCAATATCTGTACGGCGATAACGCCGGCCAGCAACGTCAGGGACCTGTGTCGTGAAGGAATCGCAATCATCGAGAAAAACTTCCCGCCTTAGGGAATCTGTCACTGCACCTAGGGCTTAATCATTATCATTTGGTTAGATATCTAATCATTTATCTAATCAATGGAGACCAGCCGCAGCAACCGGAAATCACTCAGCATCTTTCCGGTGCCGAGCACCACCGATGCCAGCGGATCATCCGCGATGGAAACGGGCAATCCGGTTTCTTCCCGGATTCGTTTGTCGAGATTCTTCAACAAAGCGCCGCCCCCGGTCAGCACGATGCCGCGGTCGCTGATGTCGGCGGAAAGCTCGGGAGGAGTGCGCTCGAGCGCAACGCGGCAGGCGTTCAGGATCGTGGCGACGCATTCAGAAAGGGCTTCGCGGATTTCGCTGTCGTCGATGGTGACGGTTCGCGGCACGCCTTCGATCAGGTTGCGCCCCTTCACTTCCATAGTCAGGGGTTTTTCCAGCGGATACGCCGAGCCTATTTCCATTTTGATCTGTTCGGCGGTGCGTTCGCCGACCAGCAAATTGTATTTGCGCTTCAGATAGTGCATGACGGCTTCATCCATCTCGTTGCCCGCCACGCGCACCGACCGCGAATACACAATGCCGCTCATGGAAATTACGGCAATGTCGGTGGTTCCTCCTCCGATATCGACCACCATGTTGCCCGAAGGTTCCTCGATCGGCAGCCCCGCGCCGATTGCGGCGGCCATCGCTTGTTCAACCAGATAGACCTCGCTGGCGCGCGCCCGATAGGCGGAATCCTGAACCGCGCGTTTCTCCACCGGGGTGATTTCACTGGGCACGCCGATGACGATGCGCGGGTGCACCAGCACGCGCCGGTTGTGCGCTTTCTGGATAAAGTAGGTGAGCATCTTCTCGGTGACTTTGAAATCCGCGATAACGCCATCCTTCATTGGCTTGATGGCGACCACGTTTCCCGGTGTGCGGCCCAGCATTTCTTTGGCGTCTTTGCCGACCGCCACCACTTCGCCGGTGTTCTTATTGATTGCCACAATCGAGGGCTCGTTCACGACGATGCCTTTTCCCTTTGCATAGACCAGT
>JBGOVX010000220.1:0-5526 GCA_041478355.1 Terriglobia bacterium | reverse complement strand
CGCTACAAAGTGGTGATCCTCGACGAAGCCCACATGCTTACCGACGAGGCTTCCAACGCCCTGCTCAAGACGCTGGAAGAGCCGCCCGACAAAGTCATCTTTGTCATGGCCACCACCGAGCCGGATGAACTCGCGGAAACGATTCGTTCGCGTTCGCAGCATTTTCATTTTCGCGCTCTTTCGTTCGCGGAAATCACGAATGCCCTGGAACAAATTTGCAAAAAAGAAAATCTGACCGCGGAACCCGGCGCGATCGCCGTGATGTCTCGCGCCGCCGAGGGCAGTCTGCGCGACGCGCTTTCCCTGCTCGAACAGGCGCGCGCCTACTGCGGCGCGAATATCACGGATACTCAAGTGCGCGAACTGCTCGGCGTCGTCCCTGAAGAAATCCTGGATGAATTGATTGGTGCGATCGAAGCGCGATCGGCGGAGCGCGTTCTAACGCTGGTGCATCGCCTGCTCGCCGAGGGGCAAAACCTGCAGCATTTCTGCCGCGAAGCCATTGGCCATTTTCGCAATCTGCTGGTCGCGCGGGTGTGCGGGGCCGATTCCAGTCTGATTGCCGCGCCCGCCGATCAGCGCCCGCGCTTGAAGCAAGCGGCTGAATCGTTCAGCGAAGAAGACCTCACACGCTTTTTTCAGATTCTACTGCACACCGACGACGACTTGCGCCGGAAACCCGATGCGCGATTGCATTTGGAAATGGGTTTGCTTCGCATGGTCAACGCCGCGCGCCTGGCGCCGCTGGAGGAGGTTCTGGCGGAACTCGAAGGCGGGGCGCCGCCCCGCTCCGCAGGAAGCTCTATTCGTTCGGCGAGCACCCCGCCGCAATCGCCGCCCCCTGCACGCAACGTAGCACCCGCGGCCTTCGCCACGGCCGCGTCTGCAAGCGCTTCGCCGGCGGCATCTTTTCCGAATGCCGCCCCGAATATTGGCGCAAACGTTCCCGCAAATTCAGCCGCGGCGTCCTCCACGAAGATGCCGAATGTTCCTGCAGCGCGTTTTGAGAATGCTGCTCCGGTTCCCGGCCCACCACCCAGCAGGATCGCCAGAGCCGCCGACCCCGGCGACGGCTTGGCCGCCGCGCAAGTCGATTCGATCAAGGCCGCGATACTTACGCAGGAAAAATTTCTGGGTGAATTGGTCGAACACGCTTCGCGCTGGGAGATGAGCGGAGGCGAGGTGAGATTATTTTTCCCGACCGAAAGCCGCGCACTCGCGGAGATGTTGCAGGCTCGCGATCCAATGGAACGTTTGCGAAATATTTCTAGCCGCATCCTCGGTCAGACCGTGCGTGTCTGTGTTAAACTGGAAGCCGTGCCGGGAGCAGCGACACGTTCCTCCGGCACGCATGAGTTGCGCGCAAAGTTCGAGCAAGACCCGATCGTGCGCGCAATGCTGGAACGGTTCGGCGGCCAGATTTCCGACGTCAAACGCCGGGGCGAGGAATAGACCATGGAAGTAAAAGCGCTGCAGCAAATACTCACGCAGTTTCGCCAGATGCAGGAGAACCTGCAGAAACAGGTTGAAACTGTGCATGTGGAAGCCACCGCCGGCGGCGGCATGGTCACCGTCAGGATGAACGGCCAAAAGCAGCTTACCGAGATTCGCATCGATCCCGAAGTATTTGCCGGAAAAGATCAGGAATTGTTGCAGGATTTGATTCGCGCCGCGGTGAACGAAGCGGGGCGCCGCGTGGACGAAGAACTTACCAGCCAGATGAAAAGTCTTACCGGCGGCATTCCGGGGATGGCCGGACTAAAAATTCCCGGCCTGTTTTGAGCCGGCCCGCGTTGAGATATTTTAATTTGAAATATTCATGGAAGCGGAACCTGCGAGCAACCCTCGTTTCTGTGACCCGCCGCTATCCATCGTGGAACACCCCTCATGCCTGATTTCGCCGAACCTGTCGAGCGTTTAATCGACCAGCTCAAACATCTGCCCGGCATCGGGGCCAAGACCGCGCAACGCCTGGCGTTCCACATTCTCCGCATCGCTCCCGAAGATGCGCTGGCACTGGCCGACGCCATTCGCGACGCCAAACTGAACATGCGTTTCTGCTCGGTGTGCAACAACATCACCGATGCCGACCCCTGCTTGTACTGCACCGGGCCGACCCGCAATCACAAGACGATCTGTGTTGTAGAAGAGCCGCACAACATCATGGCCATCGAGAAAACGCGGCAGTATAGCGGCCTCTACCACGTTCTGGGCGGAGCGCTCGCCCCGTTGCGCGGGATCGGCCCCGATCAATTGCACTTGAAAAACCTGATTGAGCGCCTCAAGGGCGGCACAGTCGAGGAAATTATCATCGCGACCAATCCCAATGCGGAAGGCGAAGCCACCGCTATGTATCTCTCCAAGCTCATCAAGCCTCTGGGCGTGCGCGTGACGCGCATCGGCGTGGGCATCCCGGTCGGCTCCGACCTCGAATACGCCGATGAAGTCACCATGATGAAAGCCATGGAAGGCCGCCGCGATCTGTAACAGAGTTTGGCAGCGCGGGGAAATTTCGGCGACACGATAGCACGCCAAGAACTCAACCAATAAAGTTGTAGTGATTTTGCTCAACATCGCAACGTCTTGGAATTTGTCCGCTCCGATGCGAGGCCAGTTAGCTAGTGAATTTAGAGATTCACGAGGAGGAGGATTACTCCGTCCTTAAGAACAGCGAACGCCTACTTGCTGGGCGTCTGGGTTGCCTTATTGTTGAAGTCGAGGAAGCTGCCATTGTCCTCGCAGACCTGCTCCATAATTTTCCAGTCCGGCTTCAGATTGAAAACTAGCTTTGTCCCCCAGGGCTTGGTAAATGCCTTGGAGTCGTCGATGGTGAGGTCGATTTCCAAGTTGTCTTTGTTAATGCGCCGGATGCGTTCCGCCAGGTGCAAAGCGTCACTGTGGGGATGACCCATCCGATCTATCAGGGTCTTGTCATTAAAACTGAGCGTATCGGTGACCAGCGTATCGCCCTCCCACCTGCCAATCGAGTCTCCCATCCACAGGGGACCCTGATCCATGTCATGCGGGCGCCCATCGGTGTAGATTCTTCGTACAAAGTGGTCGTATTCAAACAGCATGAGCACCTGCCCGGGAATCTGAACGATTTGCATGGGAAAGCCCTGGAGATAGATCCGTGGTAGCCCGGGCGGATAACAGCTGTAAACCGGATCGCTCAGCACACCTTTGGGGTCATACCGGTATAAGGTCTTATTGGCTTTATATTTCGCCTCCGCCCATGGCGTCATAGGAGGTTCGGCCTTGCTAAATTCAAGTGTGAGTGATGGATATCCCAGAGCGCTGGCGCCCGCGTCTCGCAGGCGAGTCCAGATTCCAGATAGGTCCGGCGTGGGAGCAGAGGGCTGAACCTTTGCCGTTTCCGGTTGCCGGGCTGTCTGCGCGAATAGGATCATCTGTGGAACAGTGAAGATGGCCACCACTCCAAGCGCCAAACCCAGCAAGCGATTGTGCATCCTGGACCTCTTCCGTCAATTTTGAATCATGCGCGCGTCGCGGACCTGCCGATGACCGGTTGGTCATCGGGCGTGACCAGTTACATTCACTCCGGGCTTGAGCGATCTATGGTGCGTCGGTTATTGAATTTGGGTCCAGCTCGCGGCCGTTGGCCAGGACGACCTTCTGTAGACGCAAGTTATTCGAACCGTTCTTGGCGCGATTGCCGATCAGAGTGACCTGGTCCCCCGGACGAATGATATCCCTGTTCCAGCCGCGCCTGGACAGAACGTTCGGACTATTGGCTTCTCCAGCCCATTTTTCGAGCTTGCCTTTGTCGTTCTTCGCTTCAATGTAAATCTCCACATGCGGATTGATAAATAGGAATTCCGTTGCCGTTCCCGTCACAGTAGTTAGTTTCGTCGAGTCATACGGCGACGTTCCGTGGTGTGCGAACAGGGGGCCTGAAACCAGAAGAAAACCGAACAACGGCACCAGGAGTAAGACTGACAGCCGACTTTTCATCTACAACCTCCACGGTGACAAAACGGATCATGGGCCCTGTTCACTGGGTCTCGCCGCCCGCCAACCCCTCAAACATTTGAAACGAATTCTATATCAACCCAGCGGAAATTCCATCTAAGGAGATTATATTTTCACACTGGCACTGCAAAAGTCATCCTCCGGGGCATCACAACTTCGGGTCGAAGGTGATAAAGTAAGCGGGGTAAAGGATTCTCCATTGGAAACCGAACAACAAAAGCGGCTGCGCGCGTCGCGCCGGGCGGTGATTAAGCTCGGCACCGGAATCGTGACCGGAAGCGATGGCCAGTTTAATGCCGAGCATCTTGAACCCGTGGCCCGGACCATCGCCGCGCTGAAGAAGGATGGCCGTCAAATCGTGCTGGTGTCTTCCGGCGCTGTCGGCTTGGGCAGAGGACGGTTGGGGCTTCATCGCGACCGGCTGAATGACCTGGTAATGCGGCAGGCGTGCGCCGCCGTGGGCCAAAGCCTGTTGATGCACGAGTACGAAAAACTGTTTCAGGCGCATGGCATTCAACTCGCTCAGGTGCTGCTGACCGAGGGAGATTTCGTCGATCGCACCCGGTATTCGAATCTCCGCCAAACCATGGAAACGCTTTTGAAGCTGGGCGTCCTGCCCATCGTCAACGAAAACGATACGGTGTCCACCGCCGAGCTCGACTATCTGAATATTCGCGCGGGAGAACGTATCTTCAGCGATAACGATCGCCTGGCTGCGCTGGTGATGAGCCACATCGAGGCGGAAGTGCTCGTACTGCTCACCGATGTTGACGGGTTGATGCAGGTCGCGCCGTCGAGCGCAAAAGATGCGGCCGGAAATGTAATTCCCCTGGTGGAAGAGATTTCGCCGGAACTGAAAGCGCTGGCCCTGGGTCCATCGGAGGGCGGGCGCGGCGGGATGCTGACAAAACTCGACGCGGCTGAAATCGCCATGCAAGTGGGCGGCATTGCCGTGATCGCCAACGGCAAGAAACCAGAAACGCTGACTCGCATTTTCTCTGGAGAGCCGGCGGGCACGGTATTTTTGTCGAAGACGCGCATGGCCGGAAAGCGCCGCTGGATCGCCTATGCCGCGGGAGTTCGCGGGCGCGTGATCGTGAACGCCGGAGCGCGCGAGGCGCTCACCGGCGGAAAAGCCAGCCTGCTGGCCTCGGGCGTTACCGGCATGGAAGGCGAGTTTGAGGCCGCGGAAGTGGTGAGTATTGTGGACGGCCAGGGCCAGGAATTCGCGCGAGGCATATCCGATTATTCTCGCGTAGAAGCTCAAGGGATGATCGGCAATGGGTCCCAGGGTTCGGCGGGCGGCCGCGGCAACGGGCGTGCAAGTGTGCTGATAAAGCGCGATAATATCGTCCTACTGGATCGCAAATGAGCGTTTTGGAGAATGAAGTAAAAATTTCGGACGTGCGGCGAACCGTGCAGCGAGCGCGGCGCGCCGCGCACATCCTGGCCGCGATTTCAGGCGAGCGCCGGAACGAAGTTTTGCTCGCCGTGGCGGACTCGATCGAAGCGCGTTCGGCAGAGATACTCGCG
>JBGOVX010000036.1:0-23816 GCA_041478355.1 Terriglobia bacterium | reverse complement strand
TCCCCATGCGGCAAGTGCCCATCAGGTGTCCCCCGGTAGTTGTCTCCCGGACAGGGTTGCCCCATTTCTTCTTTGCGCCGGCGGCTTCCAGAATCTCCAGCGAGCGTTCCAGGAAGAATTGCTTCACTTTCATGCCATCCGGATGGTCCTTGTAAGTAACCCGCATTGCGGGTAATCCCCAGGCATCCTTCACGTCAGGGTCGAGGGTAATGTTATTGGTTTCGAGCGGCAGGGAAGTCAGGTAAGACTGGCACGTCATGGTGCGGTTGAAGTTTTCCTTGACGAAGTTCTTGTACCCGGTTCCCCACAGAGGCGCGTCCGGGGGAAGTCCCCCCAGCGCATACCCAATCGGTCCCATGAAGCCCCAGCGGCCGTCGATTCTGCCGCCGCCATAAAAGCCCCGCTTGGCATCGGAATCGTAAAAGTCTTCGATAGCGCGCGTGGCCATCACGCTCTTGAATTCGTTCAGCGGCTCATCAAAAATGCCGGAAGCGCTCGCAGTTCCCCCCAGCATGAGATACTTTCCAACCAGGCCACTCGAATTGGCGAGCCCATCCGGAAACAGGCTCGATTTTGAAAGCAGCAGCAGCCGCGGTGATTCGCTGCCGTTCGCGCAGAGCACCACTGCTTTCGCTTTTTGAAAGACTTCCTGCTTGCGGCTGTCGAAATAAATCACGCCGGTAACCCGGCCGCTCTTGTCGACTACAATCTCCCGGACATACGAACCGGTCCTGATCTCACATCTTCCGGTCTTCTCCGCGACGGGGATTACGCTCGACAAGCTGCTGGATTTGGCCCCCCGTTCACAACCGTACCACTCACAGAAACCGCAGTGGTTGCAGGCTTGCCGTCCCTGATACGGTTGAGAAAGGATCGCCGAAGGCACTGGAACCGAATGCAGTTCCAATTTTTTGCAGGCACGTTCGAAAAGAACTCCCGCGGATTTTATGGGTAACGCCGGCAGCGGATACGCTTTCGACCGCGGCGACTCGAACAGGCTTGCTCCGCCCAGTCCGGAAACCCCAAATTCGTATTCGGTTTTCACGTAGTAAGGTTCGAGCTCCGCGTAAGTGATCGGCCAATCAGCGAACCCTGTCCCTTCGATCGCCCCCCAGCGGCTCCGCTCAATGAAGTCAATCTCGTGAAAACGCCATTGCGAACCCGTATAGTGCACGGTACCGCCGCCCACGCATCGTCCATAACTAATTGACTGAGCCAGATGGGCCTTCTCTTGCGCGGTCTTGCGAAACGTGTTCGGCTGCAGAGCGTGATCGTTCACCAGCGCCGGAGTATTCCGGATTTTGAACTCATCGTGCTTGAAGTCCTTGTCCTCCAGCCGGGGCCCCTGCTCGAGCACCACCACTTCGAAGCCGGAGGCTGACAACTCCTTCGCCATGGCGCCGCCTGCGGCACCCGACCCGATGATCACGAAGTCCACTTGGGTTGCCGGAGTGAATTTCTTCATCGCTTCTCAATCTCCTGGCGCGTTTTCAGCTCTTTTTGTAATCGCGGTCGTAGTATCCGAAAGGCGGTTCCCAGGCGAACTTATCTTCAAAGCCAATCAGATTCCAGCCGATCTTTTCCTGGTTTCCGCCATATTCCGGGTTCGCGAAAAATCCCACGATCGTATGCAGGCGGACCTGCGCAAAGAAGGCGGTCTTCTCAATTGCCGTCAGGACCTGAACCTGTTGGGCGGGATTCAAGTTTGAAAATTTATCGGCATTGGGGAACAACTGACGCGTTTTTTCTCGCAGATCTTTGAGCCCTTGCGTGTAGGCCGTCTGCTTGTCCTGGTCGAAAGTCGTGAGGGCTCGATCGATGAAATAAATCGTCCCGGCTTCCCGCGCTCCGGGCGTATCATCCTTAGGAATAATTTGTGCGGCAACTGACTCGATTTCGACGGCCTGATCGGGAGAGAAAAATCCGAACGTTGCCGGGCGCCCCGATGCGGCAACGGCTTGATGAGCGTGCTCCTGGGCGGCAAGAATTCCGGGCCAGTGTGTCGTCAACCAGATCGAACCTAGACCCACAACCGAGCCGGCCAGCACTGATCGCCGCGAAGGTCCCTGTGTTCTGGTGAGCCTTTTTTCCATAGGCTCCTCGTTGCGGAACTATACCACTGGCGATGTCCGGCTTCAAGCTATGGCTGGAGTCTTTACGGAGTTTAACGAAAATGCGAGTAAGGCAGTCGAAAAATTCCTGAACACTGGACAGGTTCCGCAGTCCGACTCCGGTACTTCGAAAACCTAGCGGCCGGGCGGCGCGCTCACTCCCAGCCGAGCCGCAATGCGTTTCGCGGTTGCAAGTCGAGACTCCGTGATCTTCTGAAACGAGAGCCGAACTGGATTCACAATTTTCGGGGGAGCTGTCTGAGGGTTGCCGGCGCGAAAGGGAGGCTCGGATGAGTATTCAATGCTCGATTAGATCTGTTGCCATCCGTGAAGCGATTTGGGGCTTAGCAGATATCGGGGGAGTGCGGCGAAGTTCCTGCCACTGCAAGACGACATCGGCGAGAAGTAGAGAGAATCCCAGACAAACCCACACTACCGTTTCGTCGGCAGCATGGCCAAGATTCTCCCAGCCGGTGACACCCAGGATCACGCGTACTTCGAGAAAAACCAAAGCAACAGCAAAGCTGCGGGTCATCCATTGACGGTGTTGCTGAATCTTCCCCTTAAGGGGGATTGCCAAGAATAGCGGGCGCTTGATAGCGCATTCTAAAACGGATGACCCACTACCTCCATCAGCAATTGTGGCTTCAATTTGCGGCGGAAAAGGCCAGCAGCACGTTGCCGGTAGTGCCCGCCGAAAATAGGTATCCCGATCCCACAAAGAGCATGCCATCGGCAACGGTTGGGCCGGGGGCTCCCATCGAGCCGCCCCTCGCGGCGACTCCATTAACTGTATGGTAATCTTGAATCGTGTTATATTCCCACACCAGATGGCCATCGTCGCTCGCAAACGCGCGCACCATTCCGTCCCAGCCATCGGAAAAGACGACGCCGGGAATGGCGGTTATGGCCGCGTTTTCACCGCGCGGGCCCGGCGCTGCCGGCCCCTCGATGGGCGTAAACCATTTCTTTTCGCCCGTTGAATATTGGACGGCAGCTATGCCTCCATTCCTCAATCCAAAATAAGCTTTCTGCTCATCCGCCGCGCCGCCAAAGGTAATCATCCCCAGCGCCAGCTTTTGAACGATTTGAGTTTTCCAGAGCACGGTTCCCTCTTGATCGGGATCGTGACCCCAGACCATGCCGCTTTTTTGTCCCGCGATCAGGACCCGGTGGCCATCCGGCAACGTCTTCAAGATTGGCGATGCGCCAAAGTCGTAATCGGGCCCCAAATCCTTGGGACAATTCTCCGAGGAATTTTGAGACCCGCAACCGACGATCCACGCATCATTCGGGGTGTCCTGGCGCGACCACATGATCTTGCCGGTGGCCATGTCCAAAGCCATGATGGCATCCGTATTGGGTGACACCGGCGGCAGGTAGGCGTCTCCGGTCCCGATATAGAGAGCGTGGCGCTTGGTATCAACGGTCGGCGAACTCCACACCGCGCCGCCGTTTGGCCCCCATTGCTGCACACCCTTCGAGGTCTTTGTCGTGGGTTTTGGGGCATCCCGAACCGTGTATGTCTTCCAGATTTGACGGCCCGTGCTGGCGTCCAGCGCCACTATGCTGCCGCGGAACGTGCAGCACGGATAAACCGTGCTAAGACCTGCCGCGCGCTCCTCCGAAGATGCCAGCGGAACATAAAGCCGGCTCTCATAGAGCGTGGGAGCACCGGTGACTCGCGCCAGGGGATGATCTTCGACGTGGGTTTTCCAGAGCAATTTTCCAGTGGTAGCATCAAGCGCATAAACATTCGCTCTAATATCTCCAAAGTAAATGCCAAACTTCGCCGCGCCTTGCCCCTTCACCGGTCCAATGCTGATGGCCGTGCGCACTCCCGCATCCGCTAGATACGACCAATAGACGCATCCGGTAGCCGCGTCCAGCGAATAGACCGCTCCAGTATCGACGCCGATGAAAACGCGCCCGGCCGCAACAGTGGGCTGGCCATAGACTTCCTCGGCGCCGGGAAAGCCAAAAGCCCATTTCAGCTTTAGTTGAGGCACTTGATTGGCCGGCAAGCCAGCCGTTTTCGCGGGTTGAAAACGCGCATTCGACGTGGGGTCGCCGCCCCAGCCGTTCCAGGAAGGTTTGGAGGACAGATCAACGATGGGAGGATTGTTCGAACAATGGTTCGGCATCAGCTTGGCATCCACGATCTGGGCAATGCCCGGCTTGCGCCCGCCAATATACTCCGCGATTCGAAACTTCTCTTCGTCGGTCGGGGCCGGCAAATTCGCGTGCGGCCCTTTCGACATGCCCGCGAAAATTTCGTCCGAGGACAATCTGCGGAGCTTCATTTCTTCGGGCGCCGCCACCGCGCTCTTGGGATTCCCATGGCATGTGGCGCAGTGCTCTTCAAACGCCAAAACACCCACGGTAGTCTGCGCGAACGCGGAACGCGCCGCGGGCAAAAGCATGGCGATCAGAGCAGTTGCAATCTGCAACGATCGTTTTGTCCGCTTCATCAGCCTCATCAACCTGAGCATGTGAATGTCTCCTAGTCGGGAATTTCTAATGCCAACTCTATTATCACGCCAAGCGATATGCAAGCAGCGCATGCGGCATTAAGCTTACTTCACGACGATGCCGCTCCCATCAGAGGCTGAAGCTCGAATAGACCGAGGTGCGCAGCGCGGGCGTGAAGAGATGATCGGACCAATAGCGGCCGAACCGCCACCCGATTTCCCATCGATCGCTTATCTTCCTGACCTTATAGGCTAGAGCCATATCCAACTCGCTGCCGTAGTGGACGTGCCGGATATCGGAATGGTAATCATAATAAATCAGAGTGGGAACGACGCCGCCTAAGCGGTTGATTGTGCCGCTCACGCTCAAATAGCGGGCTTCCAGGCCGTGGCCGCCGCCCGCACTGGGATTGTCGGCGAACAAGTCGGTCCAGCCGTTATAAGGTTTAGTCAGCGGAGTGCTCAATTTGTCGGTCAGGCTTCGGCCTCCCAGTAAGGCATAGCCAGCTTTGACCCCAATACCTCGCCAGGACGGACCCAGCTCTCCCAAATAATAATTCACATCCACGTGGTTGGGATTGTTGCCGAAGTTTTTCTGCTTGGCGAAATCCGCGGCGTACAAGACGCTCCAGTCATGGCTTAACTTGTAGGGACCCTCTGCCCGCAGCCCGAATGTCTCTGTGGAGAGAGCGTATTGCGCAGGCGCCCGATAGTCGAGCAGCACGCCATAGAGGGCGAGGTTGATCCGGTCGGTTTTGTTCCAGGTTAAGTTCAGCAGGTGCGTATGCATTGGGGGCTTGCCGTCGGTGGCGTCGTGACTCACCACGCGATAGAAGCGGTTGAGAAATGCATAGGTGAAGTAAACATGCCTGGGCAGGCTCGCGTCCAAGCGGGCTGCGTCGAAGCCTCCATGAATCTGGCGCCAGTAAGAAGCGCCCACAAAACGGCCGTCGTTGAGCGTGATCTCCTGACGGCCGACGATCGCAGCCAGCTTTTTGTTCGGGGGCCCTGCCGTCCAACTCACGTAACCCTGACTTAGCTCCAAACTTCGTGGGTCCAGAATGGAGGGGCGGTTTGGGCGGTCCATCGAGGGAAGGGTTGGCACACTGTAGTCGGCTGGCCCGATGACAAACGTGGCATCGCCCTGCGCAAAAGCAGAGAAGCCATGATACGTGAGTGTCTGATATCCGAGGCCAATCCTCAAAGTGGAAGCATCGGCTGGACCGGAATAAGGCGCGCCGTCGCGCTGGAAGGTCTCGAAGCGATACCGAATGTCGGCGGATATTTTCCCTTGTTTGACCTGCGACCAAATCGAGCGGGAGGCTGCTTGTTCCGGCTCCTGCGCGGCCATCTCAATGGGAGCGGCCAAGAACAAGAATAGGATGACGCAAATGCATAGGGCAGGAATCCCTGCAAACCATTTCAATTTCAAGGCCTGGTTGTCTCGATTGTCACGCGCCAATATTCTAGCTGGTTCGCGGCGAAGATTAAAGAGCGGCACGATTTGTCGCTTGGTCTGGAACTCCGGGGAAGGGCGCCGGCCATACGTATAGATGTCTGATTCGGCGCAATGCTGCGGGGCGATGTAGATTTTTCGCCCCCGGGACGCCTACAATTGAACATTCGGGGTACCTCCCAAACCATGGCCACGGCCTGCAGCGAAAACGGATGCAAGGGACAGGTGCCGCAGGCGCTCGAATCGGTGCATCTGTGCGTGCTGCACTTTACCCTGCAGATCGAAAAAGCTTGCGGGGATATGCGCCGCGAGACCGTTTACGGCAGGACTCCGCACGCGCGCCAGGTGGAAATTATTGGATACATCGCCGAACATGGTGAACTACTGGCCCGCGCCTCCACCAGCGGTTTGCATTTGGCCGACGAAATGAAAGCACGCATACTCAATACTTTCCTGACGTTGATGAATCTGCGCGAAAATCTCGACCGCGCCGCTCTCCGGCAACCCATCGGCCGCACCGGCGCATAGGACGCTGTGAAACGCCATCCCAGTCTGCATCCTTTGAGCCAGCATCATCACTTTGCGCTGATCCAGGCGCTTGAGATGCGGCGCGCCGCCGAAGCGCCTGCCGAGAAACGCCAGGCGGCGGTCGAACGTCAGGCGGCCAAATTTGTCGCGTTTTGGCACAAGAAGGGCATGGTTCATTTTCGCGAAGAGGAAGAAGTGCTGCTCCCGGCCTATGCGCGCCACACTCGGCTCGATCAAGATCGCGGCGTCATGCGCCTGCTCGCTGACCATGCCGAGATTCGCGCCGCCGTGCTGGATTTTGAACAGCGGTTGGCGGCGAAGGCGCCGATGGAAGTGGAAGCGATGGGCCGCCTCGCGAAACTTCTCCACGATCACGTTCGCTTGGAAGAAAACGAAATATTCCCGCGCATCGAAAAGGTGCTTGGCGAAAAAGGCCTGAACTCGATGGGCAGCGGACTCACGCGGCTGCACAGCAAGAACGAAATTTGCGATATTTGAAACGTGGCGCGGGACTGTTCACGCACCGATGTAACGGGCATAGAGGGACCGCGCAACACTGGAATCGCGCGTTCCTTTAATGATAGCCCGGCCATCGGCAAACACAGTCATTTCGTAGGGTGGAACGCGGAAACGCAACAGAAAACCATTCTCGCGTACCTCGGCGACGGTCGCTGCCAGACGCCTTCCCAGCTCGGCGAGATCGAGTTGCCGCCGCCGCTCGTGAATCTGCACCGAATCGCGGCCGCACATCGTCAAGTGGGGCTGGGCGTCACCTTCGAGATAGCGGAAGTCGCGGCGCACGCAGGCGCGGCATTCCGGATTCCGCGCCACACGCACCGATTGAAAACTTCCGGACCAGACGTCGAAGGAAACCAGGCGTCCTCCCGCCAACTGCGTCTTGCCCAGGAGCAGCTTGATCGCTTCAGCGGCTTCGATCGAAGCAATCACCCCGGCGGCGGCGCCAAGAACGCCCACGGTATCGCAAGTGTCTTCGGCCCCGGAGCCGGTCACCTGTGCCGCATTTTCGCTGCCGGATTCGAGGGCGCAGGCAAGGCACGCCGTTTCTCCAGGGCGTACCGTGAGCGTCACGCCGTAGCTTGCGACGACCGCGGCATAAATCCAGGGCACTCCCAGGTGGATGGCGACATCATTGAGCAGGAAGCGCGTTTCGAAGTTGTCGGTGCCGTCGAGAATAAGCGGAAATCCCTGGAGTAATTCCTCGGCATTTTTCGGGCCCAAGTCAGCGACGACGCCCTCGACCGCCACTCCAGAATTGATTGCGCGCAGTCGGCGCTGGGCCGCGACAGCCTTTGGCAGCGCCTCGCGGGCGTCGGATTCTTCGAACAGGGTTTGCCGCTGCAGATTCGAAGGCTCGACAAAATCGCGGTCCACAATGCGCAGCCTGCCAACGCCAGCGCGCACCAGCAGATTCCCCAGGGCCGTGCCCAGCGCCCCGCACCCGACCAGCACCGCCGAAGATTCGAGCAGGCGCTGTTGACCGGCTTCGCCAATTTCGGAGAACAGAATCTGTCGGGAATAACGTTCGTAGGATTTCGGATCCATTGTGCCGGGCCGCCCGTAAACCTCCATCATAACGCCATCGCAGCGCATGCGGCGAATCCAGTAATACTTTCCGCGAATTGGGGAGATTTCCAGGCGGCCAGGCAACTCGGCTGTGCTACGCTAGTTCCGTTGTGAAACGTGATGCCGAGCGAACAATTTTCCTGCGTCCGGATTGCCATTTGGCTATCGACAATTTTTTTATTGTGCGTCAGTTTCGTGTCCGCGCAGACCGGCCCCTCTGGTGAACCGCCCAGGGTTGTCGCCGTGCGCGTGGTCAGCGAATCCGGATTGGTGCTTGAACAGAATCCTCTCCAACTGACCGTCCAACCCGGCCAGCCCTTTTCCATGGAAGCCGAAAGCGCCAGTTTGCGAGAACTGTTCCGCACGGGCCGTTACGCGGACTTGCGCGCCGAGTTGAGTGACGTGCCGGATGGCGTGCGCCTGGATTTTGTCGTCCGCCAGAATTTTTACATCAATCGAGTCCAGATCGCGGGCTTGCGTGAGCCCCCCGGCGAGGCCCTGGCGATTTCCTCGCTGCGGTTGAACCTGGGCGAAATATTTCGCGACAGCGATATGAAGGACGCGCTGGACCGGCTCCGCCAAATTCTGGAAGACGATGGGCAGTACCAGGCGAAGATCGATTACCAAGCGACGCCACATCCTGACACACTTCAAATGGATATATTGGTGCACGTATCTCCCGGCCCACGAGCTCGGACCGGCGCCATCACGATACAAAATCAGACCCAATTTTCCGACCAGGAGCTTAACGACCAATTGAACCTCAATCGGGGCCAGGAAATGACCTCCGATCGGATGAATCGCTCCGCCGACCGGGCGCGAAAGTGGCTGGCGAAAAAGGATTATCTTGGCGCACGCGTCACATTGCAGCGCGGGCGCTATGACGCTAAAACAAATACCGTGCCGCTGGAGGTAACGCTGTACGCAGGCCTGGAAGTGCGCGTAACCGCGGAAGGAGCAAAGATCCCCGCGCGCAGGCTGCGCAGCCTGGTGCCTATCTACCAGGAAGGGGCTGTCGATGAAGATCTCCTTCAAGAGGGCCGCCGGGCACTGCGCGAATGGTTCGAGCGCGACGGCTATTTTGATGCGCAAGTAAGCTATACGACGTCAGAGGCGGCTGCCGGGAAATCTCAGAATAAGTCGCGCCGCGCCGCCCGAGTCGTCACCTATCACGTGGACCGCGGAAACCGCCATCGCCTGGTCGGAGTGGCATTTTCGGGCAATAAATATTTCGGCTCGGACCTTCTGATCGGCCGATTGAAGATTCAGCCCGCCGCGTACGCCTCTCCCGGCCGCTATTCGACGGCGCTGCTTCAGGATGATGTGGCGTCGATTCACACACTGTACGATGCAAACGGGTTCCATGAGGCCGAAGTACGCAGCCGGCTTATCGATGATTATCAGGGCCGCCAGGGTGAGTTGTTTGCGCAGTTCGAGATCACCGAGGGCCAACAAACGCGGATCGCGGACCTGGGCATCGCCGGCAATCAGCAACTCACCAGGGATGAACTGATGGGCGTGATCGGTTCCACGCAAGGTCAGCCTTATTCCGAATATAATGTTTCTTCGGATCGCAACAACATTCTCGCGCTCTACTACAATCAAGGATTCCCGGAGGCGCGTTTTTCATCGGACGTGGAGAAGGCGCCGCCATCGGGCGCCAACCAGGCCCCGCGCGTAAAGCTGACGTATCACATTACCGAAGGGCGCCAGATTCTGGTCGCCAGAGTGCTCCTAAGCGGATACGAGCGCACCCGTCCGAAGGTAATCTCCCGCGAAGTTGAGATTCAACCGGGAGAACCACTCAGCGAAGGCGCCGTCGTCGAGACGCAGAGAAAACTTTACAACTTGGGAATTTTCAGCCGCGTGTCGATCGCTCCGCAGAACCCCGAGGGCGATAATTCACAGAAGACGGTTGTAGTGATGGTGGACGAAGCCAAACGTTACACCGTGGCGTATGGTCTGGGCTTTGAAGCGCAGCGCCTAGGCAGTGGAGCGACCGGCACCGCATTCAGCGCCGCCCCTCGCGGCACGCTGGAACTTACCAAAGCGAATCTCACCGGGCGCGCCGACTCGCTCTCTTTTAAGGCGCGCGCAAGCACGATTCAGGGCCGGGTGCTGCTGGCCTACACGGCGCCCAACTACTTTGCCTTGCCTAATTTCAGCCTGCAAATATCAGGTTTCTATGACAAGACTCGAAATATCCAGACGTTCGATTCCGAGCGATATGAAGGATCCATTCAGCTGACCGAACATCTCTCCCCCGCCAGTTCGTTGTTGTATCGCTATTCCTACCGCCATGTAATCGCCAGCAATCTAAATTCTCACATTTCCCCGGAGCAGATCCCGCTGTTCAACCAGAACACGAATGTTTCCGAAGTGGGGACAAGTTGGGTACGCGACCGCCGCGACAATCCCGCCAACGCCAGCCACGGCAATTTGGAAAACGTCGATCTCAGCGTGGCCATAAAGCCGCTTGTCTCGTCGGTCAATTTCGTTCGAATGTTTCTGCAGAATTCTTCCTACCACCCAATCGGCCGGGGACTGGTGTTCGCGCGCTCGGTCCGTTTTGGAGTGCAGACGCCCTATGGCAACACGGTCTCCACCGATATTCCACTTCCGGAGCGGTTTTTCGCGGGAGGCGGCACCTCGCTGCGAGGTTTCGCGCTGAACCAGGCCGGGCCTCGCGATCCGATCACGGGCTTTCCCGTCGGCGGGCAAGCGATGCTGGTTTTTAACCAGGATCTGCGTTTCCCAATGCATTTGCCGCTGATCGGCAATCGCCTGGGTGGCGCCGTGTTCTACGATGCCGGAAACGTGTTCTCCAACGTTCGACAAATCTCGCTGCGTATCGCGCCTCCTGTTCCTACGATTGTTCCCACGGTTGGCGCGAATAACCTGCCAAGCACTTCGTGCGCGACCAATTGCACAAACGAGTTGAATTATTTTTCGCACACGGTTGGTTTTGAATTTCGCTATGGCACTCCCATCGGGCCGGTCGCTGTGGATTTGGGCTACCAGTTGAACCCGGCGCGGTTCCTGGTGCCCATCACAGTGAATGGCAACCCAGGAGTGGGGCTGTCGCGGTTGCCGGCCTTCCAATTCTTCATAAACCTGGGGACGACATTTTGATGCGGCGCGCGGCATTCGCGGGACTCCTGGCCGCGGCCATGGCTGCGGCTGCCGCCGCTCGCGCGGGCGCGTCCCTGCCCGCGTCACAGACCAGCCGCGTCGTGGACCGAATCGTTGCGCAGATCGAAGGCGATATCATCCTGCAGAGCCAGGTGCGCGAGTTAGGCTCATTTCAGCAGCTGATCGAAGGCCGGGCGGAAAGCGATGACCGATTGCTTGCGGAGATCATTGAACAATGGGTGGTCCAGACCGAAGCCGCGGCGTCCCAATTTGCCCAGCCCGCTCCAGCGGAAGTTGACCGCGAACTAACACGGCTGGTGGCGCAGTTTGAAAGCCCCACGGCCTACGCGGTCAAGCTAAACGAGGCGGGACTTTCCGCCGCGCAGGTTCGGCAAATACTTGCGCGCCAGATCTACATCGAGCGTTATGTGGATTATAAGTTCCGTCCTTCGGTGCAAATCGAACCCGCGAACATTGAAGCGTACTATCGAAAAGAACTGCTGCCTGAGCTGGCCAGGAAAAATCAGTCCGCGCCTGCCCTGAACAGCGTGGAGGAACAGATTCGCGAACTGCTCACCCAGCGCGCCATCAGTGACCTGGCTTCCAAATGGCTTGAAGAAACAAAATCGCGATTGAAGATCGAACTGAAGCCGTCCGGCGCAACGCGCAGCGGCCCGTAGAGATTCAGGATCATGAGCGATACGAAGCGAAAATTCGGTCTGAAACACGGGCTGGCATTGGTTGTTGCCGCATCGCTTGCCGTTGGGCTTGCGCTCGTGTACTTCGTAGGGAGCGGGATTGCGGACCGCTGGGCGCGCCGCGTAATCTTGGACCGGCTTGAAAGAACAACTGGGGCGCGTGTCGACCTTGGAAATGTTCATATTGAATGGTGGCGCCTGCGCGCGCGTTTCGATGGACTCACCCTGCATGGACGAGAACCGGCGGGAACGCCGCCTCTATTTCATGCCGGCCTGTTGCAGGCCGATATCCACGTGGAATCGTTCTGGGACCGCAAAATTTCCCTGGAAAACATGGAAATGTCCCATTTCTCGGCGCATGTGCGAGTCGAGCGAGACGGTTCCACGAACATTCCGGGACCTAGAGCATCCGAGAAATCAGGTCAGTTCTCAGTCCAGCGCCTATTCGACTTAAAAATTGCCCGGCTGAGCCTGCAGGATGGCGAAATTCTGTGGAACGATACGCGCGTGCCCCTGGTCGCGAAGGGCGGAAATTTTGAGTTTTCGACCGACTACGCCGTCGACGGTGGAAAGCCGCTGTATCTTGGCCGGGTAAGCTGGCAAAAATTCCAAGTGGCCGTCTGGGGAGATCTCCCGTTTGCCTCGGATCTCTCGGCGAAATTCACGCTCCGGCCGGATTCGTTTTCCATGACGCAACTGCAATGGAAGATTCCGCACGGCGAAATTGAAGCACAGGCGGAACTCGCCAGTGTCTTGCAGCCCGCGTGGAGCTTCCGGTATCGCGGCCAGATGAACCTCGAGGATTTGTTCTCCATCTTGCACAAACCACATGCGCCAACCGGACACATCGAGTTTACCGGCGATGGAAGTTACAAGGATCACCAAGTCAGCATCCGCGGCGGTTACACGGCCAACCCAATCATCATGAACTACACCTGGTTCCATCCCGGGATCATCTCTTCCCGCGGCAGCTACCACGCGGATCAGCACGTCTTCGATATACCTGACCTGGAAGCGCATTTGCTCGGTGGAACCATTACCGGAACCCTGCACGTTGATATTCCCACGAAAAAATTCCGCGCCGAATCCAAAGTCCGCGGATTGGACTTGAACCAGGCTTTGGCTGCCGAGGATAACCCCAGTCTTCCGACCATCCCCTTGCACTGGGGGGGTCGCATTGACGCGGATGTGATCACAACCTGGGTTGCGGAATTTGAACATACCGATTCGCGTGGCATTACGGTTTGGACGCCTCCGGCCACACCGGAGCCGAGGCAGATCCCCACCTCGGCGCGCTTTGATTATCACTATGAGATGGACCGCAAGCAGATCGAGCTCGCGCCCAGCGAGTTCATGACGCCGTCCAGCCAGATCATGGTGCGTGGCGCGCTAGGCAAGCTGAACTCGTCGCTTGAGGCGACGGTCGACACCGACGACCTCTCCCTCTGGGACGACTTCATCAATCGCCTGCGCGGAATGGATACCGACCCGCAAACTTTCGGCGGCCACTTCCACTGGCAAGGGCGCATGACCGGCCGCTTGGACAGCCCGACTTTCGCGGGCCATACCAAAGGTAGTGAAGCGCGATACAACAACCTGTACTGGGATGAATTGGAAGGCGAACTGACCTACTCATCCGATGAATTGCATATTGCGCGCGGGCGAGCGCGCCGCGGGCGTTCCTCGGCGGAGCTGGAACTCTCACTCAGACTGGACGACTGGGATTTTTTACCTAATAGCGAATGGACCTTCGACGCCAATTTGGCGAATGCGGACACCGACGATCTTCAGAAATTGCTGCAGACTTCCTATCCCGCCCATGGTGTTGTCAATGGCGCGGTGCACGCTAAAGGCACGCGCGCCAATCCGGAAATCACGGCTCTGTTCGATATTTCCGATGCCACGGCGTGGACATGGCGATTGGACCGCGCGCGTGGACAGTTAACTGCGCGCCGCGGTGAGGTGCGCATTGCCAACGCGGAGATCCGTTTACCCGCGCTTACGCCGGGCGCGCCGCCGGGCCTTCTCACGGGCAACTTTCTTTATCACACGGGCACGCAGGAGGTGTCCTTTGACATTGCCGGCGCATCGCTTCCCTTGGAAGCCATCGATAGGATTCAATCCTCCCGCATGCCCGTGAGCGGCCGGCTCAACCTGCAATTACAGGGGCAGGGCCCTTTGCGGGCTCCGGAACTGCACGGCACGCTTCGCCTGATTGATTTGAAGCTGGGCAGCGATGTAGTGGGCAGCTTTGACGGAAAAGTGGATTCCGACGGGCATCGCCTGTCCGCCACGATGGACTCCGCGATGGCCACAGGGCGGCTGTCGGGAAAGTTAGAGCTAACCCTGGGCGGCGATTATCCCGTGACTGCCGAAGTCACCGCCGAGGGGCTCAACTTCGATCCGTTCATCGGCTCCGCACTGCACCTGGCTAGATGGACGGGCCACAGTCTGGTGAATGGCCATTTTGCAATCGCAGGGTTCGGAGCGCGGCCGGAAACCATTGCGGTCGAGGCCAATTTGTCTCGCGTCACGCTCGACTACGAAAATGTAAAGTTGGAAAACGTCGAACCCGTAAGACTGACCTATCGCCGCGATGAACTGCGCGTCGAGCAGGCCAGCATGCGCGGTACAGACTCGGACTTCCGCGTGGCTGGCTTCGTTCGCTTTGCCGGTGACCAGGCCATTAGCCTGCGGGTTGACGGCACGGTCAGCCTCCCGTTGATGACTGGATTTGTGCCGCACCTGGAAGCCAGCGGCCGCGCGCTGATCAACATCACCGTCGGCGGAGCGCTGTCCGCTCCTCGGTTCAATGGGAAAATTCATATTGAGGGCGCGGCGCTGCGCTACGGAGATTTCCCGGCGGGCTTGAGCAATGTGGCCGGGGATTTTAATTTTGACGCCACTCGGCTGGTGCTTGACAACGTCACCGCGGAAAGCGGCGGCGGGCATTTGAGCATTGGCGGGACGCTGATGTATGGAGAGGGTCCGCTAAGCTACACCATCAATGTGCGCTCCGACCAGGTTCGCATTCGCTACCCGGCCGGGATGAGCTGGCTGGTGGGGGAAACCTTGAGGCTGTCCGGCAACGAACAGGCCGCGACGCTTTCGGGGCGCATCGTTGTCGACCGCCTTCTGATGGCCGAAGGAGTGGACCTGGCGAGTTTCATGGCGTCGGCCAAGGAGCCGACCAGCGGCTTGGGCCCAGGGTCCCCATTTCTGCAAAATTTGCAGTTCGACATCCAGGCGGATTCCGGACCCGACTCGCGCATGGAGTGGGCCGGGGCGCGGTTGCAGATTGACGCCAGCCTGCGCTTGCGAGGCACATGGGAGCACCCGATTCTGCTTGGCCATCTCCATTTATTGAGCGGTGCGATGAGTTTCCGCGGCAACCAATACACCATCGCGCGCGGCGATATCAACTTCGCCAATCCGTTCCGTCTCGATCCGGTGCTTAACGTCGAAGCCACCACGACGATACGCCAGTACGAAGTGACGCTTGATTTCACGGGACCCGCAAGCCGGCTCACTCTGGCCTATCGATCCGATCCTCCATTACCCTCCAGCGATATTATCGAGCTTTTGGCGCTGGGACAGACCGGCGGAGAAAGCACGGCGCGTACCGCGACCGGACAGAACGCGGGAGCAGGGGCCTCTGCTCTGCTTTCCGAAGCCATTTCGAGCCAGCTTGGCGGACGCATCGAGCGCCTTTTTGGGATCAGCCATTTCCAGGTAGGGCCATCGGTCACGGGATTAACCACGCAGCAGAGCTCGATCGCCAGCGTCACGATCGAACAGCAAGTCACGCGCGACCTGGTCGTCACCTACATCACCAACGTCAACTCCACCCAATATCAAGTGATCCAAGTGGAATACACCATCAATCGCGAGTTCTCCGTCGTCGCGCTACGCGATGAAAATGGCACCTTTGGCCTCGATGTCGTCCGCAAAAAGCGCTTCAAGTAGCAGGGAGCCCGTGCACTGGCACGACACGCGCGCCGCCAATTCATCCCTGCTCATAAATTGTTCGTGCTATCTTCACCGTTGGGGGAGAGTTATGAAACGGTTCACAATGCAAGGCGCTGGAAAGTGTGGAATCTGGGTCCTGCTGTTACTGCTCTGCATGGGCGCTGCCGCGCCGGTTGCGGCGCAAAAAAATAAGGATAAGAAAAAAGAATCGTCAAACAGCGCTTCTTCCGCCAATGGCAAGTCTCTGATGCCCACCTCCGACTCGCAAGCGATTGATCGGGCGATTGGCGAGGCTCTGGGTTATTGGCAGATCGGCGATATAGATTCGTTGCACAAATACTATTCCGATGATGTAACCGTGGTCAGCGGCGACTGGACACCCCCCGTCATCGGGTGGGACAACTATGTGAAGGCCTATCAGGCGCAGCGCGCGAAGGTCTCGGGCGGCCGCATGGAACGCGCCAATACATTTATCAAGGTCAACGGGGATTCCGCCTGGGCCACCTATCAATTTGATTTTGTCACTCTGGTGGAAGACAAGGCCGCCGAATTTCACGGACACACAACACTCATCCTTAAAAAACAGGGAGACCGCTGGGTGATCACACTGAATCACTCGTCCGTGGTGGACTCCAACTACGCGAACCCCGCCGCGGTTGGTGCGGCCCAGCCCAGCCGGCCCTAGAAGCTTCTGAAACCTCGATATATCCAAATGCCGGCGCTGGTGAGCAGCAAGACGCCGGAAATCACGGTGAGCGCGATGATTGGCCGCGCCAACCGCGTCATCTTGGCGATGATCACTTCCTGCTCCTGGTAATGATGCTGTTCGCCGGCGGCGATGAAAATCTGGTCATCTTCACGCGACGAAAGCACCCCGCGGTAGATCACCAGGACGGCCAGAACAGCCGTGGTGACTCCCCACGCGATCAGAAGCATGGTAAGTAAAGAGTCGAATTGGTCCATGACTTCCCTCCCTTAGCGAACGGCACTGGGTGGAAAGAGTCGATTTAGAGTGACGTTCTGCTACGGCACCAACGATGGGGGGATTATAGCACCAATGAGATTTGGAGGAATACAAACTTCCTTACGCAGCGGGCTTGGGCGGAAAGCGCACGCCCCAGAAATCATTCAAGGATTGCAGCGACTCGATGCCCATTTCCCAGAACCCTTCTTTTTGATTTTCTCCAGCCCATACGACGCAAAACTTCGCGATTTGCTGAGAAAAACGGTTGGTGACCACTACCTCACTACCCATTTGCAACGGGCGGGAGGTGCGGATCATGGCTCCCAGCGCGCCAACCACTTCCGTGTGCGTGCATTCATCAACCGCGCTCCCATCCTCCGCCGTGCCGCGTATTCCCACCGGAACACGCATGACCACGCGTTCCACTCGCCGATCCCCGTCAAATTCAGTCGAATGGTTCAAGTTAACCTTTCCGGGCAGATAACTAAATGGGTCACAGTCTAGGGTAGAGGCATTTGCGACGTCAACCTTTGCCATGGTTTTCTAATATTCTATAATGATTAAAAAGATACTACTTTATCGCCCTCTTTTTTTTTCCAGATACGCGCAACATCTTCACGAAGATTATTTGATTTCGCTGTACGGGTTGGTGGCAGCAAGACAGTTGAAAGCGTGGTAAAATTCCATGCTGTGCGGGGATGGCGGAACTGGCAGACGCGTAAGCCTCAGGCGCTTATGGCCGAAAGGCTGTGCAGGTTCAAATCCTGTTCCCCGCACCACTTCCCAATTCCGGCCATTCCCTGGCGCAACATTTGAAAATCCTCATGAAGATTTCTCCGGCGCGATTGCCCGGACCGGGTTTCCGGCGAGGAACGCTCGCACATCTTCCACCGCGTCGCCATAAAAAACGCGATAATTCTCAATCGTGACGTAGCCGAGGTGCGGCGTAAGTACCACATTTTTCAAGCGCCGCAACGCATGGCCTGCCGGCAATGGCTCCTGATCGTAAACATCAAGTCCCGCCCCGGCAATTGTGCCTTCTTCGAGGATGGAGATTAAAGCTCGCTCGTCGACAATTGGCCCGCGCGAAGTATTGATCAAATAGGCGGTGGGTTTCATCGCCGCAAGGTCCTCGGATGTAACTAGGCCGCGAGTTCGTTTGCTCAGTACCGTGTGAATGGTAAGAAAATCGGCGCGGCGGAATAGTTCCACTTTATCGACGCGCCGGACGCCCAGAGAGTTGGCGCGCTCCTCCGTCAGATTTTCGCTCCAGGCAATCACTTCCATCTGGAAGGCCTTGCCGACCGCGGCGACCTGGCTGCCAAGTTTGCCGAGGCCCAGAATACCGAGCACCTTGCCGTGCAACCCGGTGCCCAGTGTCGTCTGCCATTCCCCTTTGCGCATGCCCGCATTCTCGCGCGGCACGCTGCGAGCCAGCGCAAGAATCAGCGCCCAGGTAAGTTCCATCGTGGGGTGCGGCAATGAACTGGTCCCACAAACCAGGATGCCCAACCCGGCCGCCGCCTTCACGTCAATCGAGGCGTTGCGCATGCCCGTCGTGACCAGAAGCTCAAGCTTGGGAAGCCGCTCCAGCAACGACCGCCGAAACGCCGTTCGCTCCCGCATGGCCACCACAATTTCAAATTCGCGAAGACGCTCGGCCACGGCATCTTCGGTCGCCGGCGTGTCGTGGAACACGCGCACTTCGACGGCATTCCGCAGGCTCTCCCAATCGGCCATGGCCAGCGCCGCGTCTTGATAGTCATCGAGAATCGCCAGGCGTTTCATACCGAATCAATCCCTGATTTAGCAGTTTGCGGAAAAAGTACTTTTGGTTGTCATTCCGAACCCCGGCAGGAGCCGGGATAAACTCCGTGAGGAATCCCTCTTTATTTAATGCCCAAGAAAAGAGGGATTCCTCGGCACGCAGCGTGCCTCGGAATGACAACGTTTTGAGTTTTTCCGCATTCTGTCAGATTTTCAGACAGCCTGTACTATACACCGGACAATTTTGGTTCAATGAATCATTCAAGTCGCAGTACATGCCCGGAAAAACAAAACGCCCCGGCAACGCCGGGGCGTTTTGCACATTGCGTGATGGCTTTTTCCTAGAACATGTTCCAAAGGAACTGGTTGTAGACCTCGTGGTGATACTGGACTTCGGCGGCTTTGACGTAGGTGCCGAGCAAACGGGGGCAGCGATCGGCGGAGGCTTGCTTCAAGTCCGCAAAGCGGCCCTTCACATCTTCGCCGAGAATTTCCGTCGCCCACTTGGAGGCCCGGAAGTTTTCCAGCGCGGTATAGATGTTGTCAGGCAGATAGCGCTCGGCCTGGCGGATATTCTTGATCTTGGCGATTTCTCCGTCGATCCCCGACTTGAAGATCGAGTACATCACCATGTAGGGATTGGCGTCGGGAGCGACCGAGCGGACCTCGACGCGCGAGCTCTTCTCATTGCCAATCGGGACGCGCACCATCGAGCCGCGATCTACAGGCGACGCCTTGATCTGATTCGGCGCTTCGAAGTGCGGATCCAGGCGGCGGTAGGCGTTCACGCTGGGATTCAGGAGCAGACAGATATCGTTGGCGTGCGTCAGGATGCGATCGATGAACGACCAGCCGAATTTGCTGAGCTTCTCCTCACCCTTGGGGTCCCAGCAAAGATTCTTCCCTGCCTTGTCGCTGACCGACACATTGGTGTGCATGCCGCTGCCATTGACGCCGACAACCGGCTTGGGCAGGAAACTGGCCGTGAGGCCCATCTTCATGGCCACTTCGCGGCAAATCAGCTTGTAGAGCTGGATCTGATCCGCCGCGGCCACCGCTTCACCATACCCGTAGTTGATTTCGAACTGCGATGGCGCGACTTCCGGATGGTCCTTCTCATTCTGGAAGCCCATGGCGCGCTGCACTTCCGCGGCGGCGTCGATGAAGGTCCGCAGAGGATCACCGGGCAAAGAGTGGTAGTAGCCGCCGGTGTTTACGTAATCGAACTTGAGGGTCTCGGGGTAGTGGCGCTCCGCATCGGGACCATTGAAAAGAAATCCTTCGATTTCGTTCGCCGCGTTGAGCGTGTAGCCTTCCTTCTTGTAAAGCTCCTGCGCATAGCTCTTCAAGATGCCGCGCATGTCGGCGGCGTACGGGCTGCCGTCCTTATCAATGACTTCGCCGAACACCATCACCTTGCCGGTGCCGAAGTAATCAGCGGGGGCCCAGTAAAAAGCGCTCCAGTCCATCCCCAGCCGCAGATCGCTTTCGCGCTGGGCGGTAAATCCCCGGATCGAGGAGCCGTCGAAGGTCAGGTTATCCCAACTCTTGATCAGGAACTTTTTGTCATAGTCGAGCATGTGCAAACGGCCTTCCAGGTCACTGAAAAGCACCGTTACGGCCTTGATGCGTTTCTCGTCGGTCAAATACTTGAGCCGTTCCTCCTGAATTTTGTGCGGGGCGACGCGGTTCTTGCGCTGTTCCTTGGCCTGCAGGTTCAATGATTCCAATTCGTCGTACGATAATGACAAAAAATTACGCAGCTCTGTTGACATGTATCTCCTTAAAGTTAGGTTTTTAAATTAAATTCACAAGGCTGCCTGAAGCGGACACCCTGCGGGCCAGCAAACATGCAGAATATCGCGTGGACCCTCGTCCGTCAAATCGAAGATACCTCTCGGTTGATTCACATTTTGTGATGCTGAGGGGGCGTGCGGCGCCTCGTAACCCGAGTTCCCGGCTGAAACTCTCCAACCCCTCCGAAATCGCCGGGAGCGGGGATGTCGCGACAAGGCCAGACAGGCATTTTATAAGCCTGAAAATGAGATGGTCTTAACTTGACAGCGTAAAATCGCTGCCGTATGGTCTAGTCCAAGGCAGATATGGAGTGAAGGTTTGAAATTCCACCTGACGCCGCTGGTGAAACACCGACGCCCATGGAACTGGTCGACACAGTTCGATTGGTCTTGAACCAGAAGGATCGGAACATCTGGCATGTTACTCCGGAAACCTCTGTCTACGACGCGATAGCAATCATGGCGGGCAAGTACGTGGGAGCCCTGCTGGTGATGTCTGAGAACGAACTGGTTGGCGTCGTGTCCGAGCGTGATTACGCGCGAAAAGTCATCTTGGAAGGAAAGTCCTCCAAACAAACGCAGGTGAAGGAAATCATGACGGGTCCCGTGATTTTAGTGACACCCGAGCACACGGTCGAAGACTGCATGAGAATCATGACGGACAAGCACATCCGTCACCTCCCGGTAGTGGAAGACGGAAAAGTATTGGGCGTGGTGTCCATCGGCGACCTGGTGAAGTGGGTGATTTCCGCTCAGCAACAGACCATATCCCATTTGCACAACTACATTAACGCCAAGTACCCAGGTTGAGCCTGCGCCGAATGGAGATTTTTCCGCAGCCAGGCCTTCGCTTCATTCCCAGTTACAAATAACAGTGTTGATCAGCGTGGCTGCTGAAAACTTCTAGTGTTTCTTCTTCTCTGGCGAAGAGTCTGCCGCTCCCTCGGCGCGGCGATAGGCGCCGAAATCGTCCCAGACATGTTGCACACTTTTTTCGTCAAGAATCTTGATCGTCGGCTCGTCGCCCTTGGACGAATAGATCATCAGCTTGACCTCGCCGCAGTCCGGATTCACCGCGTCCGGCGGGTACAGGTACACACCTTTGTAGGTGGAGTCGTCCATCTTGACCGCGCTGTTGTGCACCGACACGCTCACCGGAACACGTCCCGGATTGATGGGCTGCACTTCCTTCTGCCCGCAGTACAGCTTCATCTTCAGGAAATCGGTCTTGAATTTCAGTCTGGCCGCAGACATGGCGTTGAGCGACCTGCCCAGCGCCGATCCGAAACCCTCTTTGGCCTTGGGCATCGCATAAATTGCGAAGACCGCCGGGTGCGCGCCGGCCTCTTCTTCCCATTGCTTGGGCGCCTCTGAATCATCGGAGTTTTCTTCCGAGATGCTGTGATTTTTGTTGCGCGCCTTGTGGTTGCGTTCGGCCCGCTGCCGCTGCTCTTCCTGCTCCCGGTAATCGAAGGGCGGCGTGGACAGGGCGACTCTGAAGTCCCCGGCCTCGAGGTAGTAGGGACGCGCATCGAATTTCCCCGCATTCAGAGCTTCCTTGAGGCCCTCGACGGGAAATGGAACCAGCGGCTCGACCGGCAGCAGCGTGCCCGGCGGCGGCGTGCCCGCGGCCCTGCCGCGATTTTGCTCGAGCAGAGTAAGCGCCTCTTCTATACGCACGATGCCGGAGACTCCCGGCCCGCCTTGTCCGCGAGTGTTGAAAGTGGTCAGGCCGATCACCTGGCCAGAGGCGTTGAACAGCGGGCCGCCGGAATTGCCCGGGTTGATATTGATGTCCGACATCATGGTGTGCGGCTCGACCTTGCTGATGATGCCGGTGGTGATGATCTTGTCGAGCGTGAGCGGGCTGCCGATGGTGAAGACGCGTTCGCCCTCCTGCGCTGAGACTCTGCCCGAGCCGCCGTGATAGATCGGTGCGGGCGACGCGTTTGGAAGCGCGGCCATATTCACCCAGAGAAGCGCGACGTCCTTCTGTGCATCGGCGGCAATCAACCGCGCCGGGATCTTGTGCTCGCGGTCAAACTGCACGGCGAGGTATTCGGAATTGCCGACCACGTGCTGGTTGGTCAGGATAATTCCATTGCTATCCACGAAAAAGCCAGTGCCGTGACCCTCTTCGCTGCGCACCGTCACCACCGAGTTTTTCAGGCGCTTGAATTGTTCGGTCAGGTCGCTACCGGAGCCGCCACTCGATGGCGGGGCCGGCGCGGAAACTTCTTCCATCTTGGCATTGTCGTTGCTGAGATCGACGTTCTGTTCGGCGCCGGTCAGCGTAACCTGCACGCTCCAGGAAAAATGCTTGCCGCCCAGCTCCACCGGCTTCGGCGTGGTGACCGTATATTTGCCCGGTGGCAACTGCGTTTCCGCGGTTCCATCCAGGCCGGTTTTCACTTCCACCGCCTTGCCGCCATTTTTCAGCGAAACAACGAAGAAGGGCACTGGTTTCTGGTTCAGGTCGCGATCAACCAGAATCACGCGGACACGGACCTTGACCGAAGCGGTTTGCGCCTGCATTACGAAGGCACACGCCAGAAGCAGCGCAGAGAGGGAGGCAAGGCGTTTCATGGGGAACCTCTTGGGTGTCAGACTGAGTATCTCTTGCAATAATGAGCTGACCCACGGGTGTAATCAACAGCGCGGCAGCCATGTATCGCGAATGAGTTACTTATTCCAAAGAATAACAGGCCGGGGGGTAAAAGTCCGTGCTGAAAACCCTTTCCTCGGCTTTCCGGGTGTCTCCCCATGGAAAGGGCTTAGCGTAACTGTCCGGGCGTTGTCTTGACCATATTTGGAACCATCTGATAGCGTAGAAGTTTCCGAGGGGGCGCTGGCGCGCAACGTCATTAGGTACCCGCAGATCGAGAGCCCATTCACGATGGAAACCATAAATATCACCATGCCGGACGGCGCAATTCGCCAAGTGGCTCGCGGCGCCACCGCTGCCGACATTGCGCAGCAGATTTCGCCCCGGCTCGCGAAAGAGGCGCTGGTCGCGCGGATCAGCGCTTCCAGCGCACCGGACGGCGCGGCTGCCGGTACAACTCCAACTGGCGAGCTGGTCGATCTTCGGCGCCCGCTCGACCATGACGTGCGCCTCGCGATTCTGACGGCGAAGGACCCTGACGCCATCCAGGTGCTGCGG
This sequence comes from Terriglobia bacterium, assembly GCA_041478355.1. Taxonomy (GTDB): domain Bacteria; phylum Acidobacteriota; class Terriglobia; order Acidiferrales; family UBA7541; genus Palsa-360. The sequence continues at coordinate 177 of JBGOVX010000036.1, read as the reverse complement.
CACTCCGCGGCGCACTTGCTGGCTGCGGCTGTCCTGGAATTATTTCCAAGCGTCAAGCTGGGCATCGGCCCGCCGATCGACACGGGTTTCTTTTACGATTTCGTGCGCGAGGAGCCCTTCACGCCCGAGGACCTGGAACGCATCGAGAAAAAAATGCGCGAGATGGCGGCGCAGGAT
>JBGOVX010000059.1:0-17193 GCA_041478355.1 Terriglobia bacterium | reverse complement strand
TTCGGTGAAGCCGGGTCCAGGCTGAACAGCGCGCCCCGGTCATGGAGCACGAATCCAGTGCCCTCGGCAACCAGTCCCGACCCGAATTCCGCATAGTTGGATTCGATCAGCGAAACCATATTGCCTTCACGATCCACAACGCTTAAATAGATCGTGTCGCCCGCATCGGGAACAGGAACGCCCGGCGCAACCGCGCAGTTCGCATGGTCCATGTCAATCAGCTTGGCGCGCTCGGCGGCATATTGTTTCGAGAGCATCCCGCTCACCGGCAGCTTGGACGTCTTGGGATCACCGATGTAGCGAAGGACGTCGGCGTAGGCCAGTTTTTTCGCTTCGATCTGAACATGGAGGGCGCGCGTTGAATTCAAGCCAAACTTACCAAGCTCGAACTGCTCCATAATGTTGAGCATCTCCAGCGCCCCGATGCCCTGCAAATTCGGCGGCAGTTCGTAGACGGTCCAACCGCGGTAGGTGGTGGAAATCGGCTCCACCCATTCACTCGAGTAATCGGAGAAATCCTTGGCCGTGAATGTGCCGCCATGTTTTTCGGAAAGCGCCAGGAGCCGCTTGGTAATTTCCCCGCGATAAAAGGCGTCGCGGCCATCCCGCGCAATCTGGCGCAAGGACCAGGCCAGGTCGGGATTGCGAAATACTTCGCCCATTTTTGGCGCCCGGCCGGAAATCAGATACGTCCGCGCGGCGGCTTCGTCGCTGCGCAGCAGGTCAACATCCTTCGCGAAGTGGGCCGCGATCCATTCGGTCACCGGAAAGCCGCCCTCGGCAATTTGAATCGCCGGCGCCAGCACTTCGTTGAGTTTTTTCTTCCCGAACCGGTCGAGCAGCTTCTGCCATCCATCCACCGAGCCGGGAACGGTGGCGGATTCGATGCCCAGGGCCGGCACTTCGCGCAATCCCTTCTGATGGAGACGCTCGATCGATTGTCCCGCGGGAGCCCAGCCGCTGGCGTTCAAGCCGTAGTATTTTCCGGATTTCGCGTCGTAAACAATGGCGAATAGATCGCCGCCGATTCCGTTCCACATCGGCGCGACCACCGTCATGGCGGCCTGCGCGGCGATGGCTGCGTCCACCGCGTTGCCTCCGCGCTCCAGAATGGCTGCGCCTGCCTGCGATGCCAGGGGCGATTCCGATGCCACGATCCCGGACTGCGAGATCACCATGGAGCGGCCCTGACCGCGATCCTCTGCGAACATTTCTCCGTATGTCATCCCTGTCACCAATAAGGCCGTAGCCACCAGCAACGCTGTGATGTAATGATATCCGCGCATCGAGGTTTCTCAGACTCCGCTTCACCAGTAAATCAGGCGCCTCACCCTAATCGGTACGGCCGCGAGCACACTTTACCGTTCCAGGCGTCGCGAAGCAATCCATTATGAATGAAAACAGATCGAGAGCGAACGAAAATGGCGGTGCAAATCCTGGTGCGGCATGCCATGGCGCGGCAATCCTCTCGTGCTAGAATGCACAACTTATGCAAGGCAGAAAAGCCCTAAGGAGTCTAATGATGACGTGGCATCATGTGAAAATTGGCCGCCTCGCACTTGCCATGATCGCTCCGGTAGTTTTGCTGGCCGGACTTCTCGCGTTTTTTCCAGATTCGCTTGCGGCACAGAATGATCCCGCCGAGCCGGCGCCAGGCAAGCCGAATCCGAAACTTTTGCCGCGGCCCCCTGGGGCCATCATGCGTCAGGAAGTGGATGAGAAGTCGATGCGCGATTTGATTGCGCAACTGGTGGGTTGTGGCACGCGTCATTCGCTGTCTTCGTGGGACGATCCCAAGCGCGGAATAGGTTGCGCGCGCGATCGCATCCTGGCGAGGCTGCGTGAAATCGCCAGTCGATCGGGAGGAAAGCTGCAAATCGTGTCAGACAAGTTTGAAACCACGTCTGCGCGCACCAGCGCTCGGTCCGCTCCTATGGAAAACATCTACGCCATTCTGCCTGGCTCCGATGCCAACCTCTCCAAGACAGTGTTCATCATCTCCGGGCATTTCGACAGCCGCGCCTCCGATGTTATGGACCCGAATCTCGATGCCCCGGGCGCGGATGACGATGCATCCGGCGTAGCGGTGAGCATGGAGTGCGCGCGTGTTTTGAGCCGGGCCGGGGCAGGCGCGCGTGGACCATTTCGCGCCACGCTCCTGTTTGCCGCCATCTCAGGTGAAGAACAGGGCCTGCTGGGAAGCGCCAGGATGCTTGAGTGGGTGAAGCAGCAGGGCTATACAGTGGGCGGCATGCTCGACAATGACATCGTCGGGGCTGATCCGGCGAACGGAGCGCCCCACCGTGTACGTCTATTTTCCGGCAGCGGTGTCCAGGACGACAGCGACTCGGCCTCGCGCGAACTGGCTCGCGCCATCGAGGAAATTGACGGCTCCTCGGCGATTCATCTTATTTTTAATATCGACCGGCTCGGCCGGGGCGGCGATCACTATGTTTTCTACAAAGCTGGGCTGCCCGCCGTTCGTTTCACCGAGCCGCTCGAAGATTACCGCCACCAGCATCAAACGCCGCGGATCGAAGGACGAGCTGAGTACGGCGATCAAGTGAAATACCTGAATTTCACATTCATGGGCGACGTAGCCCGATACAATGCCGAAGCGCTGCGACAGTTGGCGCTCGCGCCGGCGCCGCCCGCCGAATTGAAACTTACCGGAGGAGTGACACCCGACGCTAAGCTTGCTTGGCCGGCGGATGAGGACCCGGATCGCGCCGGTTTCGAGATCCTTTGGCGTGCGACTACCGATCCTCGCTGGCAGGTTTATGATTTCGCGTCGGCGAACGAATTTGTGCTCAAAGGTGTTTCCACCGACAATCATTTCTTTGCGGTCCGCGCTGTGGGGAAAAATGGCGCCCGGTCAATCGCGGCGCCTACCATGGCAGGGCAAAGGCTGCCCCCTGGTTAGAGACCTTGACGGCTGTTTTTTGCGTGGGCCAGGCTCACTATATGCCTTGCAAACATTGTCTCAGTGAACCGTCGGCCTCAAAACGGCGGCATTGCGTTCGTCGTTCGCGATGACGCGATAAAGCTTCTTCAGCTCTTCCACTTTGCTTAGCGGGACGCTGATCTCTTTCACTTCCAGCGTCCGTGTATAGCGCAGGACACCGCCGTTCGCCTCCGCCTTGCTGCGGTAGTTCGCAAAGCTATACTCAGCATCGACTGGTGGCGGCAGGTCCTCTACTTCATATCCGGCCGGCAACGTGATTTCGAAGTCGTCGGTATCGCGTTCCGGCCCGTCGAATTCCACCGGATACCGGCGCGGTTCCTTGGTTTCGAGAAGGTCGGTCGCCTTACTCCCCAGAACGCGGGGTCGTACCAGCAGGAGGTTGCCGGCGAGCTTGGCATAATTTTGGGACACGATCGTGTAGTTGTACTCGAAGGGCAGATTGGTACTGTCCAGACTTGTCACGGTTGCCTTGGTAACCTGGAACGTCGCAAACGAGTGTGCGAGCAGCGTCTCGATCGGTTTGATCTTGTCGGCATCTTTAGTCGCAGCACGCAACGCGTATCGCTGATAGGAAGCGGGATCGCCGAGCCGGGTTTCCTTGACCTCGCCCTGTAATGTCCCGTTTGCGTCCAGCTTCAGTTTCGCCGTGCGATTTATCGCGTTCATCGCGGGTGACAACTGCGGCAATTCCGTCAGTTCCCCTCCCTCCGGCATAACCAGCATCCCGTAATTTGCCTGCAGCGGCCCGCGCAGCCTTCCGAAAGGCGTCAGATCGTCGGTCGGGTCAAAGAACAAAATCTTCCCCAGCTTCGGATGTTGCATGACGGCCACGAGGGAAGAGTCGTTGATGCCGTCGGCCAACTGAATCGCGAGAATCACATGATTGAATCCACCGAGGTGCGGCGGCGTCGCCGGGGTGACGGCCCCGCGCTTCGTGTTGATTACGATATAGAAAGAATCCACGCCAATTTCCTTGAGCATGGAACTCATCAAAGTGGCTTTATCTTTGCAATCGCCATAGCGTTTTGTGAACACTTCCACCGCAGGATGCGGCTGCAGACCGCCGATGCCCAGCTCGATAGCCACGTAGCGAATGTCCTGTTGCAGGAAGCGCGCCAGCGCCTGCATCTTTGCGAGCGGCGCCAGCGCCGAAGCCGTCAGCGCGGCGACCTTCTGCTTGATCTCTGGGGAAGCGTCGCGCCGTCCGCGTGTCAGCTCCAGATACCAACTCCCCACTTCGCCCCAGCTTTCAAATCCTTTCTTCTGCCCTCCTCCGCCCGCTGGGAGGAAAGATACGATCATCTGTCCCGCCACGCTCTGCCAGGGCGGCATTTCGCCTTCGGGTTCGACCGCCTTCACATCGCTGATCATCCACTGCCATTGGTTATTCCCCGTTGCCGCGGGGAAAACCTCTGGATGGTTGAGCCACACGGCCTTGTATTCCCAGCCCGGAGGAAGTTGCAAGGTGTAACGTGCCTCACGCGTCGGCACCGAAGACTGAAAAATCCATTCGTCTTGCAGGATGTAGGGTCTGTCTTCATGATCGATCTCATATCCCACGATATTGCCAGGATCGGCCGCCGGAATCTGCAGCAACTTGGTGCGCACATCGGTCACCAATTCGCTGTCCTCCACCCCATAGAGAGATGTCTCCATCGCATCCTTTTCCTTGACCTCATAGTCCTTGCCCTGCGCCGGGATGCACCAACCTTTGATGCTTGTGATGCGTGTTTCGGAATCGTAGGAAGCGCGCACGGAGCCGTATACCTTGCCTCCCGGCCGGAGAATTTTGTACGCCTCGCGCTCCAGTGTCTTAATCTTGCCGTTGGGTTGAACCGTCAAGATTTCTTCCGAATAAAGCCGCACCGCGTCCGTTTTCTCATCATGTGCGGGCAGCGGCGCATTCACGAGTGCGCGCATCCAGCCAGGCGCATCCGCGGCTATGGCGCGCGGGGTCGCTGCGAGCATGCCCGCCGCGAAAGCCAGCAACGCCACGATGGAAGTTCGTTGCCCGACGTGCTTAGTTCCGTGCGGAGGCTGCGCCGGGAACCACGACAATTTGCTGTTCATCGCCTGTCCTCACGACCTGAAAGAAATCTCGCAGCGGGGAATAGTACTTCGGATCCAGCAATAGAAAGTCCACAGTGAGCTGCCGTCTCAAATGCAGCATGCCGTTCATATTTTCCGCACGTACCGCGTAAACGCACACATGGGCATCGTTATTCTGCTCCGGCGGCAGGCTGCTCGCCTGCCAGCCCGGAGGCAACTCGATGGTCGCGTCGTCGATCTTTTGAGACGGATAGGTTAAGTAGATCGGATTTACGCGGTTCGCGTGCTCGAAGACGTGCCTTTCTGCGTTGCTGAAGAGTCCAATTGGAATCAGCACCCGGCGGCCGGCGGCCGAAGCCCAGCCCGGAATTTTCAAGTCATATTCGGCAACCAGGGTCGGCGCGGAACTTTTCCAGTCTGGTTTGTTCGTCAAATCCACATGGATCGTTGCGGGAACGGACTCCTTCACTTGGTCCTCGAGGAACTTCTTTCGCGCGGCATCGTCCTCGTCCCGCTGATCGAGTCGTCGCCACAGCGCTTCCAGTCCCAAGAATGTAACTGTCAATTTCCCTTCTAAGTCTCCGGCGTCAGTCAGCTTCAGACTTGCCTTGCGCTCAATGCGGGACTCCGATGCTCCCGGCAGCGTTGTGCGCACCCAGCTCCCGCCATCCTTATCCACACGTAACCCCTGCACTCCTGTCTCCGGCCAGGGCAGCAGCCCGTAAGGAGCAAACGTCGTTCCCGGATCGAGATAGATATCTTTTCCGTTCACCTTGACCAATACAAGGTCCGAGTTGAGTTGTGATCTGTTCATCACGCTTGGATTAAAAAAGTATTCGTGGCGCCCCGAAGCAAATACTGGGTAAGCCTCGAATCCCGCCGCTCGCGCCAGCGCCAGGAAGAGCCAGTTGATTTCCGCTCCGCTTGCATACCCGTGTTTCCACACGTCTTCGACATTGTTGGAGTCTTTGAGCTTCTCTCTCTTCTCCTCTTTTTCCGTCTTCCCCGACTCGAACGAGGTGTTGCGGACCTGTTGCGCGCGCGCATAGATTTTCTGCAGCTTCACCTCCGGCCCATCGTTCGGGGACACGATCTGTGCAACCGCCCCTTCCATAGCCTTGCGCTTCCCCACGAATTCATCTATCGGACCGTACTGGTTTTTTCCATACTGCTTCCAGAATTTCTCCGGATCGCTCTCCGTACTGCCATATCCGCTGTACACGAAATCGACGCGGAACTTCAGCTCATTTTCCGGAGGCATGTAGTCTTCAGTTTGAAAAGCAGGAACATTCTGCGTTTCGAGGCGGATTACACCGCTTTTCTCCTCCGGCGCGTTCGTTCCCGGCGGCAGGCCTCGGGGCCAGCTCCACCGTAGCGTGAACTGATGGTTGGAGATCAGGGAGAACTTGGCGCGCTTGGTAAACAGCTCCTCGCTCAAAATCCAGCGCGAATCAAAAACATAGCCCCCGTCCATGTCGTAAGTGTAGCGATATTCGATGATGCTTCCGGCCTGAACGTCCGGCAGCGTGAAGGTCTTCGCCAGATACTTGACCCCTTTCCCCTTTACGATCGTCTTTTCATAGACCTTGCCATCGAAGTTAACGATGCTTCCGTCCGGCCGGACCGTCCTTGCTTGGATGCCACGAATGTTTTGCCGATCTTTCCAAAAAGGAAGCTCAATGTCCGCATATTTCCGGCCTTCCTCCGTCAGAATCTTGATTCGCTTGAAATTATATTCGTGTGAACCTTGGTCATCGCGGTCCACCTGCCGGTAGAGGTAGACGGCTGGCGCGCCCGGCGCCTGGGGTTCGCTGGTCATCTTCAGCTCTTCCGGTGTGACGGGCTGCCAGTCATCTGCCCGCACCGGACGGACAAAGAGAACTGCGACGAGAGCCGAGAGAAAAACAGTTTGCATCCAGCGCTGAAAAAACGACATGGGGGGCCTCCTTTCACCGAGAGAGGCAACAGGCAGCATACCCTCTGGGCGCCGCACGGGGGACCTAAGCCATCGTTACGACTTTCAACTCAATCGTTGCGAAGAGCCTATTGCAGCCAACCTCTCGTGTCAAGTTTGCAATGGCCGGGCATTTCTACTTTGCGTTGTCGCAGATCGAGAGTGGAACTGAGTGCGGCGATCAAATAAAATGTCTAAATTTCACATTCATGGGCAATGCAGCCCGATACAATGCCGAAGCGCTGCGACAGTTGCTGCTCGCGCCGGTGCGAGCCTGGCTGACAGTTTTTGGTCTGGAAGATTGTGCAAAGAAAAACAATTTGGTTCACCAGGGCAACGTGTAAGGGGCGGAAGTCGGTCCAAAGGGTTTGAAGAAGAATGTTAAGCCTTGAAGCTTCAGTGGCTGAAGCCCACGGTCGGATGAAACTCGCATATCCGAGTTGCCCTTCCTATGTCAGGGTGAAAAGCTCGGACCTTCTAAGGACGGTAACTTCCAAATTAGGGCAATAATATACTTGACAAATCAGACCGCAAGGCATAGTATTTGGCTTAGGTGAATGACAATGACTCAGCCAAACACATTGCAAGAGGCAATCAAGTTTTTCGCTAATCCCGAGAACGCCCTGCACTACATGGTCGGCCTGCGATGGCCCAACGGCGTCGAGTGCCCCACCTGCGGACGCAAGGATGCGCGATTCCTCGCCAATCAGGGCAAATGGCAATGCAAGAGCGTCCACGCTAAACGGCAGTTCTCGGCAAAGGTCGGGACAATCTTTGAGGATTCGCCGATCTCTTTGGACAAGTGGCTGACTGCCGTTTGGATGCTTGCCAATTGCAAGAATGGAGTGAGTTCCTATGAGATTGGCCGCGCTATTGAGGTCACTCAGAAATCCGCATGGTTCATGATGCACCGTATCCGGCTCGCCATGCAGAATGGCTCGCTTGTGAAACTTGGCGGAGGCGGAAAGACCGTCGAAGTAGACGAAACTTTCATCGGCGGATTGTCCCGGAACATGCACAAGCAAATCCGCGCACGGAAGATCAAGGGAACCGGAGGGCGCGACAAGACTCTGGTAGTCGGATTCCTCGAACGTGGCGGCAAGGTTCGCACTTCGATGCCGAAGAATCGCCGCAAGACCACTTTGCACGAGGAAGTCAAAAAGAATGTCGGCGTAGGCTCGATTCTCTTTACCGATGCGCTCCCATCCTACAACGATCTGGAAGAGGATTACGCGCACAAGGTCATTGACCATGCCGTCGCTTACGTCGATGGCGCAGTTCACACCAATGGAATGGAAAACTATTGGAGCTTGCTCAAGCGTGGAATCAAGGGTACCTATGTAAGCGTTGAACCTTTCCACCTGTTCCGATACCTTGACGAGCAAGCATTCCGTTTTAACAATCGGGGCAACAAAGAGAACCCGATTTGCGACGGTGAGCGATTTGATAGTGTGCTCTCTCATGTTCTTGGCAAGCGCCTCACCTATGCCGATGTCACTGGCAAAACCACTACGACGGATTCCATACCCTCTGCGTCTTAAGCGCGGTCCGAAGCGGAAGGCTTCTTAACCTTCCGCTTTTTTGCGTCCTTTTCTGCGTCTAATCTTGCCTTTAATTCGCTGTGAGGAACCTTTATCAGTTGCTCCATTGTGTGATTGAATTTTTGATATTCGTCGCTCTTTGTTCGCCGCATCCGTAAGTCTCGCAGTTCTCTTATATTTTCTCTGGTAACGAGAGACAATCGCTGGGAGAATGACTCCAAAGACCGAATCTCATCTAATATTTTTCTGCGTTTTCTAGGCGGTCCATTTGGCTGTAGGCGGTAGCCTTCTTTGAAATTTTCATACGCAATTAGGTCTGCGGGTTGAAGTGCAACGCAGTCCTCCCACCCCATGGGCGCAATTGTGGTAAAGCTATGTTTATATTGGAAAGTGGGATCGCCCATGAGGGCATTAAAGGCATAAAGGAATGTGCCATCATAAGGGCCTCGGTCATGGAATATCGTGATTTTCGAGTTCGGCAAACGACTCATGCTCTTTCCAATCCTGATCATCAAAAAACCAAGCAATATCTCATATGCGTAAGCTTTTGGATCCGCTTTTGCCTCCGGCCACTCCTCTATCAATTCTTGGGCGTTTATTAAACACCCCTCGTATCGCAAGGTATGCCGGGAGAAGACTTTTAACAATTTTTCACAGAAAGCTTGTCTCTCGGGACCGTTCCAGTCCGCAAACTCCTCCCGAAAATTGTTGATGTCAACCGAATGGTAGCGGCTAATAGGACGCCTACCCTGCGCTCTCAAGGCAGCGTTCTTTTCATCCAAGCATCTCTGCCAAGCCAGTTCAATCCATGACCATTCGCTACCCTGCGCCATCGTGCACGTCAGATTAAACATGCACGGAACATCAGCGCCATCATAACTTTCATCAATGTATCCGCGAAGCACCACGAACAACCCTTCGCCAAAACCTGTGGGATTAAAACCGTCCCAGAGTTCTTGAAGTGAAATTTTAATTTCCACCCTGATTCTCCTAATCAGGGCAATATATAGTTACTTTAGGCCTTTTGGCCTGATTCTTCAACTATATTATTGCCCAAATTAGGGCAGTATCGGCCCACTTTACGACTTGCAAAGATTTCGATATCCCCTTAACAATATGATATGGAAATTAACGATTGGGAGGAGCGTTATCGTTCGCGCACGCGGGTGGCGGAAGATTTTGCTGCGGAGCCAACCGCGCTGCTGGTGCAGACGGCGCAAACATTGCCGCCGGGCAAAGCGCTCGATTTAGCTTGCGGCACGGGGCGAAACGCGCTGTGGCTTGCGGAGCATGGCTGGAGCGTTACAGCCGTGGACGGCGCCACAGTCGCGATCGAACTGTTACGAAGCCGCGCTTGTGAGCGCGGCGTCACGCTGGACGCCCGGGTTGCGGATATTGAAAAACATGAATACCTGATTGAACAGTCCTGTTGGGACCTCATCGCGATTTGTTACTACCTGCAGCGGGATCTTTTTGAACCTGCCAAGCGCGGAGTTGCGCCTGGAGGCATCCTGATTTCGATCGTTCACATCACCGAGCCAGGAGAAGAACCAACCGCGCATCGTTTGAGGCCCGGTGAGCTGGAGCAATATTTCAAGGGTTGGGAAATTCTCCACACGCACGAAGGTAAACCGAGCGATTCCGCGCATCGGCGCCTGGTCGCGGAAATCGTTGCGCGCCGGCCGGCTAAAGCCTAGCCGGCAATGCGGGCGGCTGAATTATCCGCCCACCCTGTCGGCAATGGCCTTCCCAACGATTTCGGTTGTAGCCTTCCCTCCAACGTCTGGCGTGCGAAATTCCGGATTGGCGAGAACGTCTTCAATCGCTCTTTCTATGGAATCCGCCGCCGGTCCTTCGCCAAAATGACGCAGCATCATCGCGCCGGACCAGATTTGTCCAATGGGATTGGCGATTCCTTTTCCGGCGATGTCGGGAGCCGATCAATGAACCGGCTCAAACATGGAGGGATACTTCCTCTCCGGATTCAAGTTAGCGGAGGGAGCGATGCCGATGGACCCTGCGACGGCTGGCCCCAGATCGGAAAGAATGTCGCCAAACAGATTCGATCCCACGACGACGTCAAACCAGTCCGGATGCCGCACAAAATGAGCGGTGAGGATATCGATGTGATATTGATCGGTCCGAACGTCCGGATATTCCTTGCCGATGATATGGAAACGTTCATCCCAGAACGGCATGGTGTGAATAATGCCGTTGGATTTTGTGGCGGAAGTCAGGTGTGATTTGCGCTTGCGCGCAAGTTCGAAAGCGAATCGCATTATGCGATCCACGCCGCGCCGCGTGAAGATAGTTTGTTGCATGGCGATCTCTTCATCGGTGTCGCGGAAGATCCTGCCGCCCACGTCGGAGTACTCGCCTTCGTTGTTTTCACGAACGACGCAAAAATCGATTTGCCCTGGTTGCGCGTTCTTGAGCGGCGATTCGACTCCCTTTAACAGACGCACCGGGCGTAGATTTACATATTGCTCGAAGCTGCGCCGAATCGGGATCAGGAGTCCCCACAACGAGATGTGATCGGGAATGCCGGGGTAGCCGACGGCGCCCAAAAAAATCGCGTCGAAGGGCCGAAGCTGGTCGAGCCCGTTGTCGGGCATCATTTTCCCGGTTTTGGCGTAGGTCTCACAGCTCCAATCGAAGTGTTTGAGGGAAAATTTCAGGTCGAAGCGGCGTCCGGCGGCTTCGAGCACGCGCAATCCTTCCGGCACCACTTCTTTTCCGATCCCGTCGCCCGGGATGACTGCAATCTTGAAAGTTTTCATCCGTAAATTGTAGCAAGGGCGTGGCTCATTACCAAAAGCAATCTCGTGCCTCAAAATCTCGAATCGATGAAATGCCAATGTTCGAGCGGGTTGGAAAAGTCTTGCGCGTTAAAGAAAAGATCTCTTCAGACGCGTGGACCGAAACGCCCTGTCGCGTCCCGGTCCTGCAAAATAGCTGCTTGGCACGCCGCGGTTCAATCCTGTGGCGGACCACCTGGACCGCTCATTCCGCCCGGGCCGCCCATGCCGCCGCCTCGACGATTTTGCATTCTCTGCTGGCGCTCTTGCTCCTGCTTGTTGAACTTGTCCTTTTGCTTGTCGTCGAGCAGCGCGCGAATCTGATCGCTGGAGTTCTGGTGGATTTGCTGCATCTTTGTGCGCATGGACTGCCGGTCGCCGCTGGAGTCGTTTCTCAAATCCATCATCTTTTTCCGCTCATCCTCGAGAATGGGTTTGATTTTCGCCTGTTGGTCGGCTGTCAGATTGAAATTTTTGGTCATTGCCTTCAGGCGCTCATCGGGAGACATCGGCCCTTGGCGGCCTCCTCCTCCCATTTGGCCTCTCATTCCACCGCCCTGATTTTGCGCCGCCGCAGCGCTGCCGGCCAGCAAAGGCAGGGCAAGTACTAGACTTAAAATCCAATAACAGTAAGGTTTGAAGATCATATTCGAATTCCTCCCTCGTAATGAACCACTTGTCGCCGCGCTAAATTGAGGCGAGGCACTGTTTGGACACTTTCCCCCTTCATCTCTACATTTTATATTACCTGCAGGGCCCCGGCAGGTTCCATAAATCGCAGGCGGGCCCGGGGAACACTAGAGAGAAGCATTTGGCGCCGGAGAGGTTGTCCCGCAGGGCTGAGCCTGCAGCGTGTAACCCTCGATCATAATTGTTATCATGGAGTTGAGCGGATTGGATCGCATTTGGAATTTTTCCGCTGGTTACCATCCGGAGAGCGAATATCAAAATGATTGCGATTCGAAGCGCACAGGCGAGCGATGTCGACGCCATCGTCCGGGTGATTAACGCCGCGTTCCTGGTGGAACAATTCTTCATCGAGCGCCATCGCACCAACCCGGCGATGATATGCGGCCTCATGGAAAAAGGCCGATTCCTGCTGGCCGAAGAGGTGCCGAACCTGGTGGGCTGCGTGTATATCGAGTTGCGTGGAGAGCACGGCTACCTGGGAATGCTGTCGGTGGACCCGGCGCGACAGCATTCCGGTGTGGGCCGCCAGTTGATTGCCGCAGCAGAACAGTTCTTTCGTGCCGCAGGGTGCGTTTCGAGCGATCTGCGCATTGTCAGCGTGCGGCCTGAACTGCTGGCGCTTTATCGCCGATTGGGATATGTGGAAACCAGCACCTCTCCCTACGACGACCCCGTGGCGCCCAAAATGCCCGTTCATTTCATCCACATGTCAAAACCATTGATCTAATGGCAAGTCACAAAATAGATATCGTTTGAGCCGCCCCGAACTATTGCGCCCGCAAACCCCTGGGGCTATGCTCGCACCAGTAAAACAACACTTGGCCGGCCCGCAGGCATCATGGAGGCAGTATCAGAATCGGAAAATCGGGCCGATAACAAGAAGGAAGAATTGAAATTTCCCGCACAACTCGCAGTGGCGTTAACGGTATTGCTTGTCCTGGCGCCCGGGATGCAGAGCGCCCCTCGCAATGCCCAGGACCAAGGGGGGATTCCGGTCCCACTTCCAAAAGGAAAAAAGCTGGTCCTAACCAATGGGAGCTTTCAGCTGGTGCGTGAATATTCGGTGCAGGGCGACCGCGTCCGCTACTGGAGTATCGAACGCTCAGCCTGGGAAGAGATCCCTGCAGCTCTGGTGGATTGGGACGCGACCCACAAGTCCGAAGCCGAACAGGTGGCGCGGGATGCGGAGTTGAAAGTGAAAATCCATGCGTCCGAGGTGGCCCAGCGCGCCAAGGACATTGACGTGGATCGCAGCCTGGAAATCAAGCCGGGGCTGTTCCTGCCGGATGGGGTCGGGTTCTACGCTCTCGATAACAACAAGCTGATCTATGAAATGAAGCAGAGTCAGGCGAGCGCCCACCTATCCAAGGGACGCGAGGCGGAGAGAATTCTGACCCGCGTGCCACTTATTCCTCGCAAACAAACGTTTGAGATACCCGACAAGCAAGCGGCATTGCGCCTCACGACAACGGAGCCGGAATTTTTCATGCGCCCGGCCGATGACCGCGGGCCGCACTTCCGCCTGCTACATGCGCAGATCAAAAACGACCACCGGGTGCTTGAAAACATCAGCATCCGCATAACAGGCGAACAAGTCCACCAAGCGCAGGAAATTGATTTTCAAACCTGGACTCCGGCGCATGGCGTTTTCCGCTATACCGTAAATCAGCGCCTCGAACCGGGCGAATATGCATTCGTCGAAATGACCAATGAGGGCATCAACGCGTATGTCTGGGATTTCGGCGTGGATGCGCCGGGAACGAAAACCAACAAGTAGTCCTCTCGCGGAAATCGGCCGAGAGATTCTTGATTCGAGTGCTGATTTGAATGGCACCACTCCCGAGCGTTACCGCAGCCTGATCTAGGTTTGCTTTCGGGGCATTGCGGTTTTGGATTTCGGTTTCGCGCGTCCGATCCTTTCGGTTTTGAAAGGGTCGGGATATTCGGTCCTTCACGTTTCCACATCGCTCAAAGGAAAATCAACGCGATCTTAAATGGGGAAAATAACTTAGTTGCTGGAGTTGTTCTTCGGTTGCAGGGTCATATCAGGACAAAGAGCTTCGGCCAGCAGTGAGTACAGGTCAGCGATGCCGAACGGCTTCTGGAGGAATCGGCTCGCCTGGTGTCCGGCATGTTCATTTACCTTGGGGTCCACCAGATCGCCGCTCATGAAGATGTATACCGGCTGCACTGCGATGCGTGACGCTAAATTTCTGCGGATGCAGTCGCAAATTTCGAAGCCGGAAACCGTTAAGCCAGTCTCCGATTCCAAATGAAGATCGCACAGGATCGCGTCATAGGAATGCCTGGCGGCAAGTTCCAAAGCCACCTTGGAGGAGCCGGCACAATCCACCGAGAAACCGCGAGCGCCCAGGCTTTGGCCCACCAGGTCGCGGATGCTTTCCTGGTCGTCCACCACCAGGATTCGCTTTCCTGAGAACAGGGCGGGAGAAGATGCGGGCAGCTCGACGGCAGGGGGCGCAGCGGGATTGGCCTCCACAAGCAGCGTCTCCTGGGTGCACAGGGGCAGGGAAACAGTGAAGACCGAGCCGCCATCGGGTAAAGGTTGCGCTGAAATGTCGCCATTATGTTCCCGGACGATTGCCATGCAGATGCTGAGGCCGAGTCCGGTGCCGCGTCCGGGGCGCTTGGTGGTAAAGAACGGATCAAAAATTCTTGGCAGTGCGTCGCGGTGAATACCCACACCATCGTCCTGGAAGGTGATTGACATATTGCCATCCACGACGGCCAAGCGAATCCGAAGCGTGCCATGATCCCGGACTTCGCGTATGGCCTGCTCGGCGTTCACAATGAGATTTAGAAATACCTGTGTTAGCTGACTGGCATCGCCGAGAACGGGAGGCAGGTCGGGGCGCGGCTTCAGATCCACATCAATATGATTGGCCCGCAACGAATGATCTTGGAGTTGCAAGGTGTGCTGCAGCAGGTCGCTCAGGTGGAGGAGCGAATTGTGCGGCCTGGAAGGACGTGAAAAATCAAGCAAACTCTGAACAATGTCCGCGGCGCGGCGCGCCTGGTTGTGCGCAAGGTCCAGATGACGGCGTGAATTCTCGTCGGTGGTTTGGTCGCGCATCAATTCGGTGACGCCCAAAATTGCCGTAAGAGGATTATTGAGTTCGTGCGCAACTCCCGCGATCATCTGCCCCATGGCTGCCAGCCGCTCCGACTGAATCAGATGCTGCTCTTTCAACTGCTGATCGGTGATATCGCGCGCGGAAATAATGATTCCGGCAGGGAGGCCCTTTTCGTCGTGGAGCGAGCGCGCGGAGGCGCGAAATAGACGCCACGTGCCATTCTTGTGCCGCGCGCGAAATTCAAGGAGGCCGTCGGAACGGCGTCCGGCGATCAGATCGTCGAACAGTTTCAGAAGTTCAACGCGGTCGTGGGGGTCGGTGCGGTCGCCGAGTTTCTCGCCTAAAAGTTCCTCGGGGCGATAGCCCAGAGCGTCTAAAATCTGCGGACTTGCGAAAGTGTAGCGGGCTTCGGCATCCACGGCCATCACGATATCGGGAAAGCTATCCATCAAGTGGCGCGCGAATTCCTGTTCGCGGTGGAGGCGGCGCTCCATCTCGCGTTGCTCGGTGATGTCTACAAACGTGCCTTGATACCGCACAAATTTTCCGGCGGAATCGCGGATGACCGTGGAGGTGTGCAGTACAACCACATCCCGGTCCTCCTGCTGGTGCTTCAGTGTGATCTCACGGGCGCGCAGGAACCCGAGATCTTCCAGCTTACCGGTCTCTGCCTCGCGGTCCTCAGCGTTCCGGTACATCGACGAAAGCTCGATGTTGATCATTTCTTCCTTGCCTGCAAATCCCAGCATATTCGCCAGCGCCGGATTGACCTCCATGATGCGATCGTCTGCCGAAGCAAGGTACACGCCTTCTCGCAGTGTTTGAAACAACTCCGTGAAACGGGTTTCATTTTCGCGTTCGCGCGTGATATCGCGGGCCAGGCCACTGATGCCCTGAACAACGCCCTCGCGCGTAATGGCGTGGAGGATGCAATCAAAATAATGTGTCGAGCCTTTTTGCCTCAATCGGACGCACAGCATTCCGGTCCAGCTGCGTTGCTCCAGAAAATGCTCCAGCGGGCGGTCGGTCGTCATGCGGCTAGCGGAGCCGGGAAACTCGAAGAGCTCATTGACTGAACGGCCTATCACATCGGCATACGTAAGATCGAGCAAATCGACGAAACTCCGGTTTACGGTCAGGATATGGCCATCAATGGTCAGAGAAAATAGCAGATGTTCGAAGGTATCAATCAGGTCGCGATATCCCTGCTGAGACCTGGAAATCATTGAAAGAAGGTGGTCGATTTGACCATGATTCTGTCCGGTCGTTGTGCCATGCTCGATGCCGCGGACCAGACCTCTCAGCTCGGCGATTTCGTTGGTCTTTCTTAAGGCATAGACAACGAACAGGGCCACCAAAACAATCAAGCCAAATGGCAGCGCCTCCATGTGGTCCGGCATGCTGCGGACGCTGTCCCAAGAAACGGCTGCAAAAGCAACTGCCAGCGCGGCGAGCAGGAGTAGCGCCTCTCGCCAAAGCCCGCGTTCCCGACGAGTAAGTCGATCACGCTCCAGGGGGACTGAAGGTGATTCGGCCGAAGCTTCCGCACGTGGCGTGGACGGCATGGTCATTAAAGATTAAACCGAAGGCGCCTCCGGTTCGGAGGGAGAGTTGGAAGGCGACCTTGTTTATCGATTGTAGGTTGAATCCGCGCGGAGGGACAACAATCCTGCAAAGGCGAAATAGCGAAGTTGATAACAGGGTCTGGCAAAATGAGTGCTCGCCCCTGATTCAGCGGGGGCAGAAATACGCCACATCACTGGGCAGGTCAAATTCAACTGCACCTGTAAGTTACTGATTATAAATATAAAACGGGCGGCCCAGGGTATCGGGCCGCCCAAAGTATTCTCGTTGATGGCGAGCTTGTTAGTCGGAGCCTTCCGCGAGCGCGTCGGAATCCTTGCGCAAGAAATCGAGCGCGGCGGCTTCCTCTGCCGATAGCTCGGCTGGAGCCATGATTGCTTCCGGCGGAGGCATCGGAGGCACTTCGGTCAATAGCTCGATGTTGCGATACCGCTCCAGGCCGGTGCCCGCCGGGATCAGGCGGCCCATAATGACGTTTTCCTTGAGGCCCCGCAGGTAATCCACCTTGCCTGCAACG
>JBGOVX010000026.1:0-28567 GCA_041478355.1 Terriglobia bacterium | reverse complement strand
GATGTAGAACCAGATGTCCGCTTCGGTCCAGTTCGAGAGAGGAAACACGCGAATGCTTTCGCCCTTGTTGATCCGGGAATTGAAAATGTTCCACAACTCCGGGCGCTGATTCTTGGGGTCCCATTGCCCGAAACCGTCGCGGAAAGAATACACACGCTCCTTGGCGCGCGATTTTTCCTCGTCGCGGCGCGCGCCGCCGAATGCGGCGGTGAAGCCTCCCTCGGCCAGCGCATCCAGCAACGATTTGGTTTTCAGCAGGCCGCAGCATTTCTGCGTGCCCAGGACAAAGGGATTGGCGCCCGCGTCGAGCGCTTCCTGATTTTTGTGGACGATCAGTTCGACGCCGATTTCCCGCGCGTAGCGGTCGCGAAATTCGGTCATTTCCGGAAATTTGTAGCTGGTGTCGATGTGCAGCAGAGGAAACGGAATCTTTCCGGGAAAAAAGGCCTTCTGCGCCAGGCGCAGCATCACTGACGAATCCTTCCCGATCGAGTAGAGCATCACCGGCCGCGCAAACTCCGCCGCCGCCTCGCGTAAAATCTGAATGCTTTCCGCCTCCAGAGTTCTCAGGTAGTTCAGCGTCTTGGTGGCAATGAATCCAGGCCGCTCCTGCAGCCCGGCATCCCCGGGGGATGTGTTCGCGATATCTTTTGAAGTGTTAGCCATTGACCTTGATTGCTGTTGCATGCCTTCTAAATTTTATTGTCATTCCGAACCCGGTTTGTGGGTGAGGAATCTCTCTTTCTTTTTACATCCAAGAGGGATTCCTCGCTTCGCTCGGAATGACGGCGTCTTTAGTCAGCCGCCTAAAACAATAAACCCACCGACCAGGTCTTCCGGTGGTGGGTGAACATCAGTGCCAGTCAAAAAGTCTTGCGCCAGATTGACTACCTTACCCACCCTGCTGGAAGACACGCGCGCCTGGCTGCCCGACAACAACAGCAACAAGCGGCACTCTGCGCAGGGTGAACAACCGATCGCATAATATTTAGATTACCCGAATGTCCGCCGCATCGCAAGGCGAAGTCCTTTCTTCGCTCGGCAGTACTTTCCTTAACCCTCATCTCATCAATGCCGTGTAATATCGAAGGGAATCGGATTCGCTGAGCACCATCCAGCCGCCTCCAACCTTCGTTGTGAGGAAGAGAAACCGAACCGGGCGGTCATCGAGCGGCGGCCCCCCGTCCACCGAAATCTCCACGCGGGCAACCATCGCATCGCGCCATCCGTGGGCCGAAATCGAGACGAATTCAACCTTGGCCTCGACTGCGGGGATAGCTTCCGGCCGGTCTGGCAAACCGGAGCGGTAGTCAGCGACGCGCTGTGCCAGGGCTCGCGGTCCTCTTCCTTCATAATCCTTGACCAGCCACTGGCGAAGCGTCTCGCGGCCGTCGTCATTTACAGTGGGAAAGCGCGTATAAATGCGATAACCAGTGATTCCCAATATTGCGATGGCAACTACCAGGGCCTTCCAACCTGTCAACTCAATGCGGGATTGTTCCACGTTGTTTCTCCCACCACTAAGACTTGGATCACCCAGTCCTAGTGTCCCGCATTTTCAATGCTGTTCAGCATTGCCGCCCGCTTGAGAACTCAATCAGTTAACAGGGCGGTTTGAAACAGCATACATGGAGGGAAATGACCCTCGTGGCCTGCCGAAAGGCCCTGAAGGAAAAACGTCTTGACACAAACTTGGGGCCTAAGTATACTTTTCTGGCTGGACACGTGGCGATTTAAGGCAACTTGCTCCACGTAAAAAACTGCTAAAGAGTCGGACGAGCACTCAATTAGAGTTTTTTGAGCCCTCCCCCTCTTTGGCGTGGAGGGTTTTTTAATTTACACCCTCTCCGCCGCGCTACCCCGCAGCAATTCAACCAGCTAAATTGAAATCATCGACACGCGATCCGCCGAGATTCATGGCGAGCGTGGCCGGAAGCAGGAAGACGTTATGGCCGAACATTATCAGCTTAAGTGCCGTGAATGCGGCAAGTTATGGGGAAATGAGGCGCGCTCGTTCTGCGACGAGTGCCTTTCGCCGCTGGAAATCTCCTATGACATGAGCATCGCGCGAGGTGTCTTCACCCGCAAGAATATCGAGGCTGGCCCCACCAACCTGTGGCGCTATGCCGGGCTGCTTCCTCTTCAGGAAGGGTTCCAAAGCACTCTCCCAACAGGGTTTACGCCGTTACTAGAGGCTCGACACCTGGGCAAACAGCTCGGAGCGAGCAATCTATACGTCAAGAACGACGCCGTCTGCTTCCCCACACTCTCCTTCAAGGACCGCGTGGTGGCCGTGGCGCTGGCTGCGGCGCGCCGGTTTGGATTCCAGATAGTAAGCTGCTCTTCGACGGGCAATTTGGCGAATGCGGTGGCTGCGCAGGCCGCACGCGAGGGATTCGACGCCTGGATTTTTGTTCCCGCTGACCTGGAAGCTGCAAAAATCATCGGCACGCAAGTCTTTGGCGCGAAGCTGGTGCGGATTGCCGGCAACTACGACCAGGTGAACCGGCTATGCTCGCAGGTCGCGGAAAAGTTTCGCTGGGGATTCGTGAACGTGAATCTGCGGCCTTACTACGCGGAAGGCTCCAAGACGGTGGGCTATGAAATCGCCGAACAGCTCGGGTGGCGATTGCCGGATAACATTGTGGTGCCCATGGCCGGAGGCTCGCTCATCACCAAAATTCGCAAGTCATTTAGCGAGTTGATCGCGCTGGGCTTGGTCGAGGAAAAGAAAGTGAAATTTTTCGGCGCGCAGGCCACCGGCTGCTCCCCGATTTCCGATGCCGTCAAGCGCAACCTCGACCGGTTTGAACCGCAAAAGCCGTCAACGATTGCCAGGTCCCTCTCGATCGGGAATCCGGCCGACGGTTACTACGCCTCACGCGTGATTCGGGACAGCGGCGGGTGGGCGGAAGATGTGTCCGATCCCGAAATCGTCAAGGGCATTCAGCTATTGGCCGAGACCGAAGGGATTTTTACCGAAACGGCCGGCGGCGTCACTACCAGCGTCACCCGAAAACTGATCGAGCAGGGATACATCAACCCGAGCGAGACCACCGTGGCCTGCATTACCGGAAATGGCCTCAAAACGCTCGACGCTGTCTCTCAGGAATATCAAGTCACCCCGGCCATCGCGCCGCGCTTGGTTGAGTTTGAGGCGTACATCAACGACCGCATGGTGTCGGTCGCAGGAAGCTAGGATCCAGATGACAATTACTGTTGAAATTCCCACAGCACTGCGCCGGTTCACTGACGGCATACAATCGATCGAATGCAATTCGGGGACGCTTCCCGAGCTGCTCGGAGAAATCGAGCAGCGCTTTCCGTCGATCAATAAGCACCTGCGCGACGACGCCGGGCAAATCCGGCGCTTCATAAACATCTACGTCAACGAGGAAGACATCCGGTTCCTGGGCGGCAACCAGTACAAGTTTCGCGAGGGAGATCGCGTGTTGGTGGTGCCCTCGATCGCGGGTGGAACGCCTGCAAACACTTGTGGATGAATAGAGTGCGGCTTCATCCAGTCATTGCTGGACGTCCGCCGGGAATTTCGTCTTGACAAATTTGCGGGCTGATTTAAGCTGTATAGGCGTATTCGCTGAGCGCTTAAATGATGACATCAATTCTCAAGGGAATTTCCATGACCACGCGCACGCCCAAGTGTATTGGGGCAGCGCGGACCCCCTTGGGAGCCAAGGATATGCAAGCGAAGTAAGACATCCTTCAAGCTCTTAGATGCGGCCCGCGAAGCGAAAAGCTCGCGGGCGTTTTTGTTTATGCACGGAATTCATTGGGAAGTCGCATCGAAGTTACTTGGAGGATGCGAGCGGAAAAGATGAGCACACAAGCACAGGAAAAAATCAGCAGCGTGCAAGCAGATGCGGAGAGTTGGAGCGCGGAGCAAGTTCTGCGCTGGGGTCTTGGGGAGTTCCATCCTCATGCGGCCATCGCATCGAGCTTTGGCGCGGAAGACGTCGTGCTGATAGATATTGCCGCGCGGGTGCGCCCGGACATTCGCGTATTCACGCTGGATACCGACTTCCTGTTCGCGGAAACCTATGAGCTGCTCGAGCAGATTGAGAAAAAATACGGCATCCGCGTCGAGCGAGTGAAGTCCCTGCTGACACCGGAAAAGCAGGCCGAGCAGTTTGGCCCGAAACTCTGGACGATAGATCCGAACATGTGTTGTTCGCTGCGCAAGGTCGAGCCGCTCAAGGCCAAGCTCGGCGAGCTGACCGCCTGGGCCACCGGCATCCGCCGCGACCAGGCTCCCACGCGCGCCCATGCCAGGAAAATCGAGTGGGACGAGAAATTTGGCCTGGTGAAGATGAATCCGATAGCCGACTGGACCTGGGAAAAAGTGTGGGAATACATTCGCGACAACAAAGTGCCCTACAACCCTTTGCATGAACAAAATTACCCGAGCATCGGTTGCATCTACTGCACCCGCCAAGTGCAGCCCGGAGAAGATCCGCGCGCCGGGCGCTGGTCGGGCTTCGCGAAAAAAGAATGCGGACTGCACGCGCCGGAATAGAGACGGGAGGGCTGAAAAAACAATGAGCCTGTTTCCCATGTTCGTAAAACTCGATGGACGCAGGTGCCTGGTGGTCGGCGCCGGAACCGTCGCGGAAGCCAAGATCGAGAGCTTGCTCCAAACATCCGCCTCGGTGCACGTGGTTGCGCCCGTGGCCACTCCCAGGGTGCGTGAATGGGCGCGCCAGGGCCGCATCGAATGGGACGCGCGGGAATATGCGCCCGCCGATCTTTCCGGCGTTTTCCTGGTGATCGCGGCGACGGGATCGCCTGCGCTGCATGATGAAATTTACGCCGAGGCGCAAAGCCGCGGAGTCCTGTGCAACGCCGTGGATGAGCCGCAGCGCTGCGACTTCTACTTCCCCGCCGTGGTGCGGCGCGGAGAATTGCAGATCGCCATATCGACGGGGGGATTGAGTCCCGCGCTCGCGCAACGCCTGCGCAAGGAACTGGAACAGCAATTCGGTCCGGAATGGGAACAGTGGCTGGAGCAGCTTGGACGGACGCGCGAGGAGTTGCTGAGCATTCCGATGCCGCCGGAAAAACGAAAACGGTTGCTGCATCAGTATGCGAGCCTGGACCCCGAGCCGCGTTAAATTTGGAGGAGATGCGGAAAAACGCGATAATTTGCCATTCCGAGGCACGCTGCATGCCGAGGAATCTCTCTTTTCTTGGGCATTAAACAAAGAGGGATTCCTCGCTTCGCTCGGAATGACGGTCCTAGGCACTTTTTTTTCGCAACCCGTAAAGCCGGGACCCACAAGGACTATTTGCAGGATTTCTACTGGAGGAGTTGGAATTGAGATGCCGGGAAAAGTTTATCTGATAGGCGCCGGGCCAGGCGATCCGGAACTGCTGACGCGCAAGGCGTGGAGCGTCCTGCAGTCAGCGGACGTGGTTTTGCATGACGAGCTGGTATCGAAAGAAATTCTAGGCGTGCTTCCGCCGGCGGCGCAGGTAGTGAACGTAGGAAAACGTTGCGGCGCGAGGGGAATTTCTCAGGCTGAAATCAATGAGCAAATGGTGAACCTGGCGCGCGCGGGAAAGATAGTTGCGCGCCTCAAGAGCGGCGATCCGCTGCTGTATGGCCGCGCGGGCGAGGAAATGGAAGCGCTCCGGGAGGCAGGCATCGAGTTCGAGGTGATTCCGGGAGTGACGGCGGCGCTGGGCGCCGCGGCTGCGGCACAAATTTCGCTTACCGACCGGCGGCATGCGTCGCGCGTCGTGTTCGTCACCGCTCACCGAGCGGGTGGCTCGGGATTGACTGATGAGTGGCATGCGGCTCCGAACACCACGTACGTGATCTACATGCCGGGCTATTCTTATGGTGAGCTTGCCGCGGAGCTGGAAGCGGCTGGTATCGGCTGCGATATTCCGTGCGTCCTGATTTCGCGCGCCACAACCAAAGACGAGACGATTTACCGGACGACGCTAGGAAAATTGCCGCAGTGTCCCGTGGCGATGGCGCCAACGCTTCTGATCGTTGGAACCGTCGCGGGCGTTGCCGCGAATGAAGGAACACGCGAGGGACAACTTTCCGGCGAACTGAGTCCGGAAATCTTGAGCCTTGCTCTGCAACATCCATTTTATAATCCCCAGGGGAGGGGCGGTGCCGAATAATCGAGTGCGTGTGGGAATTCTGGGCGCGACCGGAATGGTCGGCCAGCGTTTCGTCCAATTACTGGCGAACCATCCTGATTTTGAGGTGACGGCGCTGGCGGCGTCGGACCGTTCACAGGGAAAAGCTTATGGCGAAGCCTGTACCTGGCGCCTGGCGGGTGACATGCCGGCATACGTAAAATCCATGGTGGTCAGGCCTCCGCAGCCTCCGCTCGAATGCGACATTATCCTTTCGAGCCTGCCATCGGATATTGCCCGGGGCGCGGAAGAAAGCTTCGCGCGCGCAGGGTATCCGGTAATCAGCAACGCATCGTCATTCCGCATGGACGACGACGTGCCTTTACTGATTCCTGAAATCAACTCCGGCCATCTGGACGTGCTGGAGCGGCAACGCAAACAGCGGGGCTTTAGCTCGGGCTATATCGTCACCAATCCGAATTGTTCCACGATTATTATGGCTCTGGCGCTGGCGCCGCTTCACGCGCGGTTTGGGATCGAGTCGGTGATCGCGACCACGCTGCAAGCGGTCTCGGGCGCCGGCTATCCGGGCGTGCCTTCGCTCGATGTGGTCGACAACGTGCTTCCCTTCATCGATGGCGAGGAATTGAAAATAGAGCGCGAGACGCGCAAGATTCTTGGCCGCCTGGGCCACGTTGCATTCGAGGATGCCGCGTTTGCAGTCAGCGCGCAGTGCCATCGCGTGAATGTCGCCGACGGACACATGGTGGCGGTGCGCGTGAAGTTCTCCAAGCGCGCTGCGATTGAGGACGTTCGCGAAGCGCTTTCCTCGTATCGGTCCGTTCCACAGGAACTGCGCTTGCATAGCGCTCCGGAACACCCCGTGATCGTGCGGGAGGAGAGCGACCGTCCGCAACCACGCATGGATCGCGATGCGGGCGGAGGCATGAGCGTAACGGTTGGACGCCTGTTCCCCGATAGCGTGCTCGATTATCGTTTTGTCGTCCTGGGGCATAACACGATCCGCGGCGCGGCGGGAGCGGCAATTCTCAATGCGGAACTCCTGCAAGCTCGCGGGCTGATTGCCGGAACGTCCAAACAAAAAACCAGACGCGATACAGCCGAAACGAGGGTGCGATGAGCCGCCCGATCCAGGTGATGAAGTTTGGCGGCACCTCGGTTGGCGACGCCACGCGAATCCGGGGCGCGGCCGCTATCGCCGCGGAAGCTTCCAGGCTACGCTCGGTCGTGGTGGTGGTTTCGGCGATGTCGGGAGTGACCAATACGCTCATCGCGGCGGCGGGAAAGGCAGCGGCCGGAGATGAAGCCGTGGCGGAGGCGCTTACCAAGACGCTCCAGGCAAAACACCGGGAAACAATCGAAACGCTGATTTCAGGCGGCGAACAGCGCCGCGAGCTGCTCGATGAAATAGACGCATTGATCGATCGGGCCGCGAATTATTGCCGGGGATGCGCGTTGCTCGGTGAACTCTCACCTCGTGCGCTGGACGTCATTGCAGGCTCCGGCGAACGGATGTCCGCGCGAATCGTCGCCGCGGTGCTCCGCGAGATGGGGCATCGCGGCGTGGCGTTCGACGCGACCGATCTGATTGTGACCGACGAAGTCCACGGCGGCGCGCGTCCAATCGCCAAGCTGACGCGCGAGAAAACCCAGGCCGCGCTGTTGCCATCGCTTGAAGCCGGAGTAATTCCCGTGGTCACCGGATACATTGCCGCTACCGCCAAGGGCGTCCCTACAACACTGGGCCGGGGAGGATCGGATTTTTCCGCCACAATTTTAGGCGCCGCGCTCGGGGCCCAGGATGTAGTCATCTGGACCGATGTGAATGGCGTGCTGACGGCGGACCCCCGGATGGTTCCCGACGCGATTACGCTCGACGAAGTTTCCTACGCGGAAGCGGGCGAGCTGGCATTTTTCGGCGCCAAGGTGCTGCATCCGATGACCCTGCGTCCGGTAATTGAAAGCGGCATTCCCGTGTGGATCCGTAACAGTTTCGAGCCTCACAAGCCTGGAACCAAAATCACGCAGGCGGCCCGCCCAACGCCGCACGGCGTAAAGGCGGTTACCGCGACGCGTGACGTAGCCATGATTGCCGTGGCCGGCCCCGGGATCATCGGCGTGCCCGACATCGCGGCGCGCATTTTTGCCGCGTCCGCCTCGGTGCGCGCGAATATTGTGATGATTTCGCAATCGTCCTCGCAGGACAGCATCTGTTTTGTGGTGCAAGCAGCGGACGCCGTCCGCACCGAGAAGGCGCTGCGCGAAGCGTTACACGAAGACGTGCGCCACCACGATCTGGAACACATCAAGGTGAACCGGGACGTGGCCATCGTCGCGGCGGTTGGAGAAAACATGGCCGGAACACCGGGTATCGCCGGCCGCGTTTTCAGCACCTTGGGTAAAGAGGGAATCAACATTATTGCTATCGCGCAAGGTTCTTCGGAATATAACATCTCGTTCTTAGTCGAATCAAGCGGGATGGAGAAAGCCGTCAAGGCGCTGCACCAGGAATTCGGTCTGGGCCAAGTGGAAGCGGGAGAAGAAGCAGGCTCGGTTGCGCGGGCCACGTCTTAGAGAGATTGACTGCCTCCAACGGAATCAAAATCAAAAGCCTCATCTGTTGCGCCGCGCGACAGATGGGGCACCTTCAAGACCTTCTCGCTCGTTAAGACTGTGCCACCCGTCCGAATGAATACACCAGTGAAGTTGCGACTCAGAGACGCGTAAATGTTGTCGCACCAGGATCGGCGGCGCGCGTGATTCGCGCGCCGCCGTTCGAAGCCAAGTGTTCGAGGATGAGGTAGACGCTCTCAGCGGATTGCGTGGCGCCGATGGTTGCGGCAATCTGATCGGCGGTCTGCGGCGCGGTCGATAAAGCGGCGAGGGCTTTGGCTTGCAGGCTTAACACGGCTGCGGCGGCTTTCTTCCCCGCTTCGACGCCGGGCTGGTGATATGCGTTGATGTGAATCAGCGAGGCGTATAGGCCGACGGCGCGCTCGAATAACGCAATGAGCGCTCCGACCGTGCGCGCATCGACGCTGCGAATTGTGATCGTCATGGACTGGCGGTCGTTGCCGTAGAGCGCTTCTCGCGTGCCGACCAGGAAGCCGTGCAGATAATCTCCGGCGGTGACGCCAGGCTCGACCTCGATCGGTGCGCCACCGGATTCCAGAACGCGAACGAAAGTCACGAAGAAATTGTTCACACCGTCGCGCAATTGCTGTACGAAAGCATGCTGGTCGGTGGACCCCTTGTTTCCGTACACGGCGATTCCCTGCTCGACGCGGCGGCCGTCGAGATCGAACTGTTTTCCCAGCGACTCCATCACCAGTTGTTGCAGGTAGCGGCTAAACAAGAGCAAACGATCCTTATACGGCAGTACGACAAGGTCCTTCTTCCCTTTGCCGTCTGTCGCGGCATGCCACATCAGAGCCATCAGCGCGGCGGGATTTCGGCGCGTGTCGTGGATGCGCGTGGACGCGTCGCAGGCCGCGGCTCCCGCGAGCATGGCGTCAATATCAATCCCCTGCAATGCCGCGGGGAGCAATCCCACCGCGGAGAGTTCGCTGGTCCGGCCGCCTACCCAATCGAACATCGGAAACCGCGCAAGCCATTTTTCGGAGCTGGCCAGCTTGTCCATCTGCGATCCAGCCATGGTGACGGCGACGGCGTGGCGCGCAAAATTCAGATTCACTTCGCGATAGGCGGACGCGATGATGACCATGCCGTTGCGCGTGTCGGGCGTGCCGCCGCTTTTGCTGGTCACGATGCAGAGCGTCTCCGGAAGAAGTCCTTTCAGCGTTTCGAGAGTGCGCGCAACGCCGTCGGGATCGGTGTTGTCGATGAAGTGGACGCGCATGCGGTCCGTGGCAGGATCGCCGAGCGCATCGCCCACAAACATCGGGCCCAGCGCCGAGCCGCCGATCCCGATCGCGAGCACTTGCGTAAATCGCGCCGCCATGGGTGGTTTGATCTTGCCGGCATGCACATCCGCGGCGAATTGTCTGATGGATTCCACGGTGCCCGAAATTTCCCGCGAGATCTCTTTAGTGGGCGCCAGCAAAGGAGCGCGCAGCCAGTAGTGTCCTACCATGCGGTTCTCGTCAGGATTCGCGACGGCGCCGGATTCGAGGGCGTCCATGTCGCTGAAAGCGCGCTGTACCGCGGGCTCCATCGAGTTCAGAAAACTTTCATCGAAGTGTATGCGGCTGATGTCGAGTGTGAGGTCGAGCGAATCGACTCGGCAAAGATAGTTTCTGTAGCGCTTCCAAAGGTCTTGCGGGTCCATTGCTTGTCCTTCCTTGAATCTGGCCCTGCAACTAGCATGCCAGCGGCTAAAGCCGCTTCGATTCCGGTTGTCTTACGGCACGACTGAACAGCTTGCGGGAAAAGTCAAAACGCTGTCATTCCGAGGCACGCTGCGTGCCGAGGAATCCCTCTTTTCTTGGGCATAAAGCAGAGAGGGATTCCTCACGGAGTTTATCCCGGCTCCTGCCGGGGTTCGGAATGACAACCAAAAGCACTTTTTCCGCAAACTGTGAAGCCGTGCCCTACAAACAATCTTCTGTTACCACACAGGCTCTGAAGTCTATGGAGCCGCTTATTGTTTCACCAATCGAATCTGTTCCTTGGCGGCGGCGACTACTTGATCCACGGTGAAACCAAAATGTTTCAGCAGGTCTTTCAGTGGCGCCGAGGCTCCGAAACTGTGCATTCCGATGCTGTGGCCCGATGTGCCGACGTAGCGCGACCATCCAAACGTGGTGGCCATCTCGACTGAAACGCGCGCTGTCACCGCGGGCGGCAGCACCAAATCCCGATATGCCTGATCCTGTTTTTCGAACAATTCCCATGACGGCATGCTGACCACGCGCGCCTTGATTCCCTGCTTCGAGAGTTGGTCGAACGCCTCGGTGCAAAGGGAGACTTCGCTTCCGGTCGCCAGCAGCAGTATGTCGGGTTTGCCTCCAGGGGCATCGGCCAGGATGTACGCGCCGCGCGCAAGTCCCGCGGCAGGCGCAAACTTGGCGCGATCGAGAGTCGGGAGCGCCTGGCGCGTGAGAACCAGCAAGGCAGGCTCGTGCTGAAGCTGCATGACCACCCGCCAGGCTTCGACGACTTCATTGGCGTCGGCGGGACGCAGAACGATCAAGCCGGGCGTGGCTCGAGCAATGGCCAAATGCTCGATGGGCTGGTGCGTGGGCCCGTCTTCCCCGACGCCAAGCGAATCGTGTGTGAGGACGTAGATCACGGGAATTTCCATCAAGCCGCTCAGTCGCAAGCCGCCGCGCATGTAATCGGTGAATACGAAAAAAGTCGCGCCGAATGGACGTACCTTCGTCAGGCTCATGCCATTGATAATCGCTGCCATGGCGTGTTCGCGAATCCCGAAATGCAAGTTTCGGCCGCCATAACTTCCGGCTTGAAAAGCCGTTGCTCCATCAGAGGTAAGCAGGGTCTTTGTGGACGGCGCAAGATCGGCCGAACCACCCATCAGCCAGGGAACATTTTTGCCAATGGCGTTCTCTACTTTGCCGGAAGAGTCCCGCGTCGCCAGGCCTTTGGCGTCGGCGGGAAACAACGGCAAATCTCTGTCCCAACCTTCGGGAAGCTGCCGGCGCTCCATGCGCGAGATTTCATCGGCCATCGCGGCATACTTCACACGGTAGGCGCCCAATCGCGCGGACCACGCATCGCGAAGACTTTTGCCTCGCTTGCCAATGCCGTCTTGGAAATTCTGGTACACGCCGTCGGGAACCAGAAATTTTGCATCTTCGGGCCAGCCGTAATTTCGCTTGGTTAGCTTCACTTCGTCCTCGCCCAGCGGCTCACCGTGCGCGGTGTGGCTATCCTGTTTGTGCGGCGATCCCCAGCCGATGTGGCTATTCACGATGATGAGTGTAGGCCGGTCGTTGGTCTGCAAGAACGTGCGGAACCCGGCGCGAATCATGTCCAGGTCATTGGCGTCTGTAACGCGGGCGACGTTCCAGCCGTAGGCGCTGAATCGCGCGCCCACATCCTCTGAAAACGCGAGCGGTGTGCCGCCCTCGATCGTGATCCGGTTGCTGTCATAGATCCAACAAAGGTTCGAAAGCTTCAGGTGGCCCGCGAGCGAAGCGGCCTCGCTGGAAATTCCTTCCATCATGCAGCCATCGCCTCCCAGCGCGTACACGTTAAAATTGTAGAGGTCTTCAAATCCCGGCTGGTTGTAGCGTGATGCGAGCCATCGTCCGGCGAGAGCCATCCCCACGCTGTTGGCATAGCCCTGGCCTAGCGGCCCCGTGGTTGTCTCCACACCAGTCGTCAAGTGTGATTCGGGATGGCCGGGACACCGGCTGCCCAGCTGGCGGAATTTTTTAATGTCGTCGAGGGAAACTGATGGAGCGTCCAATATTTGTTGGTTCTTCGCCGCTTCCTTGACTCCCGCGAGGTGCAGAAGCGAATACAGGAGCATGGAAGCATGCCCGGCGGAAAGAACAAAACGGTCGCGATTGGGCCAGAGCGGGTCTTGCGGATCGTATCCCAAGAATTCCTGCCATAGGCAGTAGCCCAGCGGCGCCATCGACATCGGCGTTCCGGGATGCCCGGAATTGGCAGCCTGAACTGCGTCCATGGAAAGCGTGCGCATGGTATTGATGCAGGTCATCTCCATGGGAGTGGCGGCGTTTTGAATGGAGGCACTGGTATCGGTCACGCTCATTCTTGCTCCTTAGCGCCGGTGCGGAAGATATGGGCGTCCCGCAGCCTGGGTGAAACACTACTTTAGTCTAAAGCGATGATTGGATTCTAGGGCCACGGGAAGAATAGAGAAAGAAATCTTGATCAGGCAAAAAACTCGCTGTTGGTTTAACTGATCGGAAGGGCCTTTCTAGTCTAATGCGCCGGCTCGAATTCGCGCCAGTGGAATTCAAACGAGGCTTCCCGGTGGGCAAGCAGATAGGAGACGCTGTGCCCGCCCGGGTAGAGATGAAACTCATGAGGAATCTTGAGTGCGTCCAGCGACCGGTGCAATTCGCTCGCCCCGCGGTAGAAGCCGTAGGAGTCTCCGGTGCCGCAATCGAAATAGATTTTAGTTCTTGAAAGCGCGGCGGCATTTTTTTGAGCCAGCAGGAACGGGCTGTTCAGGTCCCAGAATTTCCGATCGATCGGATCGCCGTAGACGTTCGTCAGGATTTCCGCCGCGGGATTCCCCGCGGAGGCGCCGGCGTTGACACCTTGCGGCGGAACGCGCATCAACGCGGCACTGTGGGAGCTGACCGAGCCGAACAATTCGGGATGCGCAAAAGCGATTCGCAGCGCTCCGTATCCCCCCATGGAAAACCCCGTGATGCCCCGCGCAGCGCGCCCGCTCCGAACACGATACGCATGTTCGATGAACGGCATGAATTCTCGGATAAAGAAATCGCCATACAGGGTTTTACCGTCGCGGGAATTAATGTAGAACGTGTCCCATCCGTCCGGAGCAACCACCAGGAAATCGCCCACTTTATGTTCCCGGCGCAAATCCTGCAGCCTGGTCCATTCGCCGGAAATAGCCATGGTCTGCTCGTTCCCACCGAGACCGTGCAGCAGATACAGAACCGGATACCGCCGCGTCTTCGTGCTCGCAGAGGAGTAGCTGTCGGGCAGATATGCGCAATAGCGCACCGATGTGTGAAGGATCGCGCTGCGAAAGGCGCGGCAATCCGCGCGCTCCTGCGCCCGCACCGTAGAACCAGCCAGCAGCGCCACGAACAGCACTACTGCAAGAGAGCGTAATTGATACCACTGAAGTTGAGAAACCATAGAGACGAAGCAGTTATTGTAGGGTGACTCTTTTCTCGGAGCAAGGAACTTGGTCGAAGGATAGTGGTATGGCTTGAGAAAAAACATGCCCACTCCGTCCCGGAAAAACACGGGACGAAGTGGCCGCTACAATACCACCATGTATTGATGGGGGGTGTTCTTGTAGAGGCCGCCCTGTTTTTGGGCGGGCAGCGTTCGTCTCGGCCAGGACCAAATCAACCCACTACGGCGAAGATGACTGGCAAATCGGCTGACATCCCTGCACCGCGCTGGTTGTAACTACGTCTTAAACCGCATTTTCGCCACCGTCAGCGCTTTGCGCCCTGCCCTGGTTACTTGTAGAATATCGAGGCCCTAAAACCTAGCTTCTGGTTGAAGATGGAATTCAAAGATCAGGTTTTGAGCCTGGCATTGGCGGCAAATCCGGGGCATTGAGAACTTTCAAAGGGGAATTCATGGCGCATTTATTTGATCCACTTCCAATTCGCGGCATCACCTTGCCCAATCGTATTGCAGTTTCGCCTATGTGCCAGTATTCCAGCACGGACGGCTTTGCCAATGACTGGCACCTGGTCCATCAAGGGTGCCGTGCGGTGGGCGGTGCGGGCCTGGTGTTCACCGAAGCCACCGCCGTATTGCCGGAGGGCCGCATCACCCCCGGCGACATGGGAATCTGGAAGGACGCTCATATCGACTTCCTGAGCCGCATTACTCAATTTTTGATAAGTCAGGGGAGCGTTCCCGGGATGCAGCTCGCCCATGCAGGACGAAAAGGGAGCACGCAAAAACCCTGGGTAGGTTCGTCAAAGCTTTCACCTGACGAAGGCGCCTGGGTGCCCGTCGCGCCGAGCGCCCGCGCGTATTCGGACCATTACGCAATGCCCGAGGCTCTGACGGCCGAAGGCATTCGAAATGTCGTGGACGCGTTTGCGCAGTGCGCCCGGCGGTCGCTTCAAGCCGGCTATCAGGTCCTGGAAATCCATTCCGCGCATGGCTACTTGATTCATGAGTTCTTATCCCCGCTCAGTAACGAGCGGACGGACCAATACGGCGGCTCGTTCGAAAACCGAACACGCCTGGCGCGGGAAATCGTCACCGCGGTCCGCAAGCAATGGCCTGAACACTTGCCTCTATTCATTCGAATCTCGGCCACGGATTGGAAGAAGGGCGGCTGGGACCTGGATCAATCCGTGGAACTGGCGAGGCAGCTTGCGCCTTTAGGAGTGGACCTGGTTGATTGCTCGTCGGGGGCGCTGGTTCCCGACCAGGAGATTGTTCCAGGCCCGGGCTTTCAAGTGCCGTTCGCCGAGCGCATTCGGCGCGAAGTGGGAGTTATGACCGCCGCAGTCGGATTGATCGAAACCAAGGAGCAAGCGGAAGAAATTCTTGCCAGGAACCGCGCCGATTTGGTCCTGATGGCCCGCGAATTCCTGCGTGAACCGTATTGGCCGTTGCGGGCGGCGCGCGAGATGAAACACAAGATCAGCTGGCCGGTGCAATACCACAGGGCCGCCCCTGCGGATACTCCCGCGCGCAAGCCGACTGACGCTAAAGTATCTGCGCAAGATCCGTCCGTGTCTTAAAGGGAGTTTGTAGCGCCCGTCATTCCAGCTTGCGGAAAAGTACCCATGGTTGTCATTCCGAACGGAGCGAGGAATCTCTCTTTGTTTGAAACCCAAGAAAAGAGGGATTCCTCGGCACGCAGCGCGCCTCGGAATGACAGTGCTTGGAGCTTTTCCGCAAACTGTTTACCGGGCGTGTGGTCGAAAATAGAGTATGGGCTTCCCAACCGGGTCGGGACAAGGCCCGGTCCGCGCTACAAAAACATCTGCAAAATTTGAATTCGCATAAGTATTGACAATCCCCTTCGCGCGGAATACATTGCAAGTATCGGCGAGTCTGTCAGGAACGTAACCAGACTCAATGAACCCCCTTCCCGCCGCTCGGTCAATTTTCATAATTTGTGACTAATAATGGGGGGGCCGTGTCCGCAGATTCTTTGTCATCCAAAAGAGTATTTTCACAGGTGAAATGCAATAAGAGGGAGAAATCGCCTGTTGGCAGTGTGCCGGACGCCGGCCCGCGGCCCAGCGTAGTTCCCTCCGCGGCTGCCGACCGCACCGCGCAGCAAATCAGCAGGATGGAAGCGATCGGACAGCTCGCCGGCGGTGTCGCGCACGATTTTAATAATCTCCTGACCGTTATCCTCGGTCACAGCGAGTTCCTGCTGAAACGCGACGAGTCGACGAAAAACCGCCGCTCACGCATTGAAGAGATCCGCAAGGCCGCGGAACGCGGCGCCTGGCTTACCAATCAGCTTCTCGCTTTCAGCCGCAATCAACTCCTGGAGCCTACCGATCTGCAACTCAATGCGGTTCTGGAAGACATGG
Source organism: Terriglobia bacterium (assembly GCA_041478355.1). Classification (GTDB taxonomy): domain Bacteria; phylum Acidobacteriota; class Terriglobia; order Acidiferrales; family UBA7541; genus Palsa-360. The sequence continues at coordinate 12,260 of JBGOVX010000026.1, read as the reverse complement.
ATGACATTCTGCGGCGCGTAATTGGCGAGGATATCAAGCTCGACCTGCTGGTCGATCCCGGTCTCGGTTGGGTGAAGGTGGACCTGGGACAGTTCCAGCAGATTGTGCTGAACCTTGCCGGGAACGCCCGCGATGCCATGCCTCAAGGTGGCCGCCTGGGTATCGAGACGATGAACCTTTCTGTCGCCGGCGGCTCCTCTAAACCGCAAGCGTACCTGCCCCCCGGTGAATACGTCGCCATCGTTGTTCGCGATTCGGGCCACGGCATGGACGCAGAAACGCGAGCGCACATCTTTGAACCATTCTTCACAACCAAAGAAAAGGGCAAAGGCACCGGTCTGGGACTGGCCACCGTTTACGGCATTGTGAAACAAAGCGGCGGCTTTATCTGGGTGGAAAGCGAACCCGGTCACGGGAGTTCCTTCCATACCCTGCTACCGCGCATCCCTAAACCTACTCATGCGGATGTGTTGCAGGAAGCGTTCGATTTCCGTATCGGTGGAGAGACCGTCCTTCTGGTGGAGGATGATCCGGCGCTGCGCAAGATGGCTGCGGAGGTTCTCCACGACACGGGCTACAAAGTGCTGACGGCGCCGTGTGGCGCCGATGCTTTAAGAGTCGCGGCGGATCACCAAGGCCCGCTGGACGTTCTCTTGACCGATGTCGTCATGCCTGGCATGACGGGCCGGGAACTGGCCGACCAGATCGTGGCGCGCTATCCGCGAATCAAAGTTCTCTATATGTCCGGATACACCGACGACGCGATTGGCAATCACGGGCTGCATGGACAGACATTAAGCGTGATGCAAAAGCCGTTCACCCATGACACCCTCGCGCGCCGGATGCGCGAAACCATCAATGACCGCGGACGTCCCTGACGGTTCAGGCCGCGGCTCCCGCGGGTAATCCCGGTCCATTCAACTGGAACCACACATCCCCTCACAGTCAGGGTTGACTTCCTGCCGGGTAGCTCATGTAATGGGTTACTCGAGACTATGAATATCCCTCTCAGAACCTGCTCGTGAATAGCCCCGGCACAGGTGTCGCCAGCCGCTTCGCCTCAAAGCGCTCGTCGTTTCTAGTCGCCGCTGGAATTTTCCTTAGCCGGATTGCGGGGCTGGTCCGAGACAGAGTATTTGCGCACTACTTTGGAAACTCCGATGCCGCGGACGCGTTCAAGGCGGCATTTCGAATTCCTAACGCGCTTCAGAACCTGTTCGGCGAGGGTGTTCTCTCCGCTTCCTTCATTCCCGTTTACGCAGGCTTGCTTGCCCGTGAAGAAGAGGAAGAAGCTCGCCGGACCGCCGGAGCCGTAGCCGCGCTGCTGGCGCTCAGCACATCGATACTGGTCCTGATTGGTGTTGTGGCTACCCCCTATCTGATCAACGTGATCGCGCCGGGGTTCTCAGGCGAGAAGCGCGAGCTAACCATTCGCATTGTGCGCATCCTGTTTCCAGGAGCGGGATTATTTGTATTTTCCGCATGGTGTCTGGGAATACTAAACAGCCATCGGCGGTTCTTTCTTTCTTACACCGCGCCCGTGGTCTGGAATGCCGCCATGATCGCGACATTATGGAAATTTGGCGAGCGTTACGCCCAATACCCGCTCGCGCTGGTTCTTTCGTGGGGATCGGTGGCTGGCAGCGCGCTGATGGTGGCCGTGCAGCTCCCGGTCGTGCTTAGGCTTCTGCACGGATTGCACCTGTCTTTTGCTTTTCATTTGGAGAACGTTCGAACGGTGGTGCGGAATTTCTTTCCCGTGTTCGTTAGCAGGGGCGTGGTGCAGATCAGCGCATACGTGGATGCCCTGCTGGCAAGCTTGTTGCCCACCGGCGCCGTCGCGGCTTTGGCTTATGCCCAGACGTTATATACGCTGCCGGTAAGCCTGTTTGGCATGTCGGTGTCGGCGGCCGAGCTTCCGGCAATGTCCGGCGCAGTGGGCGCGGAAGCGCAAGTAGCCGAAGTGTTGCGTGTGCGCCTCAACGCCGGACTGCGTCAGATTGCGTTTTTTGTGATTCCATCGGTGGCGGCATTCCTGGTACTCGGTGACGTTATTGTCGCCGCGATTTATCAGTCCGGGCGCTTCACGCAGGCCGACGTCATCTATGTGTGGGGAATTCTAGCGGGTTCCACGGTGGGGCTGCTGGCCTCGACGCTCGGGCGGCTCTACTCGTCTACCTATTACGCCCTCAAGGATACGCGCACGCCGCTGCGCTACGCCGTCTGGCGCGTAGTCTTGACCACCGTGCTTGGCTATCTTTCGGCCATCCCGTTGCCTCATGCCTTGGGGATCGCGTCCCGTTGGGGAGTCGCAGGACTGACGATTTCAGCGGGTATTTCCTCGTGGGTAGAGTTCACCATGCTTCGCCGCACTTTGAACCGGCGTATCGGCGCCACGGGCCTTCCCAGCATGTATCTGGTCAAGGGCTGGAGCGCCGCACTGATTGCCGCAGGAGCCGGGCGCGCGCTGCTATTTGCCATCGGCCACCGGAATCCGGTGATTGCCGCAGTCGTGGTCCTGGGGGGTTATGGGACGATTTATTTCGCCGGGGCGCTGGTTATGGGCGTTCCCGAAGTCCGGGCACTGTTCGGAATGTTTTCGCGGCTAACTGCTCGCTCGTAATGAAGTGAGGTTCGAGTTACCAGATCACTTTCAACGCAAACTGAATTTGGCGGGATGTGGTCTGTGTGGAATCAATCAGCCCCACGCTCGAAATGGACCGCCCGCTTTGATCGAAGGCCGCAAGGTTGTCGGTCGGCGAGGCAAAGTTTGCGCGGTTCAGTATGTTGAAAAACTCCGCCCGGAATTGAACGTTGAAGCTTTCCGAGATGCGCTTCACATAATTGTTCTTGAAAATCGAGAAGTCCAGTTTCGCCAGGCCTGGTCCAATCAAGGTGTTGCGGCCGAGGTTGCCGAACAGGTTCGCGCAATAGACACTGCCGGCGGGCGCAGGCGCGGCGGCGCCGGCAAACGGCGCACACTGTGCGGCAAAGGAACTGGGCGCCGTTGGCAGAGTCAAGCATTGAGTCTTGACGTAATTGTTGGGGTTTCCGGGATTGACCAGCGTCTGGCAGCCCGGACCGCCGACACGGTTGGGCATCTCGCCAGTCTCTTCGAGTTTCATCCCGCGAGGGTCGCCGCCAAATACCGGCGTGAAAGGCTGCCCGGTGCTTATCTTGTAAAGGCCGACCAGCTGCCATCCATTCAGCGCCATTTTCGGGAGCATGGATTCTGTTTTCGGACCAGGAACTTCCCAGGTCAGGCTCAGCACAAATGTCCGCGCGACATTGAAATCCGAGAGTCCGCGCGTAGTACGCTGGTCGAAGTATAGCTGGCTGAACAACCCGTTGGGAAACGCGTCGTTGGCTTCTGTGGAAGAGAGAGTATCAATGCTCTTACCCCAGGTGAACGCGCCACTGAACTGGAATCCGTGGCTCATGCGTTTGGTGACATTCGCCTGCAGGGCATCGTAAAACGAATTCGCCTGCCACAAGGACCCGCTGATGCGGCCAAAATTCGGGTTGAGCGTCACGCTGGGTATCGGATTAAGCTGCGTTCCACCCGGCAGAAAACCTGTAGCGCACGGATTGCCCTTCGGATCTGGTCCGCAGGGCCACATATAGCCTATCGATTCAGGAGGTATTTTAGGAAGAACCATGTCGATATTGTCCATGCGGTAAGGCTGGTGAACTCCCCGCGACCCTACGTAGCCGAGTGTAACGGCCAGCGTTGATGTCAGCTCCTGCGCTACGCTCAAGTTCCATTGCATCACGTAATTTCGTTTGGGATTGTGCTCCACAAAGACTGAGCGGGACACGTTCGACGCATTCTTAAATTGTTGAAATGCGCCCGTCGGAAAATCGCCCGCGGGGACGACATTGGCGTATATTTCGTGCACGAACGGCACGCCATGCTGGACGGTAATCGTAAATTCGTACGGCAGCGGCAGCACGTCAAAAAAGCCGAACCCACCACGGACCAAAGTCTTGCCGCCTCGCGGATTCCAGGCAAACCCCAAGCGCGGCTCGAAATTCCGAAGCGTGGAGTTCTGGAAAAAAGGCGATCCTGTAACCGGCTGCGCGTCGCCAAGGTTACGCAAATTGGAAATCATGTTTTGCGCCTCGGCCGGCACCGTGACCATTTCATAGCGCAATCCCGCGTTGAACGTCAGGTTTTTTTGCAGCCGCATATCATCCTGAAAGTAGGCGCCAAACAGAGTCTGACGTATTCCAAAATCGGGGGCGGAGACCGCGGTATTCCCTGCATACGTTTGTGGCTGGTTGGTCAGAAAACTCAACAAGGAGTTGAAGCGGAAAGCTCCGTTTGCATTGCTGTTAAACAACTGGTTGTCCCGCATCCGCTCGACTAGGCCCCCGAACTTCAGGGTATGTATTCCCCGGGTGAGAAAGACGTCGTCGCCTCCCTGGAAAGAGGTCCAGGCAATCAACTTGCTGGATGAGACAAATCCATTGGGGAGCGGAGCACCCGTAAAGTTGGTGAGTCCGGGCACACCCTCGACCGACCCGGCAAATCCCCCAGGTTGGAATGCATAGGAGGGATCGCTCATGAGAGGGTTATTCACGCTGGAAACTTTTCCTATGATCCCCACGGCGCGGCTGAATCCAAAGCTGGCGGCATTGAGCAACGTAGAACTGAAAAGATGTTGCTCATGCAATGTAGCCACTTCACGGGCCGATACCACGTCGGAGAACAGTTCGGCGAAAGTGCCGGGCTGCACGGTTTGCGAGTTGTCGCGCATGTAGGTGCCGGAAAAGGCGTCATTTTCTGAGAGCTTGTGGTCCACTCGAATGGTGAAATAGTTTTCGGTGGTGACTTGCTGCGCGGCGAAGGTATATCTTCCGGTGTCCCCATTGCCAAGCGGACCTCCGTTCGCGCGTGGATAGAAAGCATCGAGAAACTTCGCGACGAAATTATCGACGCAGAAGCCGGCCTGCCCAGGGGCCCTATTGGTCTGCGTGACAGGATTTGGACACGCGACCGCCAGCGGTGTGACAGGAATCGTATTGGCCGGGGGATCAACGAAGGCATTGCCAGTCGCATCGACAAGCCTGCCCTTTGCGTCGTGCAGAATCCCCAGGCGCGCTCCATCCGAAGGGACAGTATCTAACGTGGTCACGCCCAACGATTGGCGCAATCCTTCATAGTCTCCAAAAACGAATGTGCGGCCCTTACGGATCGGCGCGCCTGCCGAGGCTCCGAACTGATTGCGTCTGAATGAAGGAATTACCGGCCCGTCAAAGAAATTTCGCGCATCCAGAGCGCTGTTGCGGAGAAACTCATACACCGTGCCGTGGAAAACGTTCTTTCCCCCGCGAGTAACCGCGTTGATTACGCCCCCTGAAGTTCGTCCGTACTCGGCCGGATAGTTGCTGCCCAGTACGGACACCTGTTCCACGGCGTCGATGCCCAGGTTGTCGCCGAGGACGCTGCCCGGCGCTCCGTTGGCATAGTCATTGATGCTGATTCCATCCAGCCGGTAACTGTTCTGATCGGGCCGCGATCCGGAAATGCTGATCGCCGCGCCAAACCCGCGGTCGCTATTCCCTCCGTTAGCCTGAACGCCGGTGACGCCGGCCTGCAACGTCGCAAGTTGGGCCCAGTCGCGTCCGTTGAGCGGGGTGTCGCGGACCGTGGAGGAACTCACATTCCCGCACGCCGTCGAGCAAGTTTCGGTTACCAGCGCGGGAGGCGCCACGATTCGCACTGTCTGCTCGGAATTGCCCGCTTGCATAACAGGATTGAAGACGCGTCCCACTCCCGCGGCAACCGAAACGCCGGTCCACAACTGGGTAACGAATCCCGGAGCGGACACGGTCATTTCATAGGTCCCAGGCGGCAGATCGGGCACGCTGAAAACACCGTCCGTGTTCGTTGCGGCCGTTCTCACAGCACCAGAAGTTCCTTCTGCAACTTTAATCTGCACTCCCGGAATCGCCGAACCAGACGCCGCCCTCACCGTGCCCGCAATCGAGCCTGCCGATACCTGCGCTCTGGCTACCTGCGGCGCTGCCAGGGCCAATAGCAAGGCCAGTAAGGCCGAAACGAGATCCCTGCGGCTACTGGCAAAAATGGGGAATGAGCGGTGGATGCGGGCTGTAATCTGATGAAGAAGTGAGATTGCTGAAAATGAACAGGACATGAATCCTTCCCAATGGCGCGGGCCGCGTGTCTTCTTTAGCAAACCGTTTAGGCAACCGAGTACCAGAATCAATCTGAACTTCTATCAGAATTGGGATCTTGCGGGTTTTCCCCGCAAGATCCCAACGGTTCCATGCAATTACTTGGTGGACGCCATGGTGGTTGAGGCCAGATCGTTCTTGATTACTTCTCCGCCCTTCATCACAAACTTTACGTGTTGCATCTCGGAAATGTCCTGCAGCGGATCTCCCGAGACCGCAATGATGTCCGCAAACTTACCCTTTTCGATTGTGCCCACCTTGTCCTGCAAGTGCAGGATTTCGGCGTTGACTGTGGTCGCCATCCGCAAGGTATACACCGGAGTTGCTCCCCATTTCACAAAGATGGGAAACATCTCGCTCTGCACGCCGTGCGAACAGTTGCACTCGGTGTTATAGACTCTTCCCGGCGGCGGCGCTGAGCCGCTCCCAAAGCCGAGAATGACACCGGCGGCAAGCATGTTCTTCCAGGTCGTCTCCTGGAGCCGCCAGCGGCTGTAGGGTGCCCATTTCTGGAGGTCACCGGGTTCATCCTGGCGCTGATCCAGAATCGTCGAGGTTATGGGGATTTTATTTTGGGCAAACCCTTTAATGTCGCCCTCATCGGCGGCGACGGCGTGCTGGATGTCGTCAACCCCGGCCTGTACAGCCCATTTCAGGCCGTCGCCGCCATAGGTGTGGCTGGCGACGAACAGATTGCGCCGATGCGCTTCATCCACCAGCGCCTTGAGTTCTTCCAAGCTGAAGAGCGCCTGGTTCACCATTTCTCCGTTGGACTTGAAGTAGAACGGGCCGGTAGTGTGTATCTTGATGTGGTCGACGCCGTAGTGGGCGTGCTCGCGTATCGCCGCGCGAATCTCATCAACTCCGTTCGCAGTCGTCTCTGCTTCAAATGGCTTGAATTCCAACGGATAGGTAGCATTTCCAGGCATGGTGATGTTGATGATTGGCCCGGCGGTTAGCAGGCGCGGACCCTTGACCAGGCCGCTTTCAATTGCTTTTTTCAATTCCACATCGGCGTACCCGCCACCATGCGACCCCATGGCCACCATCGTGGTGTAGCCCGCATTCAAACTTCGCGTGGTGGTGTTCACCGCCACCAGCATCTGGCGTTGCAACCCGCCGGCGGCATCGGTGATGTGAACGTGGCCGTCAATCAAGCCGGGAAGCACTGTCGCCTGGCTGAGGTCAATCACCCTGGCGCCCGCCGGAATCTTGACGCTGGCAGCCGGCCCGACTTCGGTAATCTTGTCGCCGCTAATCAGCACAACCTGATTGGTCAAATTTGTTCCCGACTTCGGATCGAACATCTTGCCGGCGCGAATAGCCACTGCTTGAGGCGTCTGCGCTGACATTACGACCGCGGCCGCTAAAATCAACACGACTGCACCCAACATACTCTTCAATCGCTTCATATAAGCTCCTTAGACTTTTGAACCGTGCGTCAAGCCCGGGCCTTTCGGTGTAATGGGCTAATTACATGTCGCTGATTCCTAAGTGTCGCCCCTGTCGGGGCTTTCTGGCAATCCTGGAAACATCTCTCCACCGCTTTCGCGGTGGGCCAAGTTTTGACGTCCCTTCGGGACTCGCAGAAACTTGGAATTAGTCCACTACCCCTTTCAGAGTAGCCCGACGTACTTTACCATTACCAGTAAAGAAATTCGCCCCGAATTAAGACGACTTCGGGGCGAATCCCGGTTTCAAATACCTGCGGTTCCCGCGTTAGCGTGCATAAACCAGAACGCGGAAGTTTCCCGGCTTCGCTCTGGGTAGCGGATGGGGCTGTTTTTCAGTGGGGGCGGCCGGTGGATCGAAATCCGACGTGGACAGGAAAAGGTTGTGGGTTTTCGAATCAATCTGCATCGTCTTGGCGCCGTACTCAGTCGTGACGGTTTCGACTTCGCTGAGCTTGTTGGGTGAGTCTTCGTGGTAGATGTGGATCTTGCCTTCGCGTGTCGAAACGAACAGCATCCCCGTGGAAGGCTCAAAAATGGTGGCGTCCACACCGACGCTGATGGGGAACGACTGAAGAACTTTTCCACTATCGGCATCCATCATCACCATGAATTGGGGGTCGCGGCCCGCGGAGAACAGGCGCCGGTTCTTCTGGTCCATCGCCAGCGCAACGGCCGTCCCCTCCGGTGCGAGCGGCCATCGCGCCTTCACCGTGTTGGTGCGGGAATCAATGGCTACCAGGTCGTTCTTTTCCTCGTTATTGTCGTAGACCATACCTTTGCCATCGACGGCGGGGAATTCCACCGCCCCGACCAGGTCAATGTTGGTTATCACAGCTTCTTTCACCGGGTCGATGACCGTCGAGTTGTGGCTATCGCCATTGAAGGTGAAAACGTGCTTCGACGCCGGATCGTAAATAATCGAGTCTGTGTCGGGTTGATTGGTCATAACTTTGCCGGTGACTTTCAGGGTCTTGATATCGAATATGACGACGCTCTGAGCATCACCGTCGGTGATAAATCCCTTGCCCAACTCCTTGACCAGCGTGACCCCGTGGCTGCGCTTCATACCGCCAATGGTGCCCACCACGGAATAATTATCGGCATCGAGGACCACAACTTCCGTGCCGTGCGATACGTAGACGCGGCGCGCATCGGAATCAACGGTGATGTAGTCGAAATACTCGCCGCCGCCTGGAGCTGCCGCCAGGGGAACTTTCTTAACTAAGTGGTAGCCTGCCGGAGGGGCCGCCAGAGCGTACCCTGCGAACAGCAGAATGGAAAGGCCAAGCGCAAACTGCACAAAACGTGAAAGCTTCATGTAACCTCCCAGAATTTCTCGTCACTGCGACGAGTCGTGTTGCACGGAGCTGGAACAAAAACCACGATCCAACCAAGTCACCAGGACGTAGAACAAGTCATCAGCGAATCTAAACTCATGCCACCTTAAGATATGCTTAATTTCGAAAAAAAACACAACTGCCCGCCCGGTTTTTCGGGCGGGCAGTTGTGTTAAGTCAGCAGCCTTTTATTTACCAAATCACTTTCAAAGCAAACTGAACGTCTCGCGGTTGGGTGGCCAGGGCATTAAGAAAGCCGGCCCCTCCAAACGGTGCTCCGGTGTCATGAAGCACCGTGCCGCCGTCTAGTGGCCCGGGTGGCACGAAGTTAGAGTGATTAAAGATGTTGAAAATCTCCGCCCGGAACTGAACGTTGAAGGTCTCCGAAATGCTCTTGATCGCGTTGTTCTTGGTCGCGGAGAAATCCACGTTCACGAGCTTGGGACCAATGATGGAATTGCGGCCAGCATTGCCCAGCAGATTCGCGCACCAAACTCGGCCAGCAGGCGCCGTTCCGGCCCCTGGGAAATCGCCGCATTGTGCGGCAAAGGAAGCCGGCGCCGTCGGTGGAGTGAAGCACGTGGTGTTGAGATAGATAGTGTCACCGAATTTAAAATTGTTGTTAATGGGATTGCAGCCGGGCGCACGGTTGGGAATGCCAAATGTGTCGGAGCCTCCATTGCCCACGGCCATGGGGTCTCCATCAATGATGGCAGAAGTGGGAATGCCGCCGTTATATTTGACAATTCCGCCGACCTGCCATCCGCCCACCACCGCCTTGGCAACGCCATTAAGTGACTTTGGCGTAGGCAGGGCCCAAAGGGCGTTAAAGGATGCATTGTTGCCGACGTTGTAGTCAGAAGGGCCGCGGAGTGATTTCGGGTCCATGTAAAATAGAGAGTTGAGGGCATTCCCAAACGTATCGCCCGCGATGGTCGCCGAGCTGTCGTCAATCGATTTTGCCCATGTGTAGGCGAGCTGGAATTGGAGGCCGTGGCCCATCTTCTTGTCGATGTTTATGTTCAGAGCATCGTAGAAGGAGTCGGTTCCCCAATAGATGTATCGAATGGTCCCGAAAGTCTGATTAATTTTTGCATCAGTTGCTCCACCGGCGACCTGAGTACCACCGGTAGTCCCGGGAGTGCAGAAAGTATCGCCGGCCGTGACAAAACCGCAAGGAAACAGCAATCCTGCGGAAGTCACTGTAGGCTGGGTCATATTGCCGTCATCTCCACGAATCAGCATGTGGACTCCATGGGAGCCGATGTAGCCGACCGTAAGGGACAGGTCCGGCGTAATTTGGCGCTGCACGTTCAGGTTCCACTGCAGCAGGTAGTTCCGTTTGGGGGCATGCTCCACAGTAGATGTGGCTAACTGGCCGGCGGCGGCGCCTCCAGTCAGCAACGCCTCCCCGCTTCCTGGAGCTGACAAAAACTGTCCCGCCAAGGGGTTAGAACAAGTTGGGGGGGCCGCCTTAGCGCACCCCGGCTCGTCCAAACTAGTAAATATCATGAACGGCGCAGCCTGATTTTGCTGCAGGAGGAAGTAACCCGGCAGCGGCAACACGTCGTAGATGCTAAAGCCACCGCGGACCGAGGTCTTTCCATCCTTGAAGGGATCCCACGCAAATCCAACCCGAGGCTCAAAGTTATGACGCGTCGGGTTCAAGTAATAAGGACCAACGCTGGCGCAGGCAGAGCCCTTAAGTTGAGCAAAAGTGGGGTTGGAATACTGCACTCCGCATTGGGGTCCCGTGGTGGCATCGGAAGCAATCGACGGCAGATTGGTGACCTTGCCCTGCGAATCATGGTAGACGTCGACCGTTTCGTACCGCACGCCAAGGTTCACCGTCAGGTTGGAACGCACACGCCAGTCGTCCTGGACATATCCGGCCAAAAGAGTCTGTCGAGCTTCCCGCGGCTGAACTCCCTCGGGAATGCCCGTCTCAAAATGTTTGGGATTGTTGAGGAAAAGATTGGAAAGACCGTCGAATTTCCACAATCCGCCCTGGTTCTGATGGGCAATGTAGTTGTACCGCATGTGCTCGACGCCCCCGCCGAACTTAATGGTATGGGCGCCATGGGTCCAAAACGCATCGTCGTAAGCTTGATAAGAATTATAGACGTGGTTATACCAGGAGCCAACTCCTACGCCGCCCGGCATCCTGAAATACCCGCCTGCGAGATCTACTTCAGGGGCATTTTGGCCTGTCGTGCTGCCGAGGCTCGGATCTTTGGCAGCTGGATTAATAGCTGCGCCAGGGTCAAGATTGAGCGCATGAGTACGACTGTAGCCGATTCGCGCGGCATTGACAAAGCTGGCACTGAACGTGTGACTCTCCTGGATCGCGACGGTCTGCCGCCGGGTCGCTGAGTTCAGGGTATTGTTGTTCAAGCTGTCAGGCTGCGTAAAATCAGTGTTGTCAAATAGATACGTTCCGGACAGGCTATCGTTCGTCGAAAGCTTGTGATCCAGGTGAACGGTATAGAAATTCTCCGGCACAAGTTGGTTGGCGTTGAAGACGAACTTTCCTGAGTCTCCACTGATATTAGAATTCGCATGGGGGTATAATGCGAAAATCTTCATGGCATTAATAGCGTTCTGCGTGTTCGTCGGCATCTGACATGTTGTTGCATCGACTACCACGCAGCCAGCTGGCGCGGTACCCGAATATTGGAGGAGTCCCGATCGCGCAGCGTCAGAGGGAACTTTCCGGCTGGTCGTAATCCCCTTAAACTGGCGCATACCTTCGTAGTCACCGAAGATGAAGGTCTTGTCTTTTACGATAGGCCCACCCGCCGCTACTCCGAACTGGTTGCGCCTGAATTGCGCTAGAGAGGTGCCCGCGTTTCTCGAAAAGTAATCTCTGGAGTCCATGGCGCTGTTTCGCAGGAACTCGTAGGCATCGCCGTGGAAGGAGTTGGTGCCCGACTTGGAGATGGCGTTAATGACTCCGCCGGAGGCTTTCCCGTACTCGGCCGAGTAACTGCCGGTCATTACCGAGAATTCCTCGATGGCGTCCACGCCCGTGGCGCCGCCGATCACGTTGCCCGGCCCGCTGTTGGCGTAATCGTTGACGCTAATCCCGTCCAGCCGGTAGTTGTTGTTCGTCGTCCTCTGCCCGGAGACGGTGAGTTCGGCGCCGAAGCCGCGGTTCCCGCGTGCTGAGGTCGCATAGTCCATCTGGGTTTCAATCAGGTTGACGCCAGGGTGCAGAGTGGCGAGCGAAGTCCAGTCGCGCCCGTTCAGGGGCAGCTCAAGCACCGTC
>JBGOVX010000271.1:0-2864 GCA_041478355.1 Terriglobia bacterium | reverse complement strand
TAGAAGACGTTTTCGCCCAGGTTGCCGCCGCGATTGATTCCCGAAATCACCAGGTCGGGCCGGTTGGGCAAAAGCTTGTTGAGCGCCAGAATCACCGCGTCCGCCGGCGTGCCCTCGACCGCCCATTCGCGCTCCGCCACCAGCTCCCAGAAAACCGGCTGCCGCAGCGTCAAGGACTGCGCCGCCGCGCTGCGCTCGTGCATTGGCGCAACCACGCTGATCGTCCCCAGGCCCTCCATCGCCGCCACAAGCGCGCGCAAACCCTCCGCTTGAATCCCGTCATCGTTGGTAATCAGAATGTGCGCCATGTTATTTAGATGCCGGGGCGGCCGCATCGTTGCGGGCCGGGGATACTCTCGGAAGCAGCTCCTAGCGTCCGCGAAAAACTTGCCGGTCGCCCAGGACCGTCCTGCGCCAGCTAACCCACTTCGTACCGTCCTACACAGATATTTTAACAGCAACGGTGACATCAACAAGTCAGGAGAAGCGGAGCAGTTTCCTAAAGCGTATTTTATGGCTTATGGAGAATGGAGGGAAGAAAAGTTGACCTATCTTTATTTTATGTTCGCTTTCTGTTCGCCTTTGGGTATAATCCCACCCATGAAGGCAACCGTCACCAAGAAGCTGCTTTGGCTGGCATTTTATTCGCTCCCGGTTATCGCGTTTGGCGCGAACCTTACGGAGCCTCGCGCCGAAGTTGTTCGCCCCCAAAGCCCCGCGGATTTCTCACTGCCCGTCACGGTGATTATTTATAAGAGCCGCCGTGTGCAACCCGTGGGCCTATCTCGCGTTCCCGGCAATTCTGTAAAACTGATTGGCCGCGTGCCGCCCGCCCAAGCGGTGAAGGCCTACGTCGAGGCCCAGGCCAGCGCATATGGGGTGAATCCCAATCTCGCCCTCTGGATCGTTAGACACGAGTCACAGTTCAATCCCCGCGCCAAAGGCGACGGAGAAGCGAGCCGTGGGCTCTGGCAAATTTCAAGGATCTATCATCCCGAGGTATCGGACGCGGTGGCCTTCAATGTGGCGTCGAGCACGGAATGGAGCCTGGGGCGAATTCGCGCAGGCAAGGCGCGAGAATGGTCCACCTACCATTTTTGCAGGACACTGTACAAAGATTGCCCATTTTAGATCCGGCGAACCAATGTGAGGAATCAGCTTGCGACAAATTAGATGGTCGGGACGACTGGATTTGAACCAGCGACCTCACGCACCCCAAGCGTGCGCGCTACCAGGCTGCGCTACGTCCCGACTGTGTCATCAGCGTATCACTCGGATTCGAGAAGCGTCAAGAATGAGCGGAGCGAATCACGCAGGTCGAGCAATATTTTGCGGTCGAGCATGGCGGCGGAGCGTGACATCGCGGGCTGCGAGGCAAGGTCTCCGGCGGATTCCGCAGCGAGATCCCCAAGAAGCCGAGGGTTGTGCGGCTGCGCTGAGGCTGCGCCACCGTTCGCACCCTCCAGGTCGCGCAAGTGGCGCCGCGCGCCGGCAATCGTAAATCCTTCGTCGTACAGCAGGCGCTTGATCGTGAAGACGGTATCGATGTCCTGTCGGCGATACAGCCGGTGCCCCTTCGGGCTTTTCTCCGGCTGGAGCATGGGAAACTCCGTTTCCCAATAGCGCAGGACAAACTGCTTGGTGGAAGTCAGGCGGCTGACCTCGCCGATCCGGAACAGGTTCTTGTCCGCAAGAGCCGATTGGGAATGTCCGTTGGCGTGCATCAGCCTTAATCCTAGTCCGATTCTGGCGCGTGTCAACGCCCTACAATTATATTTTTGAATGGCTCTTGGCGCGCCCGCGTTCGCCGCGCTCGCGCTTTTCCTTCAGGCGCTGCAGGAAGCGAATGGGCGCGCCCAGGAAATCAAAACTCTTGCGGAGTTGATTCTCCAGAAACCGCTCGTAGCTGAAGTGCAGGCGCTTGGATTGATTGGTGAACAGGATAAACGTCGGCGGCGAAGCGGATGCTTGCGTGAGGTAGTAGATTTTCACCTTGCGCGCGGCGGGCGAGCTGCCGCGGTCCAAATCCACTTCGGAGAGCCAGCGGTTCAGCTCGCCGGTCGAGACGCGCCTGCGGCGCGCATCGGCCACGCGGTCAATCAGATCAAACAGCTTGCCTGAGCGCTCGCCGGTGAGCGCGGAGACAAAGACAATCGGCGCGTAATCGAGAAACTTGAAACGCGAGCGCACGATTTCTTCATATTCCTCGATTAATTTGCTGGGGTTAACCCTTCCCGAAGGCGCCTTCTTGCGCATCACGGAGGTATGTTTCGTTTTTCTGGATACGGCCACGTATCCCGTACGGGATTCTTCATTTTCCAATTCGCGAGCCGCTTTTTCAGCGGCCGCCTCGAGAGCGAGATCCCACTTGTTCATCACGATGATTACCGAGCGGCCCGATTGCTCCGCATAACCTGCGATGTTGGCATCGCCTGCGGTCACTCCGGTGCTGGCGTCAACGATCAATAATGCGACGTCGGCCTGCTCGAGATGCCGCCGCGCCATCACCACGCTCAATTTCTCCGCAACCAGTTTCGTCTTGCCCTTGCGGCGAATCCCGGCAGTGTCGACGAAGCGATAGGTGCGCTCGCCGTGCTTCACCATGGTGTCCACGGCATCGCGCGTGGTTCCCGGCACGTCGGAAACGATCGAGCGCTCCACGCCCGCCAGGCGATTCAGCATCGTTGATTTCCCGACGTTGGGCCGGCCGATGATCGCGACGTTTATTTGGTCGGGCGTGCCTGGCTCCTCCGGCGGAGTGGGAGTTTTCTCAAGGTTGGCCGTAATTGCTTCGAACAATTCGTCAATGCCGTAGCCGTGTTCCGCCGATACTGGAAAAACATCGTTCGAAAGCTCGTAGAACG
>JBGOVX010000125.1:0-10762 GCA_041478355.1 Terriglobia bacterium | reverse complement strand
CCGATCCAATCGAAGCCGTCCGCGGCAGCTACGAGCGCGGCGTGACCGATGAATTCATCGACCCGATCGTAATCACAGCGAGCGCCGCGCCCGCCGTGGGCCCGGTGCGCGACGACGACGCCGTGATTTTCTTCAACTTTCGCGCCGACCGCGCCCGGCAGATGACGCGCGCCATCGCCGAGCCTGGCTTTGCCGAATTTGCCGATCCCCATCGCCCGAAAAATCTCTGCTACGTCGCGATGACGCAGTACGACAAGGCCTGGCCCTGGCTGCGCTACGTGATCGCTCCGGAAAAAATCGCCCACATTCTCGCCCAGGTATTTGCCGAACAGAACCTGAAGAACCTTCGCTGCGCCGAAACCGAGAAGTACGCGCACGTAACCTATTTCTTCAACGGCGGAATCGAAAAACCGTTTGGCGGCGAGGAGCGCATCCTGGTGCCTTCACCTAAAGTGCCCACCTACGATCTGATGCCCGAGATGAGCGCCGCAGGCATCGCCGATAACATCGTAAGAGCCGTCGAGAAGGGCGATTTCGACGCCATCGTCATGAACTTCGCCAACGCCGACATGGTGGGCCACTCGGGAAAACTGGAGGCCACGATCAAGGCTGTCGAAACCGTGGACCAGTGCCTGGGCCGCATCCGACAGGTGCTGCAGCCGCGCGGCGGCGCTTGGATTATTACTGCAGACCATGGCAACGCCGAAACCATGATCGACCCGCTGACCGGCGGGCCGCACACCTACCACACCACCAACCCTGTTCCGCTCATCCTGGCCACCGAGGACGGCGTCGGGCCGCTCGCCCCCAACGGCTCACTTCGCGATATTGCACCCACGCTGCTCGGCGTGCTCGGCCTTCCCGTGCCTGAAGAAATGACCGGTAGCGATCTGCGCCTGAAGAAGTGACTGGTGACCAGTGACTGGTGTAAACCTGCGCGCTAGAATCAGAGTTTGGATTTTGGAACCTATCAGACAAATCCATCCGGACCAATCCATCGGAGCAAATCAATCCGAGGCGCGCAAGACATCCGCAAGGAATCCGACCAAACGAAATTCCTCGCGCCAGGTAGCCCGCTTATCGGGATCGACATGGGAAAACGCGGGAGTAATCAGAACCGCTCGCAGAACTTTGCGGGGTATTTCCTTTTCCAGCCAGAGACTTTCGGTGGATGGAATTATGTCGTCGGTTGTGCCATGCAGGATATAAACCGGCACCTTGAGACTTGCGAGTTTCCCCTGCGGAGATATTGCCGCTAGTTGTGACTGGTCAGCCTGAATGGCATCGAGCAGTTGGGGACGTAACCGTTCGATTTCGCGCGCCAGGAGCATTTCCATGACCGCGCGTCCCGCCGGGCTCAGCCGAGCCAGCAAAGGCTGCGCGTTCTGGGGCTGCTCCCAAAGCCAATTGCGCAGCGCGTCATGCGCGGTCTGGAGATCCTCCGCCTTGAAAAACTGCTCCAAATGCGAATAGACAAATACGGCCGCCCCATAATCGTGCGCCTTATAAGGAATCCAACGGCCATCGGGGAGTTCGGCTTGGCTAGTGGCAAGAAAGCGTGCCACCCGTTCGAGATCGTCATACGCGCCCATCAAGACCAGCTCACGAATGTGCGAGGCATATTGGGGATCGGCTGCGGCCAGCAGGGCAAGCCCGCCCGCAAAACTCACACCGACCACTGTGACTGGCCCGGTGCCTAAATGCTGCTCCAACCATTTCGGAGATTCACCGATGGTGGCAATCGAAGCCGCATCCACATGGTAGTCGGCCAGGGCGGCCACTTCCGGAGTCAATACCGCAAAGCCGCTTTCCGCGGCCGCGCGCGAAAAACTCACCAGGCGAGGCTCGTCGATACCCAGGCGGTGGATGCCGTGCACCACAACGATCCCCGGTGGATGTGCGATGCCTCCGGGCAGATATAAACGCGCGGGCACGGGCCCATTTGGCGTGGGAAAAACAATCTCCTCGGTGGTTACCTGATGAGTTTCCCAGTTCAGAAGGGTCCCTGAAGTTTGGGGATCGACAAAATGGATGAGCAATGAATAACTGCGGAAATCGTAGCGCAGATAATGGATCGCCGCGCCCAGAAGCCCCAATAGAAATAACCAGAGCAGCCAGATTCGGGGATGACGCGATTTCCGCATGGCCATAAATTTCGCGTTGGACTCCATTATTTCGAGGTCCGCAGGACCAGGGCCCAATCCGGTCCTGGCCAGGCGAGAATAACCAAGAGTCCGCACAAAAGCAAAATGCCCGCCTCCCGGCCAAGTCGGGACAAGTTCCGGCGGGCGCTACAGCTACTTTCCGAAGATTTTCACTCAGACTCAGAATTCCCAACTCAAAACTAGTTGCCGGCGCTGGATTTTGGCGCGGTGTAGCCTTGGCGGGCATAGACCTGGAACTTCACTTTCTTGCCCCTCTGATCGTTTACCGTCAGAGGACCGCCATCGGGCGCCACAAGTTCCACCTTGATCTTGCGATATTTGCCGTCCAGGGCCGTGTTGGAGGGTGAATACGCCATGCTGTACTGGTTGCGCAAACTTGCGGCCACGTCCTGCATGATGGAGGGGATTTCGCCGTCAAACCGCGGAAGCCAGGAGCGGCCTCCGGTCATGGCGGCGAAGGTCCTCATCTCATTCTGCGCCTGAAGATAGGTCATCTGTTCGCCGAATCGCCCGGGACCCGCCAGGTCTGCGCGCAGGAAGAGTTGCTCGCCCACGCCGATGGTAAAAATGGTCGCGTCGGTTTCCCGAATGCGTTTCATGGCTTGATCGAAGTTTATTTTGCTGAAAGTATCCATCCCGGAAGCCAGTACCAAGACAGCCTTCTTTCCCTTGACGTCCTTCATGTGGTCCAGCACATCCGAGAGCGCATCAAACAGGTTTGACTCGCTGAATGGCGGAAATACCAGTTGCGTCAGCCCCCGCATGACCTCGTCGCGGTTGTGCGTAAAATCCACTTCGACGTTGGGCCGCATGTTGAACGTTTCCAGCGCGACCCAATCATTGGGTTTGAGATTGTTCAAAAAGGCAGCGGCCCAAGTGACGGCGTTGTATGAAAACCATTCATAACCCAACTTGCTGAATTCCAACAGCAGCACGATCGTGATCGGCGCATCGCTGGGCGCGAAGTTCGTGATGGTCTGCACCGCGCCATCTTCGGTGATGCGGAAATTCTCCCTCTTCAAGCCGGTCAGAAAATTTCCATTATTGTCGGTAACCACGGCATCCACGCTCACCACCGGCACCGTTACCGAAATGGCAAATCCTCCCGGAGTCTGTTGCGGCGGCTGCGGAGGCGGGGCCTTGGCCTGCGCCAGCGCGCGCATTTCTCCCGCCGGAAACGTCAGCGTGAACATCAGTGCGCCCAGCGCTAATCGGCGAAATAGATTGGATCGCATGGTTTAGAGGACCTCTCGAAATCGCAAACCGCCTCCAGTGGATCAATGTTCGATGGGCCGGTGCGCCAAAGCCGGCAAACACCCCCATATTGTCATTTTGATGCTGCCACGAAGCGCCGGGATGTTCAATTCAAGTTTTGATTCGAGGCACATTGCCGTGTCTCCCGGACTTGCGCGCAGTAAGCGCATGATACGATGAAGGAGATGTAAATAGATTGTAGTGCATCGTGGCTGGAGGGGAATGGCATGTTTCGCCGCTGTTTTTTGGTCTTCGTGGCCGTTGTCTTGTTGCTGTTGCCGGGCGCTCAGGCTCGCGCGCAGGCGCCCGCGGGACAACCCGATCTAAATAAGCTTGCCGAGGAAGCGCAAGGCTGGCTCGCTGACCTGATAAAAATCAACACATCGAACCCTCCAGGAAACGAAACGCCGGTCGCCAGGTACATTGCGGCCATTTTCCAGAAAGAAGGCATCAATAACGAGGTGTTGGAAATCGCTCCTGGCCGGAGCATCGTCATTGCGCGTTTGCAGGCGGGGCCGCTTCCCGATCCGGCGAACGCTTTGTTGCTGCTGGCGCATCAAGACACGGTAGGGGTGGATCCGAAAAAGTGGACGGTGGACCCGTTCGCCGCGATCGTTCGTGACGGCTACCTCTACGGCCGGGGCACCATCGATGACAAGGGCTTGGTCGCCGCAAACATTGCCACCATGGTCGCGCTGAAGCGAACCGGCGCGCGGCTGGGGCGTGACGTCATTTTCCTGGCCACCGACGATGAAGAGCAAGGTGGCGCGGCCAGCATTAAAACCGTGATCGATAAATATTGGGACAAAATCGCCTGCGCCTACGCCATCAATGAAGGCGGCCGCATCATGATAAAAGACGGCAAGGTGCAGTACGTCGGGATCCAGGCGAGCGAAAAAATTTCCTACAACGTCATCGTTACAGCCACCGGGCCCTCCGGCCATGGATCGATTCCGCGCCCGGATAATGCCGTGGTGCACCTGGCCGCGGCCATTGCCAAACTCGGAACCTACCAGGTACCGGCGCAGCCCAACACGATTACGCGGCGCTATTTCGAGCAGCTCGCAAAGATCGAAGACGACGATGTTGCCAAATGGATGCGTGCGCTCGAGCAGCCGGAGCGCGCGGACCTGGCGGTCAAACATTTGTCCGAAGAAAGCCCCATGTGGAATTCGATGCTGCGCGACTCGATCTCGCCAACGATCATGCAGGCCGGTTTCCGCAACAATGTGATTCCCTCCGAAGCTATGGCAAACTTGAATGTGCGAATGCTCCCCGGGCATTCCATCGATGAACTCATCGGACAATTAGGAAAAGTCGTCAACGACCCTCAGATTCGATTCCAAATGGCGCCTGATCCCGGTGAAAACGCGCCCCCTTCCGACCTCAACAGCGCCCTTTACAAGACCATCGAGCGCATCGCGCCCCAGGATTTTCCAGGAGCGATTGCCCTGCCATTTCTTTCTACAGGGGCCACCGACTCGGCAAGCCTGCGTCTCCACAAGGTTCAGGCGTATGGCCTGGCGCCTTTTCCCCTCACCGAGAACGACGATGCGCGGATGCACGGAGACGATGAGCGCATTCCCCTGGAAAGCTTTCATAAAGGGGTGGCGTTTCTCTATCATGTTGTGAGCGATTTCGCCGCCTCGAAGTAGGCCGAAAGGCCTGAAACCCCTTTCAGGAAGAATGGGTTCGGACAAACACCATGAATTTTCGAAGCGCAAAAATAGTATGTACTCTTGGCCCCGCCAGCGATTCGGCGGACATGATCGAAAAACTGATGCGCGCCGGGATGGATGTCGCGCGTCTCAACTTCTCGCACGGGACCCATGCCGAGCACGCGCGGACCATCAAACGTCTCCGGGAAGCATCGGCCCGCCTGTCAAGGCCCATCGGTATTCTTGCCGATCTGCAGGGACCCAAAATTCGCACCGGCGCCCTCGTCGATGGCCAACACGTCCAGCTGCAAACCGGACAGCTCTTCACGATCTCCACAATCTTGCGTCCCGGCACCAGCTCCGGCGTAAGCACCACCTACAAACGCCTGCCCCGCGATGTTTCCCGCGGCGACCGCATTCTCTTGATGGACGGTCTCATCGAGCTCCAGGTGCTCTCGACGACGTCGAGCTCGGTCCTATGCAAAGTCGCCAATGGCGGCGAACTGGGCGAACATAAAGGCATCAATCTTCCCGGCGTGAAATTGCGGATTCCCGCGCTCACCGCCAGGGACCATGACGACCTGCAATTCGCGTTGCGGCACGGAGTGAATTTCGTGGCTGTGAGCTTTGTGCGCCACGCCTCGGATGTCCTGCTGGCCAAGGCCGCCGTAGCGCGCGCGCGAAAGAATGTTCCGGTGATTGCCAAGTTGGAAAAACCGGAGGCGATTGAGAATCTCGACGGCATTCTGGCGGTGGCCGATGGCGTAATGGTCGCGCGCGGCGACCTGGGCGTGGAAATGAGTCCGGAAAAAGTGCCGGTGGTACAGAAACAAATCATCGCCAAGGCTTGCGAGGCGCGCTTGCCGGTGATCACCGCGACTCAGATGCTGGAATCGATGACCCAGAACCCGCGTCCCACGCGCGCCGAGGCCTCCGACGTCGCCAACGCCGTCTTCGACGGCAGCGATGCTCTAATGCTTTCCGCCGAAACCGCTACGGGGGCGTACCCGGTCGAAGCTGTACAGATGATGGATCGCATCATTCGCGAGGCTGAATCGAGCACTACGGATGTTTTGCGGCCTCGCCCGGCGCAATTCAACATCGCGGAAACCTCTTCCGAACTGATTTGCCATGCTTCAGAAGAACTGCAAATGAAGGTCATCGCCGCCTTCACGGAAACGGGTTCAACAGCGCGTTTGATTTCCAAGCATCGTCCGCGCCCGCCCATTATCGCGTTTTCGACGATCCAGGAAACTCGCCGCCTGCTTTCACTTTATTGGGGCGTGGTACCGCGAACCATAAGTGAAGTAACTAATATCGAGGACCTTGTCCTGGCCGCCGAGAAACGCCTGCTCGAAGAGCGTCTTGTAAAGCGCGGCGACGTCGTGGGCATCGTGGCTGGAACGCCGTTGTTTGTGGGTGGCACAACCAACTTCATGAAATTCCATGTCATTGGCAGCACCGGCGCGAACCGCCGGCGAGCCAAGCGATAAAGGACAGCCGCGCTCCCGGTGGCGCTACTTCCCCAGAAACTATTCCCGATAAATTCACCGCAGCTTGTGTAGCGCCCGCCTTCAGGCGGGCATGTGCTCGAAACTAAGGTGCCGGCCTCCCGGCGTAGCCGCGACAGTTTCCGGCCAACGCTGCAAATGCACCTCAAATCCGGGTTCCCGAACAAATAATAAGAGCTGATGTCTACACTTGTAACATAGAATTAACATTCCTCTCACGAGCCATTAAGCCCCCGCCGATAGTCTTTGCACAGAAACTTTGGGAGAGTGGGTCATCGTGAACCGGCGGCCCGGTGGAATAGCATGGGAAATCGGATGCAGCGTACATATCAATTTGGGAATGAATGTAAACCAGTCACGGGAATCCTTAGGAGGGAAGGAATGCGAGTATTAGGAGCAGTATTGCTGAGCGTGAGCCTTATGGCGTCGCCGCTGCTGGCGAACGATGCCAAGGAAGCCGGCAAGGAGAACTTGCCCACGGCGGTTACGCCCGCAGCGGCAGATAAGCCCAAGGAAACAGTGAAACTGGAAAACTCCGCCATCGAGAGCGAATTGCAGGAGCTCCGCAGCCTGGTGGAGGAGCAGAGGGCGGAACTAAGGGCGCAGCAGTTGAGAATGGAATCATTGGAAGAAAAGTTTCACGCGACTCCTTCGGAGCCGGTAAACATGCCGGTCGCAGCATCGCCAGTAAACTCCGCCGCGGCGCCTGCCGAGCCAATTGGCGCGGGGCCGAGAACCCTGGCGGCCGCAACGCCAGCTCAGGATGCCAAGGAAGAAAAGCCTTCGCCGTTGTATTTCAAGATCGGAGCGGCGGAATTCTACCCGCTCGGTTTCATGGATATGACCAGCATCACCCGAACGACGCAGCTCGGAGGCATCGGCTCAAGTTTCGGCTCGATCGCGTACAGCAACACCGTGGCCGGACGTCTCTCCGAGGAGCGCCTTTCGGCGCAGAATTCCCGCATCGGTTTGAGAACGCATGCCAAGTTTGGCGAAGCCGATGTGACCGGCTACCTCGAGGCCGATTTCCTGGGATTCCTGCCTCCCAATGGACACGATACCAGCAACAGCGACTCCCTGCGCATGCGCCTCTACTGGGTGAATTACAAGCGCGGCAAGTTTGAGATGCTCGGCGGGCAATCCTGGAGCTTTCTGACCCCCAATCGAACCGGTCTGGGCGCGCTGCCCGGAGAACTTTTCTACTCCCAGGATGTGGATACGAACTACCAATTGGGTCTGACCTGGGCGCGTCAGACGGGGGTTCGCTTCATCGTGCATCCGAACAACAACTGGGCACTAGGTTTGGCTATCGAAAATCCTCAGCAGACTCTCCCCAGTTCTGTAGTCGTGTTTGGGGCACCCAGCTACGCTTCGCAATTTGATTCCAACAGCGGCAACACCAGCAGTTCCACAGGTGTCAATAACCCGAATACGCCCAACCTTCACCCCGATCTGATCCTGAAGACCGCGTTCGATGCCAAACCCGGCGGCCACCAAGTGCATTTCGATGTCGCGGGGCTGTTCCGCACCTTCAAGGTGGTCAACCTGCAACAGACGCCATCCTCGATTACCGCTGCCAATACGGTAACCTCCTCGATTCACGGTGGCGGCATCGCTGGCACAATGAACGTCGAACTGGTCAAAAATCTCCGGCTTATTACCACCGGGTTCTATAGCTACGGGGGCGGTCGTTACATTGCCAGCACCGCCGGACCGGATGTGATGATCCATCCCGATGGAACTCTTTCCGGCATCCGCTCGGGATCGGGAATTGGCGGTCTTGAATATCAGCCGAATCCGAAGACGGTCATCTATGCGTACTACAGCGGAGCATATTTCGGCCGGAACTTCAGCGCGGTTACAACTACGGGTAACGCGACCGGAGGGACAGGTACATGCACAATCACTACAAATTACGGCTACGGCTTCGCTCAGGGTTCTTCCTCGGTTCTCACGCCCGGCACGGGCACCTGCACTGCTCCGGGTGGTTCACCGGACTCCGCCAACAGGTATCTCTATGAACCCACGTTTGGCGTACATTACATGATGTGGCGAAACCCGAACTACGGCGATCTCAGACTCATGACCCAGTACTCCTACGTGTCGCGCGCGCCGTGGTTTGTTGCCTCCGGCCATCCGGCCACTGCCCATACCAGCATGGTCTATATCAACCTGCGCTACGATCTTCCCTAGCGCGAGCGGAACCCGCAGCGACGGGAACGGGCTGCTCCAAGGCAGTTGCCGGAATACCGGGCGCTGCCTTGGAGTATTTTTTGGAAAGAAATGAATCGTTGTTTCTCGCGACTTTCCACAGACCATGCGAGAGTCTTGCGGGCGCTTGGCACTTGTCGTGACACTTCCAAATTCTTTTCGCAAAATTTGGAAGTGAATCGAATTGGCATAGCAAGAACCAAACGCTGCCCGCCCAAAAACAGGGCGGCCGCTACAAAGGCAACCCCCCGCGAATACGTAGTGGTTTTGTAGAGGCCGCTGCGTCCCACGTTTTTTCGGGACGGAGCGGGCATTTCCTTGTCGTGACACTTGCAAATTCTTTTCGCAAAATTTGGAAGTGAATCGAATTGGCATAGCAAGAACCAAACGCTGCCCGCCCAAAAACAGGGCGGCCGCTACAAAGGCAACCCCCTGCGAATACGTAGTGGTTTTGTAGAGGCCGCTGCGTCCCACGTTTTTTCGGGACGGAGCGGGCATTTCCTTTCAAACTGAACCACTACCCAAACTTTTAATTTATTGCCGCCACCAGGTTTTGTGCTATGGTCGCAGCAAGGAAGTCGCGCCAGTTTCGAGAGTGCGGCGGTTTTATGTGGATGTGTTGATTTAGAACGGCACCACTAGGGGTAGACAGTTTGAGCACCGGGCAACAACATTTTGTGCTTCTTGCTTAGTTTTTCCCTTGACAGGAATTTCGCATTTGATTACATTGCGCCCTCAGTGTCCGGGGGACGTGTTACGGAAAGCCGACGGGCCATTCATTCCGGGAGTGGTTGCAGCGTTATTTTGCGCAATCTTCCCGGCTTAATCCAGACTTTCGAGGGAGGACCTCCCACTCTCGTCGCTAAAGCTCCCAGGTTATTGGTGAGGCATCGCGCAAATCCATAGTCGTATCAAGCGGCAATGGGGTTGCTCATGGGGAGCTATTTTTTCTTTTTAGTTTACAGTGCCTGGAAGTGAACGGAGCAGGCGCCGGTTTAGAATCAGGAACTGCGCGTTCCCGGCGCTCCGATTCGGGAGTAAAATAAGAAGGTTCCCTCCGCGCGGGGAACCAGCTTGCGCGGAGGCAATATGGCACATACAAAGATGGCCCTGACCGATAAGTCGCTCCAGACGAACGCGGCAACTCCTGCCGAAGTAGAGGCGCGCACCGGCCTGGAATTCCAGAGGCGCTTCACAGACGGGCGCACTTCGCCGTTTGACGCGGTCGAATGGGAACTTCGTGTGGCGCTGATCGGAAACGAAAAGGGCAAAACGATTTTCCGCCAGGAAGATGTTGAAGTGCCGAAGGGTTGGTCGCAGACGGCGACCAACATCGTCGCGTCGAAATATTTTCATGGCAAGCCCAATACGCCAGAGCGCGAGGGGTCGGTGCGCCAACTGATCAGCCGCGTGGTGAACACCATCGTCCGCTGGGGAGAGCAAGGACACTACTTCGCGAATACCGCGTCGCGCGACGCCTTCCGCGACGAATTGACCCACCTGCTGGTCGAGCAAAAGATGGCCTTCAACTCGCCGGTATGGTTCAACGTGGGTGTGCAGGCCAAGCCGCAATGCTCGGCGTGTTTCATCAACTCGGTCCAGGACGACATGGAATCGATCATGAACCTGGCCAAGACCGAGGGGATGCTGTTCAAGTGGGGATCGGGCACGGGCACGAATTTTTCCACGCTGCGCGGCAGCCGCGAAACGCTTTCCGGCGGCGGCATTGCCTCGGGACCGGTCAGTTTCATGAAGGGGTTCGACGCCTTCGCCGGCGTGATCAAGTCCGGCGGCAAGACACGCCGGGCCGCGAAGATGGTGATCCTGAACGTGGAACATCCGGACATCGTCGAATACATCAAGTGCAAGGCCGAAGAAGAAAAGAAAGCCTGGAGTTTGATCGATGCGGGCTACGACGCCTCCCTCAACGGGCCGGCCTACGGCTCGATCTTCTTCCAGAACT
>JBGOVX010000190.1:0-6645 GCA_041478355.1 Terriglobia bacterium | reverse complement strand
CGGCGGCCCCATTTTCTTGACACTCCTCAAAGCCGCGTGTTAATTTCAATTTTGCTCGCCGATTGCCGAGAACTCTGCGTGACGCCTCCAACTACTTCTCAACTTCGCAAGACAGCGTTGAACGCCGTGCACCGGGGCCTGAACGCCAAAATGGTGGACTTCGGCGGATGGGATATGCCCGTTGAGTATTCGGGCATTATCGCTGAACATATGGCCACCCGCACCGCTGCGGGGCTGTTTGACGTCAGCCACATGGGCGAAATCGAAATCTGGGGCGAGCACGCGCTTGATTTGGTCCAACACGTCACCTGCAATGACGCGGCCAAACTCGCCATCGGACAGGCGCAATATTCCGGCCTGATGACCGAGCAGGGCACCTTTGTCGATGACTTATTGGTTCACAAAATTTCCAGCACACACTATTTTCTGTGCGTGAATGCGGGCAATCAGGACCAGGACTTCGAGCATATCCGCGCGCACAACCGATGGGACGTCCAAATCGAAAACGCCGGCAAACGCTATTCGCAGCTCGCCCTGCAAGGGCCTAAGGCCCTGAGAATCCTGCAAGTCTTTACCGACGTTCCGCTCGAGCCGATTCCCTACTACCACTTCACGTTTGGGGGAGTGGATGGCGTCGATTGCCTGATCGCGCGCACCGGATACACGGGAGAAGACGGCTTCGAGATTTATTTTGCGCCGGAACATTCCGAGAAGCTGTGGTCCGATTTTATGGAAGCGGGGAGCAGCCAGGGCATGCTTCCCTGCGGGTTGGGCGCGCGCAACACGCTGCGCCTGGAAGCGTCCATGTGCCTGTATGGCCATGAAATCGACGCCACCACGACTCCCTGGGAAGCCGGGCTGGGCTGGATTTGCAAACCGGAAAAGGGAGAATTCCTCGGACGTGACATTCTGGTTCAGAAAAAAAAACAGGGACCGGATCGCGCGCTGGTTGGCTTCGAAATGCAGGACCGGCTGATCGCGCGCGATGGATACCCGGTGTCGGCCGGAGGGAAGCAGGACGGTCGCGTAACCAGCGGCTCTCCAGCGCCTTTTTTGAAAAAGAACATTGGCATGGCGTATGTTCCGCCCGCGTTCAAAAAACCAGGAACTGAAATCACCGTGGAAATACGCGGCAAAGCGGCGCCGGCGCGGATTGTTCCCATGCCGTTTTACAAGCGGCCGAAACCCGTCTAGATTGCAATCGCCCGTGCCATCGAACGGGCCAGAGGAAAATTTTCTAAGGAGCTGCGATGTATCCAAGCGACTATCGCTATACCAAGGAACACGAGTGGATCAAGGTGTCCGGCGACACGGGCACGATCGGAATCACCGACTACGCGCAGCACGAACTCGGCGACGTTGTCTTCGTCGAACTTCCCGCCATTGGCGCGAAAATCACGGCCGGACAATTGTTTGGCACGATTGAATCGGTCAAGGCGGTCAGTGAAATTTACGCGCCCGTGTCCGGTGAAGTTCTGGAGACCAACATCGCGCTTTCCAGCACTCCTGAAATTGTGAATGCGGACCCTCATTCCGCCGCATGGCTCATCAAGATCAAGCTCGCCAATCCCGCCGAAGCCTCGGCGCTGATGGATGCCGCCGCCTATCAGGCGTTCATCGCGGAAAAGGAAGCCTCGGCCTAATGCGCTATCTGCCCAAAAGTCCGGCTGAGCGCCGTGAAATGCTCGCGGCGATTGGCGCGAAATCCATCGATTCCCTGTTCGATTCCATCCCCGGGCAGTTCCGGTTAAAGGCCCCGCTAAATCTTCCCGGGCCGATGTCGGAATATGAAATCATCGAATATTTCCGGACGCGCGCCGCGGAGAATTCTTGCGGGTATACGAGTTTCCTGGGCGCCGGGGTTTACAACCACCTGCGGTCGGTGGTCACCGATTCGCTGATCCAACGCGGCGAATTTCTAACTTCCTATACGCCGTATCAGGCAGAAATCAGCCAGGGCACGTTGCAGGCTATTTTCGAATTTCAAACTTTGATGTGCGAAATCACCGGCATGGAGGTCGCCAACGCTTCGATGTGGGACGGCTCGACCGCCACCACCGAAGCGGTGCTGATGGCCGCCAGGCTTACCGGTCGCCATCGCATAATTGTGGCGCGGTCTTTGCATCCGGAATATCGCCAGGTTCTGGACACCTATACGCGCAACCTGGGTTTTCACATTCAGGAAGTCGGGTTTGCGCCTTCCGGACAAATCGACGCCGCGCGCCTGGACGAAGCGATCGATAAACAGACGGCCGCCGTCGTCGTTCAGTCCCCAAACTTTTTCGGCATTCTCGAACAGATTCCGCATCTGGCGAAACTTGCGCATGACAAGGGCGCCTTGCTGGTTGTGGCCATCACCGAGGCGGTCTCGCTCGGCGCCGTACACCCGCCCGCCGGCGCCGATATCGTGGCCATGGAAGCGCAAAGCTTCGGCTTGCCGCCCAGCTATGGCGGGCCATACGCGGGAGTCATTGCCACGCGCGAAAAATTTGTGCGCCAAATGCCGGGACGCCTCGCCGGGGAAACGCTCGACACCCTGGGACGGCGCGGATACGTCCTCACCCTGTCCACTCGCGAACAACACATTCGCCGGGAGAAGGCCACCTCCAACATCTGCACCAACCAGGCGCTGTGCGCGCTGGCCGTAACCATTCACCTGTGCCTCCTGGGCAAGGAAGGCGTAAAGGAACTGGCGGCGCAGAACATTGCCAAGTCGCGATTTGCGCTCGCCGAACTCGAGAAAATTCCCGGCGTGCGTCGTGCCTTTTCCGGCCCGTTTTTCAATGAATTCGTGGTCGAGCTGCCACGGTCGGTAAAGATGGTGAACGCGGATCTGCTGCGGGAGAAAATCATTGGTCCGCTGCCGCTCGGCAGCTTTTACGCCGACCTGACCAAACGCGCCTTGTTCTGTGTTACCGAAACGACCACGCGCGGCGAAATCGAACGCCTGGCCGCCGCAATTCGGCAGATTTTGTCGAAACCGGTTTAGGATTGTCGTGTAGTGCCAGGCTGCAAGATCAGATTAGAAGTAAAACGGGAGAAACGCGTTGAGCGACCGCATCAAAAAAGTAGGACGCAACATCAGCCAGAATGAAGGGCTGATTTTCGAACAATCAGCGCCCGGAAAGCGCGGCGTCGAACTCCCTCCCCTGGATGTTCCAGCGGTCGAGGCCCGCGCGGCGTTAGGCGCGGAGTATGTTCGAGAAGGCGTCGCGGGATTCCCGGAAGTCAGCGAAATCGAAGTGGTCCGTCATTTTACGCGCCTATCGACGTGGAATTACGCGATTGACCTGGGCATGTACCCGCTGGGGTCTTGCACAATGAAATACAACCCCCGGGTAAACGAATTTGTCGCGCGGCTCGACGGCATCGCCACCGAACATCCCTATCAACCTCAGGAAGTCTCGCAAGGCTGCTTGAAAATTCAGCGAATGTTGCTCGACTGCCTGATGGAAATCACGGGCATGGACACCGGCACACTGGAGCCGGCGGCGGGCGCGCAAGGCGAACTCACCGGGCTATTGCTGATTCGAGCCTACCTGGAGGATACCCAGGGCCGTCCGCGCAAGAAGGTCCTGATTCCCGATTCCGCGCATGGAACCAATCCGGCAACCGCGGTGATTGCAGGATATGAGGTCGAAAACGTCCCTTCGGACGCGCGCGGCCAGATCGACATCTCGCGCCTCAAAGAAATCGTAAGCGACGACGTGGCCGCCATGATGGTTACCAACCCCTCGACGCTCGGAGTGTTCGAACAAAACATTGCCCAGGCGGCCGAGGTCCTGCACTCGCACGGCGCTTTGCTTTACATGGATGGCGCAAACATGAACGCGCTGGCCGGCGTGGCTCGCCCCGGTGATTTTGGCGTGGACGTGATGCATCTGAACCTGCATAAGACGTTTTCCACTCCTCACGGCGGTGGCGGACCCGGCGCCGGGCCGGTTATGGTCAAGAAAATTCTTGAACCCTATTTGCCGATTCCCGTCCTTATCGAAAAAAATGGGCGTCCGGCGTTCGACAATCACAGGCCGAAATCGGTGGGCAGGATGCGGGCGTTTGGAGGGAACTTTGGAGTGTTGGTGCGCGCCCTCGCCTATACGCTGGCGTATGGCCCGGGCATCCGCCAGGCCACCGAAGACGCCGTCCTGAATGCGAATTACATTCGAAAAAAGCTCGAAGATGTATACGACCTGCCCTACAAATCTCCCTCGATGCACGAAGTCGTCTTCAGCGACGCGCGCCAGAAAAAGAACGGCGTCAATACGATGGACATCGCCAAACGGTTGATCGATTACGGATTCCACCCCTACACCACTGCATTTCCCCTGATCGTGGCGGGCGCCCTGATGATCGAGCCGACCGAATCCGAATCTAAACAGGAATGCGACTTGTTTATCGGCGCCATGCGCTCGATTGCCGAAGAAGCTGCCAGCAATCCCGAGCTGGTCAAGACCGCCCCGCATTCCACGCGCGTCAGCCGCCTCGACGATGTCACCGCCGCGCGTAAGCCGGTCCTGCGCTGGAAACCTAAATCTTTTTCCGAAACGCCGGGATAAGACCTGATTTTGGGAGCTAAGAATGAATATACACAGTCTGGCGCGGCGCTTCATTCAACCGCTATGGATCAGCATTGAGTTCCCGGGCCGGTCGTTGCTCTTATTGTGTTTCCTGGCAGCACTGTTCAGCCACTCACTATTTGCCCAAGAGAAGCTGGCCGGGCAGCATTGGGTAGTTACCTGGGCCGCGGCTCCTCAACCGCCACGAGTTCCCCCGCCGCCCGGTTCACAGCCTGACGGCAGTCTTGACCACCGAACCTTGCGGATGATCGTGCACACGAGTATTGGGGGTCGCCAGGTTCGCGTTCAGCTATCGAACGCGTTCGGCACTACTGCCTTGACCATAGGCGCGGCGCATATCGCGATTCGCAGCAAGGAATCTGAAATCCTGCCTGGCTCGGACCGGATATTTTTATTCAATGGCAAGCCCTCGGTCACCATTCCTCCGGGCGCATTGATGGTGAGTGACCCGGTGTCTCTTGGCGTCCCCCCACTTGGTGATCTGGCCGTCAGCATTTACGTTCCCAGCGAAGTGACCGAGCCGACCACACACTTTCTTGGCCTCCATACCAGCTACATTTCGAAAGAAGGGGATTTCACCGGCCAGGCCGCGCTCGCCGAAGCAAGCACGTCTCTGGGTTTGTACTGGCTTTCCAGTGTGGACGTTCTCGCACCGGCGAGCACTCAGGCGATCGCAACCCTGGGCGATTCCATTACCGACGGCACACGCTCCACGCCGGATGCAAATCGCAGTTGGCCCAGCATGCTGGCGCAGCGGCTGTTATCGAGAGCCGCAGCAGCAAACATAGCCGTCGCAAATGAAGGAATTGCCGGTAACCGCATCTTGCACGATACGGTAGGCCCAGGCGCCCTGGCGCGATTCGATCGCGACGTCCTGGGTCTGTCGGGAGTCAAGACACTGATTATTTTGGAGGGAATCAACGACATCCAGGTGGCCACTCGGCCCGCCAACCCAGCGGACCCTGTTTCTGCCGAAGACGTGATCGGAGGGTTGCGCCAGATCATCGAGAGGTCTCACACCCACCAAATCAGGATTTTCGGCTGCACATTGACGCCTTACCAGGGCGCCGCCAACTATACCGAGCAAGGCAACGCTCTGCGCGAAACTGTGAACCAGTGGATTCGCACAAGCGGCGCGTTCGATGCGGTGATCGACTTCGAGTCAGCCGTGCGCGATCCGGCCAATCCCAAACGCATCCTTGCGGCATATGACAGCGGCGACCACCTGCATCCGAATGATGCGGGATATAACGCCATGGCGAACTCGATCAGCCTTTCCCTGTTCACTGCGCTTCCCCGAGCGATGCCCGCGAAAGGCATGAAGAGATCAGGCCGGAAGAATCCCTAGAAGTTCAGGAACGATGCAATGGAAGCAAAAAAGGCGGCCCGTAATGCTGGGCCGCCTTAACGATTTGTGGATGTAGAGCGCCTACTGCGGGTCGATCTTCCGGCGGCCAGAAGCGACTGTCGGAGGAACACCCGATGGCAGGGCCGCAGGGGCTTTGGCTTCGCGCACCGCAACCGACGCCGGGGCTTCCACGACCTTTCCTCCGTTCGCCTTGGCCAACTGCGCAGCCGCGCTTCGGGCCATTTTGGGAGTTGCGGGAACCACGGCGCCTTCCCCTTCTTTTTGAAACGTAAGCAGTAATTCCTTCCCGTCCCAATCGACGACCAGCATATCGCCGAAGCGCACCTGTTCGGTGGCCAGCAGATTTGCCAGCGGATACACCACGAACTTCTCGATAGCGCGCTTCAGGTGACGCGCGCCGTACTTGATGTCGGTTCCCTCTTGCAGCAGGAACTTCCTGGCTGACGGAGTCACGCGGAAAAGGAACTGTCCCCGCCCGGCGTCCAGCACCCGCTGCTGCACCATACCCAGCTCGATCTCCAGAATCTGCTCCAACTGCTCGTTCCGCAATGGATGAAACACCACCACCTTGTCCAAGCGGTTCATAAATTCCGGCGAAAACTTCTTCTTGGCCGCTTCCTGCGCCGTCCGCTCCACTTTCACGTCCAGTTTGTCTTCCAGCCTGTCCATGGGCTGGACAAACCCCATCCCTCCCGTAAT
>JBGOVX010000166.1:0-7884 GCA_041478355.1 Terriglobia bacterium | reverse complement strand
GTCCGCGATGCCATCGCCGAGCAGACCGGCCTGGCGCCCGACCTGCGCTGGCCGAATGACGTGCTTTTTGGCCGCAAGAAATTCTGTGGAATCCTGACGGAGATGAATGCGGAGCAGGACCAAATTCACTTCGTCGCCGTGGGAATCGGAATCAACATAAACCACGAGCGTATTCCGGGCGAACTATCCGCAATCGCCACGTCCTTGCGAATCGAAACAAAACGCGTTTATTCGCGCGTCGAGATCTGCGCCCGGTTGCTGCGGCACCTCGAGTCCTACTACAATCGATTCCTGAGTGAGGGTGCGGAGCCCATCGTGGCCCGTTTTTCCGCAGTTTCCAGCTACGCTCGCGGAAAGCGCGTGCGGATTGCCACCACGACGGGAACCTATACCGGCACAACCGACGGCCTCGAACCGGGAGGCTTGCTGCGAGTCAGGCGCGATGATGGGCGCACATTGCCGGTCATTGCCGGCACTCTTACCGAGGCGGATTAATGCTGCTGACGCTCGACGTTGGAAACACCAATACCGTCCTGGGACTGTTCCGCGACGCTGAGCTTGTAGCCCACTGGCGTCTTACGACGGCGCGCGACCAAACAGTGGATGAATACGGCATCCTCACGCGCGACCTTTTTACCCTGGCGGAAATTGACCCCGCCTCGGTCAATGGCGTGATCATCAGTTCGGTGGTGCCTCCGCTAAATTCGACGCTCCAGGAAATGTCGGAAAGATATTTTCACGTCAAGGCCCTGTTCATAGAGCCGGGCGTAAAAACCGGCATGCCGGTGCTCTACGACAACCCGCAGGAAGTGGGCGCGGACCGGATCGTCAATAGCGTCGCCGCATTTTCGAAATACGGCGGCCCCTGCATCGTGGTGGATTTCGGCACGGCCCTCAATTTCGATGTGGTCTCCGCACGCGGTGAGTACATGGGCGGCGTTCTTGCGCCGGGAATTGGAATCTCTGCGGAAGCGCTTTTCTCCCGGGCGGCACGATTATTTCGCGTCGAAATTAAGGACCCGGGCAAAATCATCGGCACCAACACCATGCAATCGTTGCAGTCCGGTCTCTATTATGGCTATGCCGACATGGTGGACGGAATTGTCGAGCGCATCAAAGGCGTGGTCGGCGAGAAAGCGCGCGTGGTCGCCACCGGGGGGCAAGCCCCTCTGATTGCCCGGGCCTCGCGGCATATCGAGGTCATCGACGAGTTCCTGACGCTGGAAGGCCTGCGCATCGTCTGGGACCGCAACCATGCGGCAAAGCGCGCTTCCGCGGACGGCCCCGAAGCTGCGACGCCTCAGGCTCCCGCTCGAAAGCGCCGGTCTTGAATTCTCCTGAAACAATGGCCGAGTTCAACTATTTCAATTACTTCACCGAGATTGAAGAATATTTCTGGCAGAAACGCGGCGCGCATCTGCTGGTGTCGCCCATGGACTGGGCCATCGTCGAAACTTGGCAGAAAGCAGGCATTTCCCTGCCCGCCGTCCTCAAGGGAATCGATCGCGCCTTTGAAAGTTATACGCGGTCACGCCGCGCCGCGGGTGGCCGGCAACTTAAAAGCCTCGCTTACTGCGTGGATGCGGTGCTGGACGCGGCAGAGGAAGAAAAGGAAGCGGCTGCCGGCTCCGGACCCAGCGCCGGAACTCATAAAGATGCCGCCGAATCTTTTTCACGTGCCGATCTGCACGCATTTTTCGGACGCAATATCGAGCGGATTGCCGCAGCGATCCCGCCACTTCGGTCGACGCAGCCGGAACTCGCTTCGCGCGTGGACCAGGCTCGCCAGCGACTCACCGAAATGTTGCCGCTCATCGACGCTCCGGGCGCGCTCGATCTCGAGGACTTGGAGCGACGGCTAACCGTTGTCGAAGAAAAACTCACGGCTGCGCTCACTGCGAGCGCGCCCGAACAGTTCCTGGTGGATGTGCATCGAGAGATGGACGGCCAGTTAGCCCCCTACCGGCGGAAAATGACATCCGCCCAACTCGGGCAACTCGAGCGGCAATACATGCAGAAGAGGGCCTGGGAGCGGTATAATCTTCCTCGCTTGAGTTTGTTCTACCTGACCTGAGGCCCCCGGCCAAAGTTCATACCTTCCGCACCGGAAAGTGATTCCCAATGGAAGTTCGGATCGAAAAGCTCGTGTACGGCGGTGACGGCCTTGCGCATCATGAAGGACAGACGGTTTTCGTGCCGTTGGTGCTACCGGGAGAGCTGGTAAGCATTGCGGCTGCGGCCAAAAAAAAGAAATTCGTGCGCGGGCGTTTGCTGAACGTCCTCCAACCTTCCGCGGAACGTGTTGCGGCCCCCTGCCCGCATTTTGGGCATTGCGGCGGTTGCCAGTACCAGCACATGCCGTACGACGCGCAGCTCCGCTATAAGACGGAAATCCTCCGCGAGACGCTTGGACGGATCGGGCGCATCCAGTGGGACGGCCCAATTGCAACGCACGCTTCGCCTCCCTTCGGCTACCGCAATCGAACGCAATGGAAGATTGCCGCGGTTCAAGAGGGCGGCCAGGAAGTTTCCGCCATCGGCTATTTCGAGGCTGCCAGCACGCGCCTGTGCGCCGTGGACGAATGCGCGATTCTTTCGCCGCGCCTCGCGGAAACATTTGCCCGGCTTCGGACGCTGGTAGCCTCGAGCAAATCTTTTTCGGGCATCGACGAAATCGAGGCCTTCGCCGACGCCTCGGACGAAAAGATCCTGCTGAACTTGTCCGGTGAGCGGTTGGCCGATCCCCCGGAAACCATCGCAGCCGCCTTGCGACAGGCCATACCTTACGCTGAATCGATTCTGATACAGGATCGCAAGGCCGATAAGTTCGAGTTGTTCGGGCCCGGCACCATGACCTACTCGGCCGGCGGCGCCGAATATCGCGTCGGCCATCTTTCTTTTTTTCAGGTCAACCGGTTCATGATCGACGCATTGATCGAGGGCGTGATCGGTGACAGCCGCGGACGCATGGCGCTCGATTTGTTCGCGGGAGTGGGCCTTTTCACCCTGCCGCTGACCACGCGATTCGACCGCGTCATCGGCGTCGAATCAAATCTTGCCGCCGCAAAGGATCTCGAAGTCAATCTTCAGTCCAGCAGCGGGGCCTCCACCACGCATCGCCACGCGACGGCGGAAGCCTTTCTCACGCATTGGCATGAAACGCCCGATCTGGTTGTTTTGGACCCGCCTCGCTCGGGAATCGATCCCGAAACGCTTGCGCGGCTCAGCAAACTTGCTCCCTGGCGCGTGAATTACGTTTCCTGCGACCCGGCCACACTGGCGCGCGATCTCGCGGTATTGATTGGTAACAAGGAAAAACCAGGCCCCTACGAGATCCGGGATATTAATCTATTTGACATTTTCCCACAAACCTATCATATGGAGGTGGTGACGCGGCTCAAACGGCGTAAATGAAGCTTCCCTGCCTCTGGCCAGTTCTCTGTTTTGCGGGAGGAATTCTGCTCTCCGGCAAGCTGGCGGGTTACGGGCAACCGGCGCCCATCATTTATGTCTTAACAACTGCGTTACTTCTGTTCTCCGGCTATATCCTTCTCCACAAGAATTGGATTCTCGAGACGGCAATTGTTGCCACAGCCGCATGGTTGTCTCTTGGCTTCGCCGCGGCAAATCTCGAACGCGCCGCTGTCCCCCACAATCTTGCCAGCACACTGATTGAATCGGGAAAGCTGGACTCCAGCGTGGCGCTGCGCTGGCGCGGACGGCTGCGCACCGATCCGCTGCCATTGCCGTGGGGTACTCGTTATGAACTGGATCTCGAGCAGGTCGAATCTTCAGCCGGCGCAATACCGGTGACCGGCGGCTTGCGCCTGACTTCCTATCGCGAGGAATCGCCAGCCGCCGCAACCCCTCTGGCGCGTGCCGGGGACCGTGTCGAAGTTCTCGCGCAGGCCCTTCCCATCCGCAATTTCGGCGATCCCGGCAGCTTCGATAATCGCACCTATCAGGCACGCCAAGGCATTTATTTGCAGGGGACGCTGCGCAACGATCAGCTTTTGACGATACTTGGCCCTCCGCGCCTGACAATTTCCGACCACCTGGCGCGCGCGCGCGGAAACTTGCTTGCCTCGATTGACGATCTGTTCGCCTCCCGGCCCGGCCAGGCTGCTCTGGCTCGCGCGATGCTTCTGGGTGACCGCAGCTTTGTGGAACACGATCGTGTGGTCGAGTTCCAGCAAATCGGCGTCTATCACGTGCTGGTTCTGGCGGGACTCCATGTCGGAGCATTGACCGCGTTTTTTATTTGGGCGGGCCGCCGCCTGCGCCTCGCGCTGCTTCCCAGGACATTCCTGACGCTGGTGGCGCTGGCGGCTTACGTGGGAATTGTCGAGGACCGCCCGCCAATCCTTCGCGCCGCACTGATGGCTGCGGTGTACTTATCGGCGCGCTTGCTCTACCGGCGCATGGACCTGCTCAACGTGGCCGCGCTTTCCGCCCTGGTCCTGCTTGCCGCGCGTCCGTCTGAAATTACCGACGCGAGTTTCCTTTTGTCTTTTTCGGCTGCGGGCATTATCGGCGCGCTCGGCGTTCCCTGGATAGCAGCCTCCAGCGAGCCTTATCTTCACGGACTGGCGCACTTAGGCGAAGTGGGCCGCGACGTTTCTCACAGCCCTCGCGTCATTCAATTTCGAATCGAAATGCGCGCCGCAACAAAATGGTTTTCCGCGCGATTGCCGAACCGCGTCGCCCCCTGGGGGCCGGGCTTGGTTGTTGCGCCACTTCGCTCCATTCTATTTCTCTGGGAACTCATGGTGATTACTGCAATTCTGCAACTCGGCATGATCCCGCCGCTCGCGTATTACTTTCACCGCGTCACCCTTGCGGGACCGCTGGCGAATATTCCCGCGGTTTTATTGACTGGATTGATTGTCCCTTTTGGATTTTTTACCCTTGCGGCATCCCTGGTATCGCGCACGCTTGCGGGGGCGCTAGCCATGCCACTGGGACTCTTGCTCGCAATCCTCGATCGCACGGTGCACTGGTTTTCACTGTGGCAGCGAGCGAACTATCGCATCCCCGACCCGTCGCTGGCGCTGATCGCCGCGTTTGCCGTATTTGCAATCGCGCTTTCTGCTGCGATTCGATTGCGCAGCCGGAGATGGCAGTGCATCGGGGCGGGGCTTCTGCTCGCGTCAGCAGCCTTAATCGTGACGCATCCGTTTGCCCCGCGCCTCAACAATAAAAACTTAGAGGTCACTGTGCTGGACGTAGGCCAGGGTGACAGCCTGTTCGTTTCATTCCCCGGCGGGCACACCATGTTGATTGACGGTGGTGGCGTGCTGGGGAGTTTTCACTCAGGCGGAATGCGCTCTGGGATAGATATCGGTGAAGAAGTGGTTTCGCCGTATTTGTGGTCGCGCGGGCTCCAGCAGATCGAAGTCGTCGCCCTCACTCACGCCCATCAAGATCATCTCGGAGGCCTCACAGCGGTCTTGGAAAATTTTCGCGTGCGGGAACTCTGGCTGGGCCGCGATGTCTCAAGTGACGCCTACCGGAACATTCTCGGCATTGCCCGAGAACGCGGGGTGCGCATCGTGCATCTGAAACAAGGAGACTCGTTCGCTCGCGAAGGCGTTTCCGGAACAATTCTGTGGCCCGAAAACGTCTCGGGAGACCAGGCAGCGAAAAATGATGATTCCCTCGTTATGCGCTTAACCGACGGCTCTCAATCACTGCTGCTGCCAGGAGATATCGAACTTCCATCGGAACGCACAATCCTGGAGGAGGAGCTGCCGCTAAACGCAAATTTCCTGAAGGTCGCCCATCATGGGAGCAAGACTTCCACCATTGATCCCTTCCTAGCAGGCGTACACCCTGCTATCGCGGCCATTTCGGTGGGAAAGGACAATGGCTTCGGCCATCCGTCTCCGGAAGTGATCGAGAAGCTGGAATCCGAGGGCGTGCGTGTCTATCGCACCGATCGTGATGGGGCCATCACAGCGGCCACCGACGGCCGCACATTGACCGTGAGCACTTTCCTGCACGCGAACCGGTAACGCCGCAAAGCATTCACTTTCGCCACAGCATCAAGAGCACCAGCACGATCATGGCGATGCCCAGCCCAATGGCCGCTTCATACTCGCGATTCCGCCTGTAGCGCGCCCAAGAAAACCGATCCACGGACGGCGTCGCCGGCGTCAACCGCGGCCAGAACGCGGGCACGCGCGACGCATACTCCTCAAACGCGGAGCCGTACATTTTTCTCAGCTCGGTTTGCTCGCGGCGAATCACCATTGGATAAAACACCGCCAGGTAGGCAGCCAGCAACGCCGTGGAAGTCCAGGAGTGGCCGGCCACCGAAAACCCGGCGGCCAGGAACACACTGCCTAAATAAAGCGGGTTGCGAGTGAAGGCATAGGGTCCCGAAGTCGCCAATCGTTCATGTTTGCGAAGATATCCGGCGGCGTAGCCACGCAGCAGCAGTCCCAGGACAGCTATTCCCGCTCCCGCCCAAAGCCGTGTCGCTTGCGGCCTCGCGAACCAGAATGCCGCGATTCCAACCGGGTATCCCACCCGGACGCGCCATCGAATCCAGAAATTAGTGCCGCCGCTCATGCGGAATCCTTCAGACATGCCTGTGTCGCCGCGATCACTTGCTCGACGGTAATTCGAAGCATGGCGGCCGAGTAGGAGGTGCGCCGCTTGTAACTGATTTCCCCGGGCCTGGCTTCACTCACGATCGTCGCTCCGGGCACAAAGGGACCGTTGCGCGCGGGATCGGTTGGACCGTACAAGCCAACCACCTGAGTGCCCAAGGCCGCGGCCAGATGCAACGGACCGGAATCCGCCGCCACAACGCAACGCGCGTGAGCCAGCAATCCCATCAACTCTTCGATGGTGGTCGCGATTCTGACCGGACTTGCGGGAGCCGCCGCGCGGCACACTTGCTCCGCAATTGTTTCTTCACCTGGACCGTGGATCACGATCACACGCAAATCACTTTTCTTTTCGAATTCGCGGCAAAACTCAGCGTATCGCTCCACGGGCCAGCATTTTGCTCGCCAACTCCCCCCCGGCCCTACGACGATGTACTTTTCAATTCCGCGCTCCGCCAGTCGCGCGCGCATCGACGCCACTCCTCCACCCGGCGCCCGGAGCGGATACTCCGGCGTCTGGGGACGCAGCGCTCCCGCTTTCTCGGCCAGCGAATAGTTCAGCTCGGTGACGTGCCTCCCGGCAGGAGTAACTCGCTCGGTGTATAGCAGTGCTGCTCCCGCCTCGCGCGCCCAACCGCGCTCAAATCCGATCCGGCGTGGTGCGCCCGAAAGCAGCGCGAGTATCGACGACTTGTAGAGCCCCTGGAAATCGATTGCGCAAGTATAGCGGTTCTGCCGCAGTTTCCGGACGCAGTCGATCACGCCTATCGCCGACCGGCGATCGAACGGGATCACCTGGTTGATGGCCGGACTGCCTTCCAGCACGGGCGCCCATTTCCGGTCCACCACCCAATCGATCCGCGCGGTCCGGTGCGCGGCGCGCAAAGCTGCGACCGCGGGAAGCGTGTGCAGGATATCACCGAGCGCCGTCAGCCGGACCACCAGAAAGCGTTCCTCGTCTTCAATCATTGAGAATGCGGCGCACCGCCTCCGTCAAGTCTTCAGCGAGCGCGTCCGGCTGCCGGGGCCAGGTCTCGCGGTGCAACTCATATTCCCCACGCCCGTATCCGGTCATCACCAGGATTCCGCGGCCACCCGCGTTATGCGCCATCTCCAGATCCGCATAGCGATCGCCCACCACCCAGGACGCGGCCAGATCAAGACCGTTCTCGCGAGCCGCGCGTTCAAGCAAGCCTGGATTTGGCTTGCGGCATTCGCAGGCGTCTTCCTTCCTGTGCGGGCAAAAGTAGATGGCGTCGACGCGCGCGCC
>JBGOVX010000147.1:0-9477 GCA_041478355.1 Terriglobia bacterium | reverse complement strand
CTCATCCGGCGATTGAAGGCCAGCAATCCCGACCGCCGGGAAAACCTTCAGTGCATCTGCGGGGTCTGCCATGGATACAAGCTGCAGGCCGATCACAAGCTGTGTTTGGGCGATAAGCTGGGTTACCTGGAGATTCTTCGCACCCACCATTTTGATCTTGTGCGGGTCGAGCGCGCGCTTACCCTCTATGGTCTGTAGGTCCTGCCGAAGAAATTGCCGCGGAGAAATCCTCGATCAAGTTTTTTGAGCGGAAGTGGCTTATCAGGTATGTGGGTTCGATCCCCACCGCCCCTACCAATCTCACTGAAACAAAGCACTTTCACGCCGCCGAGTCAGCAGTTCGAGGCTCAGTCAGCAATTGACCCTCAAGCCGTGCGGCCAGGCCGCCCACGGCGTCTCGCTGAGACTGCGGGATCACGTGCCCGTACAGTCCGAGCGTGATGCGCGGGTCGCTGTGCCGCATCTGCGCTTGCACAACCGTAATCGGCGCTCCGCTATCGATCAGTTCGCTGGCTACCGCATGGCGGAAAGCGTGAAACCCCGCCCCCTGTGCCCCTTGGCGGTCGTACCGAATTGCACCTGCGCGACCGGCCGCGTCCTCCGTGGGTCTAGCGGTTGCGACGACCCAGGACCCTGACGGGGGAAGGCTCCACGGCCCTCCCCCCTTTTTGTTATAATCCCACCGATGAGAACACCCAAAGAAAAGCAGACGCACGTGGAATTCAACGCCGAGATCGCCAAATGGATTCGCGCGACGGCCATCTGCCGCGCATGTGGCGGGGCGCTCAAAGCGAACACCGTGTAACGCCCCGTCCGGCGGGCGCATCCAATTCACAGGCTCTTTCATGTGGACTCGAAATCTTGCGGCTGGCTTCCTTGCATTGGCGTGCTTAGTGATCCCGACACCGCTGCCCGCACAGTCGGTTGCAACCCCCGAAGAAATCCCAATCGAACGTTGCGACCGCCTCCCCGTCGTCAAAGTCCGCATCGGCTCCAGCGAGATGCGTTTTCTCGTCGATACTGCCAGCACCACCGTGCTCAACCTCAAATCCTTCACAACTGGACGAGTCAAAGAGATTCAGGTCACCTCGTGTTCCGGCACTGCGGCGACCAGCGCGCGGGAAGTCTCCGTCCCTGAATTGTCATTGGGCAGCCATCATCTGCGCGACCTCAAACTCCCCGCCATTGATCTCAGCCCCATCGGCAACGCGTGCGGCGGCGCTATCGACGGCATCCTTGGCGTGGACCTGCTCGACAAAATGGGGGTCACCATCGACCTCAAGCGCCAGGTCGCGTCGCTTGGCGAGGATTCTGCCGATCCGAAGATCGCATACGCGGAACTGGAAAACTCGATGCGTTCCTGTGGCACGGCGTTCAATGAGGGCAAACTGGCAGAGTTCGGGGACTGTGTTGACCCGGAAGCTGTCCTGTACACCCCGGACGGAGAATTCGTCGGTCGCGCGCAAGTCTTAGAATACTTACGCCAGCGATATTTCCAGGTACGCTCCCGAAGTTACAAAATGAAAATGCATGAGGTGCGGGCATTCGGCAACGCCCTCTGGTATTCCTACGACTACGTTCTCGATTCGCCCGTCGAGCATCGCGTCGGCCACGGCATGGCCATGTGCCGGAAGACCGACGGCCGCTGGCGCATCCTCAATATGCATAACTCACTCGCAGAGCCATCCACCAAGGATTTCTCCAGTCGTCGTTAAGCCGAAGCCATGCGCGCCGCTTCGCGTGCCTGACTGCCTGATATGCGTCTCATCGGTTACCGTGAAATGCAAATGCTTGCCATCGGGCATTTTTGCACAGCGTCGCCTTCCGATGTTTGATGGTGCGGGCGGGTACTTCCTTGGTTTCTTCAATGGCGACCTGCGTTCGATACTTGCCTGGGAATACAAGCGGGAAAGTGGATTTTCCAGAAGTCTGCCACGGGTTCCGCGAACTCGATTCCCACTGTCCACTTGCCCTCCTGCAAGGAGCCCACGTGCGCGACGCGGCATTCTCGCTCTTCGCCGGTGCTCTTGTTCACAACCAAAATCCTCTGACCCTTCTCTACCTTGGCGGCCAGCGCCAGCGATCCGCCGTGAGCGTTTACCGAATGCGTGTGCGTGAACTCATTGAAGGATTCCCGGAACACGTCCTGCCCAAAAACATGGACACGGATGGACAGTACGAGCCGCTTGCTTCTTCGGAGTCGTCTGCCTGGCCGAATCTGTGCATTCATACCACGTCGAACTTAGAATCACGGCCAGTCTGGGCACAATGGTACTGGAGGCCCAAGCGCGTAGGAGGGCGGTTTTCGAGTCAACTAGAACTCACCGATTGCATACAGCAAGCGGTGGTAATGTATGAAGCTGATTGTTGCGGCTCTTGCGGTAGTGTTATGGACAGTTGAGCCGCCGAGGGGGCGAGGATTGGAATGGGGCTGCCGTGAGAAACATTCTTGAGACAAGCGCAGACTGGTTCGCCCGAGACGAGGCTGTGATTGACTTTGAAGGAAACGAAGTCTGTCCGGTTTGCTGTTGCTGTTCGCTTGTCAAGGCGGCCGTGATTCCATCTTCAATTATTGCTTGGGCCGAAGCCGTCACTTCAGGAAAACCTACCAAATATCGCTTGGTCTGCGAAGGTGGATGTGAAAAGAATAAGCGACATGCCTGACGCTGGAATCAAGGCGTGCCCGGTAACTGGGGGGCCTGCGGCCAGTTGATTTGGAACTCTTGGCGGCAGGCGGGGCATGGCAATTGCGCCAACACGCTGTAGATATTGAAGCGGATGCCGCAGTTTGGATGCGGGCAGCGAATAGGGAACGCTTCACGCCTCCGCTGAAACAGTGCTGCCCCCGTTACCGCTCCGACTCCCACACCAAGTCCGCCTGATATCAGACCACCCACAAGTGCTCCAAATCCTAGACCAATGAGGCTGGGGCTAGGGTCATAGACTTCGACGATGTTCTTGATTGCTGTTAGATGCTCGCGGAGGTGCGGATCGTAAAGAACGTAATCAGTCAGATATGGAATCGGGAACTGGACAGGCTCATTGAATTGCTCGTACACCCAAACCGGCTTGTTCATCGCGCACGCCAGCCCGACCTCGAAAGAGACCCAGTTTTGAGTGTACTCCGTGGCATTCAGATTCGGACTGAGAAGCACAAATGACGCGCTGGATTGTTGTACGTCGGCTCTTATTTTTGGCCAGGGAGGTATGACGTAGTTCTCGAATTCCTCGAAAATGGCCCGCATCGTTGTTTGTGCAAACGCCCGGCTGAATAAATTGATAATGTCTTCGTCTCTCTTGCTATGCGAAATGAATATGCTGGCCACGTCTGCCTAGAATTTCCGTTGTCACAATTTGTAGACCGCCGATTGTTCTACTTTCCAAAGCCGATTCCGCGCCGGGAACGTTCGTGTGTTATATAATGATCTTCGCGCTGGAGGGATGATGTCATACGGATATGCATTTGAAAAACTATATTCGGCTCTCGATTATGTAGTCGGAAGTTCCGAGTCGCTGCAAGAGCGTTTGGCAGGGGCCTATTCTTCGGGCGTGTATTTGCTACAACACGAAACCGTTCCCGACGCAGAGCTACAACAGAGGCTGCGAAAATTAGACTTGGCTCTGACCACCAAACACGACGACGTGAGAGGCTCGCACTTTGCAAGTGCCGCAGCCATGAGCAACGAAGAGGCCGCTAAATGGCTAAGACAGATGCTGTCAATTCTCGTTGAAGTCGCCGAAAGAGATTCTCGTAGGGCAAATGTAGCTTCAGGCGGATAACGCTCCCCACGTCGCGAAACCGGCGGACTTAGATTGTTCCAAACACGCTTTGCTGAATCGCGCATAGGTCGGAATCGGCTTTCCACAAGACATGCTAAAATTTCATCGCACACGGAGATTTTTTGGCAAAACACCTTCGGAAGAAGCGCGCCGGACGAAGGGCTGCTGCGATCACTAGGTTGCAGCGCGAGAAGAGAAAACTGAAACTCGTTGGCGAGGGCGGCCGGAAGGTCCTTGGAGGTGCGCCCTGGAATCCCCCTCGGGCGCTGCATTGGGTCGTGGCAGGATCGCTTGCAGCGGAGTTGGTCGCGGCGGCATGGCATTCCGACGCTCTTGCGCCACAACCTCATAGAGAAGTCGAGTTTCCCGACCTTCCAAGCACAATGGTGCATCTATCCGCGAGTGGCAATGCCACGAACGTTGCCGCCGTCCTGACAAACTATCCGGGCGTTGGCTACCTGCCCTGGAAAAAATGACCGCTGCGTTGGACGCGCAAGTCCAGTCAGCAGAATCAGCAATTGGCTTTAGCCAGTGAGTTGCAACGCCGTCCGCCTGCTGGACTTATTGGATTTGGGGCTGTGTTCGATCCCCACCGCCCCTACCAATTTCCTAGTTGACATATTGAGACTTATTCTCTGATTTGATCGCATTTGGTCTCAGAATTCCGGCAACTT
Source organism: Terriglobia bacterium (assembly GCA_041478355.1). Lineage (GTDB taxonomy): Bacteria > Acidobacteriota > Terriglobia > Acidiferrales > UBA7541 > Palsa-360. The sequence continues at coordinate 5,023 of JBGOVX010000147.1, read as the reverse complement.
TCTCGACTGCCTCGTGGTGGTGCTGTCCAACCGGGTGGACCTACCTCCGCATGGTAGTCATCGGATCGAGGAGCCGACATTGTTATCAGATCAAGTGAGAATCTCCCCCAACGCCTCGGAAGTCCGCGTGTGGGAAGTGGGAATCTCCATTTGGAGCATGCCGCCGATTGCGGGCGGACAACGGTGCACTCGGAAGTAACGCGCGCGAAAGTGGCCCACTTGTTCGCGCAAGCAGTTCACGTAAGCCGAACTTCGCTGTTTCCCCAGCAACTCCCTATGAAGCCTCAGCCGCGTGCTGCCTTCTAGTCTTAGCTCGGGTCCTTTCTCCCCACCCGCCGGCCCGAATACACGCAACAAAGTACCACTTCAGTTGCATTCTTTCGGGTTGCCCCCGCCATTCTGAAAAACTTGGGCTGGGCAATAGAGGTGGCCGCAGCGGGTGTAATGTTGCGTTTTCCTTCCTGGTGTCGGCTGTCCGACGTTCGTGATGCAGCGCGACGGGAACTCTGCAAAACGCCCCAGTCCCGAGGGCAAGCGCCTCGGCAGGCCTCGCGTAGTCGTGGACGTGCGCAGAATTGCGGTTCTGCGGCAGCAGGGAATCTCCAGGCGCGCGATTGTGTCGAAACAAGAATCAACAAGGGAACGTGTCATCGAGCGCTGGGTAACTTGCCCAAAATCGTATGAATTTGGTATGGCAGATTCGCTGATCGCAATTGCGTGGTTCTTCGGCATTTACTTGGTCGGTGGCTGGTTTGTGGGCAGTGTTTGTCCGGGGGTGTCACTACGACTTGAACGTTGTCACTATTGTCGGACGCAGTGGCGGAGTTAAGAGCGGTGAGTGACGGTTACTGCTGACTGCTTCCTGCTACAGGACTCTTTCTAGATACTTCCACGAATTTGGTCCCGTTCCAACGGAGCAATAAAACTGAGCGGGGTGCTCTAACGTAAGGAAGACCAACACTCCAATCGGTCTCCTGAGTTCTGATTTCAACCCTTCCGTCGCCATCGAAGTCTCCAAACTCGAATCCTACCGGCGTGCCAACGCCTAAAGCCGCCAATTCCTCAAGCTTGCCATTTTGCCATGCGAGAACTCTCAACGCGGAGCCGTGTGCCCCCGTTGGATACTGTACGAGTAGTTCCTTCTGCCCGTCCTCATTAACGTCTACATAGTCGATAGCGCCATGCCATGGTTCGCTTAGGACGGGATCTATCGTCGAGCCCTCCTGATTGAATCGGACTATGAAGCGTAGTGCGTCTACCACCTTAGAGGGAAGTTCTTCCACTGCCAGACTTAGAGCTTGTCTGGCCCGCACCGCCTTGCGGTTCTGCCACCAGGCAAATCCGAGAGTTATTGCCACGAGCCCGAGAAGGATTCCAAAGACGATTACGTCCACAAAGTGTAGCCTCGAAGCCACTAGACTATCTTGAGGGATGAAAAGATTTTATTCTCTTCTACTGTCCGATACCAGATGATTATTTGCTTTAGCATCGAACACCACTTAATGAAGTTAATTAACTGAATTTTGATGTCGGCAGCGGAATGTGGATATAATCTCGCGGAGATAACAAGGCACAGCCCGGCAGGCAGGCACACTTTGAATCCGCGAGCATTCTGGTAGTTCTATTGCGCGCACGGTCTGGGAGGGACAGTTTTTGATGAGCTCGTAGTCTCCTGGTCTGTGCAATACCGTGAACTAACTCAATGAATTTCAATAGTTTCCTCTCTGATACTATCGCTACTGTTTTAGGTGGGGCAGTACTAACTTGTCTTTTCTTCATTGCAAAGGAAAAGCTGTTCCCTCTTCCGGAAATCGCTGGGCGATGGTACTTCGAAACCCGGACGGCAGGAACTGCCTACAAGCCTTTTGAGGGGATGGTGCTTAGGTATGTTGCCATGATCTGGCAAGAGGGACCCGTCATTCGTGGAACTGTCGAAAAGATTTATGAAAAGTCTTCAACAGGTGAAAGAGAATATGTTGGAAAAAATCGCACTCGTGGCGCTCTCGAGGGCTATATACAAAAACTCTACCTCTCAAAGGATCGAATTCGCATCCACCTTGTGGAGGATGGTTTCGAACGAGAATCAACTGTTCTTCTTGATCTTGCCAGCGACAATGCTTCTACAATGTCCGGTTCCTTTCAATCAATGGTTGCGGACCAGACTGGGACTGTTAAATGGCAAAAAGACTCTTTTCCTCGCTGATTAGGAGCTTTTGGAGCTCGCTAGTGTGGGATGATCCACGTAGCTGGGCGCAGGAAGGTCGCTGGGTGGATAGGTCAATCGCTGCCGTGACTGATAATGATGCTAAGGTCAATTTCCGTCACGACGTCCACTAGGCCGCCGCAGATCATCATGATCGCCTGCTTCAGGATCTTGTAAATGGCAGATATCGGCTTGTTAGCTTGGCAGAAGCTGGAACGGACATTGATTCCAGATGACCGGCACCCCGGCGGACGAGGCCCATTTTACTAAAGGTCCGTCTTTCGTAATTAGAGCTACTGGCCCATCGTAGTGCTGGCGCACGACCATTACGGCTGCGGCAATCGGAATGTCCTGGTCGGCGATACCGTTAGTCCGGTTATCTCGTTTAAGCCTGAACTCCCAAGCTAGCGAAGTGGGGTCGTTCGGTAGGATCCTTACGTTTGAGCACTTACCTACAAGCCGAAGCAGTGGTGTGGGTGGTACCCGTATGCTGTTTTTCTTGCTGTCCATTTTTGAAGTGAACTTTTGCTGGACCTCTGTGAATGCATGAGAAGGAATAACAATTCGCGCACGCGGATGGATCATTGAAACGAAGGAATGCAATTGAAGTTGCAAAACACGACCTTTTACAAACCAAACAAGTGCGTGGGTGTCGATCACAAAAAGGGGAGGGTTCATGCTCTTTGGAACTCGGTCTCAACCCAGAGTAGATCACGAACAGACATTGAGTCGACCCCCCCGAAGGCACTGTATAACTCACTGAAACCAAGCGTTGCCTTGCCTAGCAATTGCCAGATGCGGCTAGCAAGCGCTTTTGCAGATATAGCTTTTTCTGGATACTGAGTCACTCCGACTGGCAGAAAGTCACTCTCAGTCCACGTTAGAACCCGATAGGTATCGGTGAAGCTCATGTACCAACCGCCGCTGATGCTTGTACCCGTTTTCGCGGCCAGACCAGGCTGACGAAGCGGTAAAATGCCGGTTCCTTCCTCGCAAACTCTTCTAAGGACCTTGACCACAGCCGAGGCGTCGTCGTGAGTGCATAGGCGGAGAGCTACCAATTCATTATCCCACAGGCATGTCCCATTCTCGTCGACTACTCGGGTTATGATTGAACTCGGGATAAATTCTCCGTAGCTCGAGAAAACAGAGTACGCACTGCAAACTTGAAGAGGCGACACACCTGGTCGAATCGCGCCTGTACTGAGTGCAGGTGTCGCGTGCTTTATCGGTAGCCCCGCTGCCCTGAGAACCTGAAGAGCTTGTTCAACACCGATGTCGAGCAACAACTGGGCATACACAGTATTGTCAGAGTGAACTAATGCTTCGGCGATGGTAATTCGTCCGTGATACTTGCTTCCGGCATTTCTGACATCCCAAGTCTTGCCACCACCCAATTGAATTCTGAGTGGGCGTGACTCGAACTTGTAATCAATCGGAATGCCCTTCTGAATTGCTGCCAACAAGACGAACGGCTTGAGGAGGGACCCTGGTTGGAGATATCCATCCGTTGCTGAATTGAACTGGTGGCTTCGAAAATCAGTGCCCCCAGAAACGGCTCGAATCGCTCCCTTATTCGAGTCCTGCACCAGACAGGCAAGCCGCCCAGCGTAACCTCTTGATCGTACCTCAGCGCACGCGACCTCAATAGCAGACTGGCACTGTGGATCAATGGTAGTGTGAACTATCAAGCGTTTTGATGGATAGGATTTCGGAAGCTTCTGCTTGAGCCAATGCCGGATATATTCTTTGGGATAACCGGCCGTTAAGGGAAAGAGTTCGGTATACCGAGGCCGTTGTTTCAGGATCTTCGCCGTCGCAGGTTCGCGAGAAACATTGGTTTGAAATCCTGCCAACTGTAAAACGAGTTGAGTACGTGCTGCGGCGCGAACTGGATTGCAACAGCCGCAGTACCGGGCCGGTGCTTTCAGAAGGCCCACTAGGTATGCTGCTTCGATTTCGTCAAGATCCGCGGCGTGTTTTTTGCAGAATGTAAGGGCGGCCAACTCAATACCATTGATGTTGTGGCCGAAATAGGCAGCATTAAGATAGGCTTCCAGTATCTGCTCCTTTGCAAACTGACGCTCTAAGAGTACTGCGACGCACAATTCGAGTAGCTTCCTTCTCACAGTGCGATCGGCCCTCCGTAGGACAGACATCCGAGCAAGTTGTTGCGTAACAGTACTTCCTCCCTGAACCAAGTGTCCGGCACGCAAGTTCACATATGCGGCCCGGAGTATTCCCCTTGTATCAACCCCGGCGTGAGAGAAAAACCGACGGTCCTCGGTTGCGATTAGGGCGTCGACGACGGATGGCGCGACCTCTCTTAGCGGAATGCATATTCTGTTCTCTTCCCAAATCGAATCAAACAGACTCGAGTCGCTGGTTAGCAACGCCGATGTTTGAGAAAAGTTGTTGATTGCGTTAACGTAAAACATAATTTATCACCGCATCTTCTCCTACCCTCTTGATTATTGCGAATGAATTTTGATGATCGCGGCAGAGCACCGTGATAATTCTCAGCGTTGCTGCAATCGATCCTGCGCAGTTATCGTTCCGTACAAGGATGTGGAGGGAGTGGCACAATCCGACTATGCGGATGAACCAAGATTCCTAAGATGAAACGGAGCTTGGCTCAGAATCATCTGATTCTGGGCAAGGAAAATTGATGCGATTCCGATATGTGATTGCAATGACTTACTCGTCTCCTGGGAGCAGGGTTTGTGGGCAGACCCTGGAAGTTATGCATCTTCCAAAAGTGGCTCCTGGAGAGATTCGAACTCCCGACCTTCTGGTTCGTAGCTGAAGAAGTCAATCTTG
>JBGOVX010000264.1:0-3216 GCA_041478355.1 Terriglobia bacterium | reverse complement strand
TTTTCGAAGAGGTAGATGAGATCCCTTCAGGAGAAAATCAGGTTTCTTGATTCGTCGGAGCGCAACAACAAGAACACGGCAAGCCAGCGCCGTCCATAGAATGGCGAAAATTTCCGTCAGTGGCACCGCGGTGTAATTCGCCGTGAAGGGACACAAAACCGCGAGCCACAACGCAACAGACCGCACGCGCTTGTTCGTCGTGGAGCCCTCGGATAGGCACGCCAGAACTTCCGCCAGGCGGGCAATCACCAGGCAAGCAAGAAGATCGACGGCGATCTGGCCGAGCATGACCCAAATACGTGCGTCCGCGCCCGTACGGCCCGTGACGGCATAGACGATCGCAAGAAAAGCCGGATACCCCGGCATGCGCAAATCAACTGGCGTAACGGCGCCACCTACATCCATCGCATAGACGTGGTGCTTCAGCCAGTTCGTAGCGATCTGCTCGTATAGAACCGTGTCGCCGGAGTTGCCCGGATACTGGAGCACAAAAAACAGCCGCAAGCAAAAGCCTGCAGCCAGAGCGATAGTGGGATTCGAGAAAATTCGCTTCATCAATGCCACGCATCTTACAATAGAGCAGACGGAATCGAGCAGACGGACTCAGCCCCAGCCTGATGCACATTTGCCTGCCGTGCCGCCCGGTTGAAAGGTGACATGAAGGAACGCGGTCCAATCTTTTATGACGCGGAGCGTGTGCGCTGGCGCCGCACCCGGCGCGTCATGGAAATCACCGGCGCCCTTCTGACGCTGTTGCTTGCGTATTTTTTCATAACTATTGCCGTGAGCGTCGAACTGCCCGCGGGGCTGCTTCCCGATACCAAACCGAAATATCAAGCGCTGAAATCGAAAAAGAAGCCGGTGCCCGCACGGGAAGGCCGGCGCCGCCGCGTGGCAAACCTCGGAACCGTCCCGGCTAGCTACGATCCATTGCGCGCGGCCTTCTTCGTGAGCTGGGATGCCAACAGCCTTGCTTCCCTGAAGAAACATTACAAAGACATTGACCTTCTGATTCCCGAGCAACTGCACGCGGTCTCGCCGGACGGCGCGCTGACCATCGTGGACTACGAGCGCGGGCAGACTAGGGTCAGAGCCTCTCCGGCGGAGGCCATCGCCCTGTTGAAGGACGACAAGCTGCACCAGTGGATGAAGTCGTTCATTCCTCCCATCGAGTTGCCCATGATGGGGCTGGTGAACAACTACGATGGGGTGGACTGGCGCATCCAGGAAATGGCGCAGATGCTGGCGAACCCGGCGGCGCGCCAGAATTTGGTGCGGGACATCGTCCAGTACGCCGTGGAAGCTCACCAGGCGGGCATGGTCGTCGATTTTGAAGAAGTCCCCGACGCCAGCCAGGCTCACTTCCGCCAATTCATCGGCTCCCTCGCTTCCGCGCTCCATTCCGTCGGGTTGAAGCTGATGATCGCGCTACCCGCGCGCGATGATGCCTACGATTACAAATTTTTTGGCAAGCAGTGCGACGCCATCGTGCTGATGAATTACGACCAGCACTGGCTGACTTCGCCGCCCGGCCCCATCGCGGCACAGGACTGGTTCGTCGAAAACCTGCGCCAGGTGTTCGAAGTGGTTCCCGCGCAAAAAATCGTGGTCGGTATCGCCAACTACGCTTACGACTGGTCCGAAGCTCCGAAGAAACAATTCGAGCCGGCGGAGGAATTCAGCGTCCAGGAAGCGTTGCTGCACGCCGAGGAATCCGATGCGGACGTCGAGTTTGATAGCACCTCGTTGAATCCGCACTATTCGTATTACGACGAACACAACCACGTGCATCAGGTTTGGATGCTCGATGCCATCACCGCATACAACGAACTGCGTGCGAGCGATAAACTCGGCGTGCAAGGCACCGCGCTCTGGCGGCTGGGCTCTGCGGATACATCCATATGGCCGATTTGGGATGCCACGCGGCCCGACGACGCGGCCCGCCAGAAACTTACCGACCTCCCGCCTGGTCCGGATCTGATCCTCGAAGGCGAGGGCGACATCTGGCACATCACGGACACGCCCAAATCGGGGCGGAGATCCTTCGAATACGATGCCGCGAGTGACCTCTTCACCGACGAAACGTATGACTCCTTTCCGCTCTCCTTCAACATCGATCAGATCGGCGCGGCGCACAAGAAAATCGCTCTTTCCTTCGACGATGGCCCTGACCCGCAATGGACACCCAAGGTGCTGGACATTTTGAAACAGAAAAATGTGCCTGGCGTTTTCTTCGTCATTGGCGACGAGGCGAACCGCAGGCCGGACCTTTTGAAGCGCGAGTACGCCGAAGGCCACGAAATCGGCAACCACACTTTTACGCACCCGAAATTCGACGAAATTTCGCGTACCCAGCTCCGCTGGGAGCTGAACCTGACGCAGCGCCTGATCGAAAGCACGCTCGGGGTGAAGTCGATCCTCTTCCGCCCGCCCTACGGCATCGATCACCAGCCCGAATATGCCGAAGAAGTCGCGCAACTTCCCTATCCCCAGGAGATGGGGTACCTGATCATTGGCCAGCGCATCGATCCGGACGACTGGCGCCAGCGCGATGGGAAGCCCATCCCGGCAAAAGAAATTGTGGACAGCGTGCTGCTGCAAGCGAACAGGGGCAACATTGTGCTCCTCCACGATGGCGGCGGGGACCGCAGCCAAACGGTGGCGGCATTGCCACAGATCATCGACGAGCTCCGTGCGCAAGGCTACCAGTTTGTTTCGGTGTCGAACCTGATCGGGAAAACGCGCGCGGAAGTGATGCTGCCCCTTTCCTCCGAAGAGCGTTTCGAAGCCAGCGCGGACGGATTTATTTTTTCGTTCTTCCAGTGGTTTCGATTCTTTATCGGGATGATCTTCATTCTCGGCATCGTACTGGTGAGCGGGCGGGCCGTGGTCATCGGGCTGCTCGCCATCATTGAGAAGCTGCGTCCCGACCGTGCGGTGATGCCCAATCCGCCGCCGAGCGTGACCGTGCTGATCCCCGCGCACAACGAAGAAAACGTCATCGTGCAGACCATCACCTCGGTTCTTCTCTCGGATCTGAAGGACTTGCAAATCATCGTTGTGGATGATGGTTCCACCGACAAAACCGGCGAACTTCTGGACTCCCGTTTTTCGCAGGAGTCGCGTGTGCGCATCATTCATCAAGTGAATCGCGGAAAGGCCGCGGCGCTCAATCTCGCCATGTCCCGGGCGGACACCGAGGTTGTCGTCACCATC
>JBGOVX010000128.1:0-10458 GCA_041478355.1 Terriglobia bacterium | reverse complement strand
GTATGGTCCCGGCGTGCGGCTGGGCGGTTCCAGTCCAACGCCCCTTTCTTCCAGAGATAGAAATACCCCACCAGGAGGATCCCGATATAAAGGAGCATTTCCACGAACCCGAACCAGCGCAATTGGCGAAAAATATAGGCCCAGGGGTAGAGGAAGATGGCTTCCACATCAAATAAAATAAAAACCATGGCAACCAGATAAAAGTTTACCGAAAATGGCTCGCGCGCATCACCGGCCGGAGTGATGCCGCACTCGTAGGCTTGCGATTTTACTTTGGATGGCCGCCGCCAGCCCACGGCGGACGAAAGCACCAGCAGAATACCGGAAAGCGTCATCGCTAAGATGAGGTGTAAAAGAAGCGGCGCGTAGCTTTGGAGATCGTTTCCCGTCATTGGACCAGAAGCTATAATAACGACGATGCGCCAAGCGGTCAATTGTTCCGAAGAGATTTTATGAGCGTTGCATAAGATTATTTTCGTATATTTTTAGAGGGCGGGTTGCCGGGCGGTTCTGCGGTTACCGTAACCACTGGAAGGCGGTCCACGACATGAATTTCGGCTTCAATTCGAACGTATCTGTGGGGAACGTCGTGTATCACGTCCAGACCGAGGACCGAGGTCCCGCGCATCCTTGCTTGGATACGATCGTGTACGAGTCCGGGCGAGTGGTGTACAAACTCAGCACCAATTATCAGAATTCCGCCGCCGTTACTCCGCCGGAGGACCTGGCGCGGCACCTTCACGATCTGCTGTCCAGACAGCACCGCGCAGTGATCGCGCAACTGGAAACGGGCACCCTGGGGTTTTCCTCGAACGACGACGGCCCGCCCGCCGAAGCAAGCGCATCGAGCCCTCGCGAGGGTCTTGATGTCCGTCTGCTGAATCCAACCACCTGGCTCAAGTCAGGCGAGGTGACGCTGGAATTGCAATTACTGCGAATAGGTTCGGCGGAACAAATTGGCGGGGCGGATATCGAGTCATTTCTGGAAAGTGGCAAGGAACGGACCGCTCCGGTCCGCGCGCGCTCGGATACCACGGGCCGGGCGACGTTGAGATTTGCGCTGCCCGCAACGGTGGGGGACGGAGCGGCGCTGGTGATTCGCGCGATTCACGGCTCACTCCACGGCGAACTGCGTTTTCGGTTCAAGGCCAGGCGAAAGGATACAGCTCCAACAGAGCCCTCGAAATGACCGCGAAAATTCAGGTGGTTGTGAACGGAGAAGCCCGCGAGGTCCCCACGGGGCTGGTCGTAACCGGACTGCTCTCGCATCTCGGCCTTCCGCACGACCGCGTAGCCATTGAACGCAATCTGGAAATTCTTCCTCGATCGCAATGGACGGCCACCGTTCTGCAGCCCGGTGACCGGTTCGAAATCGTGCAGTTGGTGGGCGGCGGTTAGGATCACGCAAGGAAGATGGAACTTACGGCTCGCGCTTCTTTGCGGCGAAAAACGCTTTCCAAGGCCCCCAGTAATATTTCGGCCAGCCTTGGGTGACCCCTTTGTGATCGTGTTGGGGCACACCGACGTGTGCCAGGTGTACGGTGGCGCCGCCCTTGGTCTTCTCGAAAGTCACCACCAGAACCGAATCGGAATCAGCCTTTTTCCAGCCAGTTGAGCGCCAGGACTGCACAATCAAGCGGCCAGGCACAAGCGCGAGGTTCTTGCCAACCAACATCCCGCCGAAAGCGGACCATTTTCCGCCCACTTTACCGCTGATCTTGGCCGGAACGCCGGTTGCGGCGCCATGCTTGGCCGAATCCATAAAGAGTTTGTAGAGATCGGCCGGAGAGGCCTTGAACGTAACGGACTGTTCAATTACGGGTGTCATGGAAATCCTCCCTGTCGAATTCGGTGATACTACATCTATTTGGCGTCTGCAACAAAATCAGGTTACAGGCGGTCCAACAGGTGGCCCATTTTCGTTCTTTTCGTCTCCAGGTAGGCAAGCGAGGTGCGCGAAGTCCGTGGCCTGCACGGCACGCGCTCGACGACACGGATTCCCGCCGCTTGAAGCTGTTGCACTTTATCGGGATTATTCGAAAGCAGACGCACGCGGCGCACTCCTAACAGACGCAGGGCCGCGGCCGAGAATCGGTAATCGCGCGAGTCGGCGGCGAACCCCAGCTCTTCGTTAGCCTGGACCGTATCCATGCCGCGATCTTGCAATTGGTAGGCGCGAAGCTTGTTCATCAGGCCGATCCCTCGGCCCTCTTGCGGCAAGTAGAGCAGTATGCCGGCGGGCGAGGCGGCAATGCGCCGGAGAGAAAGTTCCAGCTGAGCGCGACAATCGCAGCGTTCCGAGGCCAGCACATCGCCGGTGAAGCACTGCGAATGAATGCGCACCAGCGGAGTCTGGGTGCGAATTCGTCCATGTACCAGGGCCACGGCGCTTTCCTGGGCGTTGCGGCCCTCGATGCCGAGGATTTCGAAAGGGCCAAAGCGTGTAGGAAGCTTGGCACGGGCAACGATGCGAATGCGAGTGTGTGGTGACTTGTGTCGAGCCGGGGCCTGGCGTCGCGGTTTCTGTGGCATGGAGAGTTTTGTAGTATAGCAGGTGTGCGGCGCAGGGGGCACTTTACATCGGCGGGGGGATTGGCTAACTTAGCCGCGGTAAACAAGTTCCATGAATACGTTTACATTTGGCGGGGATTTGCTGCTCACGCTGCTGCTGCATGTCGGCGCGGCGGCGTCGATTTGCGCATGGCTGGTGCGGTCCGCCATTTTTCGAAAAGTTCTGTTCACCGAGGTTCGCGACTCGGATCAAAAGTTGAAGTTGATTCTCTTTGTGATCCCGCCGCTGGCCTTCGGGGTTATCCTGCGCATCGTGGGACATCCTTATCGCGCCGCGGATCTCATGCTCGAAGGGTCATTCCTGCTCGGGCTGCTCGGAGGGCGCGTGGTTGGCCCGCTGGGCGGATCGATCATCAGCCTGCCCGCGTTTATCAATCATGAGTGGCTGTCGACTCCGGTGGCGGCCACGGCGGGATTGGTAGGAGGGCTGATTCGCCAGATGATTCCGAATACGGAGGAGATCTGGAAGCTGGGACCGTTCACGTTTATGAGCATCCCGCGCTGGCTGGTGCGGGTCTACCGCAGGCAAAAAGTTACCTGGGAAATGCTGCCTCTGGGGGCTTGCGTGGTCCTGGAGCTGGCGCGCCAGGCGCTTGGACATGCCACCAGGGCGCAATGGCTGTTTTACCTGGACGTGGGACGGAGTTGGGAGTTGGCGCTGGTCTTGCTGTCTACGGTGATGGCGGTCGCGGTGCCGATTAAAATCTGGAACAACACGCGGACCGAGATGAACCTCGAGCAACACCAGCAATTGCTGCTCAAGGCGCGCATGGACGCCCTGACGGCACAAATCAATCCGCATTTCCTGTTCAACACGTTGAATACAGTATCTTCGTTAATTCGCTACGATCCCGACACGGCTCGCGGGGTAGTCATTAAGTTGAGTAACATCTTGCGGCGGCTGCTGCGAAAGCATGAGACCTTTGTGCCTCTGCAAGAGGAACTCGATTTCATCGACGATTATCTCGACATCGAGGTGGCGCGGTTCGGCCGCGACAATCTTCTGATTCACAAGAATATCGAAAAACATGCGCTGGATGCATTCGTTCCCAGCATGCTCCTACAACCCATTGTCGAGAATGCCCTGAAGCACGGCCTCGCCGCGAACATTGGCGGCGGTGAACTGACCATCAGCACGTCAACCCACGACGGGCGCCTGATTATTACAGTGGAAGACAATGGCGTGGGAATCCCCAAAGAACGCATGGGGCAAGTGTTCGGAGATGGGATCGGAATCAGCAACGTGCATGAACGCTTGCGCGTACTCTACGGAGGAGATTTCCGGTTGGATATTTCCAGCCGGGAAGGCGAGGGAACTCGAATCCGTATCGATATCCCGGAACTGATTCACGCGATCTCGGAGAACTCGGGAAGTCTTCCGGCGCCTAAAATTTAGCAGGTAAATTTAGAAAATCAGTTTCAATCCAAGTTGAACCTGGCGAGGGAAGGTGGCCGCCGTAGTGATCAGCCCGGCGGAAGGACTGATCGCGCCGCTTGAAAATACAGTCGTGTTTGGCGGTCCAAAGTTGGAGCGATTGAGCAAGTTGAATAACTCGGCCCGAAATTGCAGGCTGGTATTCTCGGTTAGGCCGGTGTTCTTGAACACGGAGAGATCGACGTCGGCCAGGCCCGGTCCTGTCAGGGTTCCTCTGCTTGAATTTCCCCAGGTGCCCGGCGTTTGCAGTTTGAAAGCGCTGGGATTAAACCACTGGTTGGGATTCCCGAGCAGCACTGGTCCAGTAAACGTAGGATTAATCGAAGGCCGGTCAGGATTTCTGGTATCGCCATCCCCGGAGCGGTTCGAACCGGTCAGGGGAGTGAACGGGAAGCCGGTCAGGAATGTCTCGATTCCATTCAACTGCCAGCCGGTGACGAATTTGCCCTCGACTCCATTGACGTTGCTCAGCCAGCGCTGGCCGTGACCGAAAGGCAAATCGTACCGGGCAGAAATGCTGGACTGGCTGGTGATATTCAAGGCAGAGGGTCCCCAGTCTCTTCGCAAATCATTGCGATCCATCACCATCTGCGCTTGATTGTTGGCCTGTGCGCCCGTCAATCCGGAATTGATGTCCAGATTTTTCGACCAAGTGTAATTGCCGCGAAATTGCAGGCCTTTGCTCAGACGGTGGGTCGCATCGATTTGCAACGCGTTGTAGCTGCTATTGCCCTCGGTAAGCCAAAAAAATCCGCCTGAAAGTGAAGAGTTGGGACGAGATCGCACGGGAATGTACTGCGTGCCTTGTGAAACGGTGCTCTTGAGGGCGGCAACTCCGCCAGATGCGCATCCACTCGGATTCGAACAAATCTGCGCCGGGATACTATTGAGATCGATGCTGAGCAGTTCATGCGTGGCGAATGACCCGACGTAGGCGATGCGCAGAGAGGTGTTGCTATTGAGTTGTCGCTCGATCGCCAAATTCCACTCCTGAACAGCCGGGGTTTTCGCGTCCGGCTGTATTCCTTGCGGAGCAAAAATCGTGCTAGATAGAGGCGCGACATTGGGGGTGACAGGAAAAGGAGGATTCGAAAGCACAGACACGCTCGAATACGAAGCGGCGCCATTATAGGGAGGCAGCGAGTTCAGCAAGAAGGCGAGATCGTCGATCAGCGAGTGGTAAGTTCCGTACCCGGCGCGCAGCGCTGTTTTGCCGTTTCCAAAGACGTCCCATGCCAGAGCGATCCGGGGATTGAGCAACGATTTCGCGTTGTTTCGCGTAAAGACGGAATTGCCCAACAGAGGAGCGGTAACCAGGACTCCTTGCGTGTTCGTGACATAGTTCGCAGCCCTTCCGTACGCCTCGTTCCAGCCTGTAGTAATTTCCTCACGAATTCCTATCTGGAGCGTCAGGTTGCGGCGCAGCCGGATGGAATCTTCGAAGTACCAGGCGCTGAACAGGCTTCTCCATCCAAGTTCGGTGTGGAGGGGCACGACTTGAAACGTGCTCGCGGTCCCTTGCAGGAACGTTGTCAGGCTGGAAAAGGTGGCTTGCCCAAGCTGGCGCGAGGCGCTGTCCTGATTATCCTGGAGCCGCTGAAACCAGGCGCCCATGCTGATCTGATGAATTCCTTTGCTGATTTGCAGGTTATCCTGATACGTAAAAAGGTCTCGGTGATTCGCGACACCTGCGGCGTTGTTCGGCCCCGCCGAAGTGATTGATCCGTTGGCGGTGGTTGTTGCGCCTCCTCCCACGACAATTCCCCCAGGTCCTGCCCCGGAAACAAAGGAAAGGTTGGAAGGGAAGTTCGCCGGGGGAACCGAAGCCAGACTGAAGGAGGCTCGGGAAAAACCGATCGTAAATGTGTTGAGAACCTGAGGTGAAAAGACATGCGTTTCCTGCAGGCTGAGGACTTGCATTCGCAGCGGCGTGTACGATGCAAACAACGGGTCCGATAGCGGTATCAAACTATTTCCGTCGTCAATCGTATAGGCTCCTGAAAAAGTGTCGCGAGATCCAATGGTGTAATCCGAGCGCAGGGTGCCGAAGTCTTCCTGGATATGCGAGTTGGGGTTGTAAAACGCCTTGGCGGTCCCACTGGGAACGGAGAGACTCGAATTCGTTGTGGAGGGAACCATCAATTCCGGACCGTTCGGGAGCGGCCAAAAGGACATGTACGCTAACATGGGAGAAGTTACAGGAACAATCTGCGTGGGTGCGCCGGTGCCGGCATTCGGCAAGATGCCTTTGCGCGCGTTCGTATCCGGGACAACACTCACGCTGCTGGCTGCCAGCGCCTGCCGGAATCCCTCGTAGTTGCCGAACAAAAACAACCGGTCTTTCTTGAGCGGCCCTCCCGCCGCGGCCCCGAATTGATTTCTCTTGAACGGTGGAACCGACTCCTGGTCGAAAGGTCCCGGGACATCGAGCACGCTGTTACGGAGAAACTCAAAAATGGATCCGTGGAACGCATTGGTTCCCGACTGGGTGACGACGCTGACTTGCGCTCCGGCGCGTTTCCCATATTCGGCGGAATAGGTATCGGTGAGAACGTTGAATTCGCGGACGGCATCAATCCCCAAAAGATACCCGCTGACTCCGCCGGGGGTGACGGCGAGTTGGCTGGAGCCGGTATACTCGACGCCATTCAACAAAAACAGATTTTCCCCGGTCCGCCGCCCGGCAACCGAGAAAGTATTTCCGTTGCTGGTGCTGGTATTGGGGCTCTTCATGGCGCTGTAATTGATGGTTCCAGGGTTCAGCGCGATCAGATCGTCAAAGCTCCGGCCGTTGAGCGGCAAATCTTTTATTTCACGCTCGCCCACCAGACCTGAAACCGATGCCGGGGTAACATTCACCACGGGAGCATCTTCGGAAACGGCAATTTGCTGGACGAATTCACCCACTTCGAGGGTGAAGTTCACTACAGCTTCTTGGCCTACCGCCAAGCTGATCCCCGTGCGGACTACTGACTTGAAACCTTTCTGCTCCGCCTTAACCTCTTGTGGGCCTAATGGCAGGGAGAGAACGCGAAAACTGCCTCCCTCCTCGGTGGTCACCGTGCGCGTCGCACCGGTGTCCAGGCTGGTGACCGTAATCGTTGCGCCAACGACGCCGGCTCCAGAGGCATCCACGACTCTGCCCAGGATCGCCGCGGACACCTGGGCCTGGCTCGGGGTTGGAACCGCAAGGAACACTAAGCCTGCGAGCAAGTGAACAAGCAACCAACGCGTCAGACTGACTGCCGCGATGTCGCGTGGCTTTGTCACAGGAGCCTCCAGAATAAGTGGAACGCGATCACCAGAAGGCGCGGAACCCAAAGGCGAAGTACAAATCCTTGTCATTCCCTGGCGCCAATCACCTTCCGGTAGTAGGCCTCATACTGCGGGATTACATCATTGGCGCAATATTTTTTCCGGGCATTGACGCGCGCCGTTTGTCCCATGGCGCGCCCGCGGTCGGGCCGGGATAAAATCTCGAGCGCGTATTTTGCGGCGGTCTGGATGTCTCGCGCGTCGTGCAGGTAACCGTCAATGCCGTGCTCGATGACTTCCGGAATGCCGCCCACGTTGGTAGCCACCACGGGGACTTCACAGGCCATGGCTTCCAGCGCCGCGAGACCAAACGATTCGAGGTCCGAGGGCAGCAGGAATAAGTCCGCCTGCGCCAGGTGTTGGTAGACGCGGTCTTGTTTTCCTAGAAAATGAACATCGGGCACGAGTTTTTTCTTGCGAACCAGGTACTCGGCGGCGCCGCGGTCCGGGCCATCGCCGATCAGAACCAGCTTCGCGCGCATTTTCTCCCGGACCAGCGAAAAAATCTCAATGACGTCGGTGATGCGCTTCACGGGACGGAAATTCGATAAGTGCATCAGGATCGCTTCGCCGTCCGGAGCCCACTCGGCCCGCAATGCTGGATTGTCTTTCCGGCAATAGAGATTGCAATTCACGAAATTTGGGATGACTTCGATGGGGCGCTTGATGTCAAATTCTTCCAGCGTGCGCTGTTTCAGGTAGTGGGAAATGGCGGTGACGCCGTCGGACTGCTCGATCGAAAATTTCGTGATGGGCAGGAAGCTCCGGTCATTTCCCACCAGCGTAATGTCGGTGCCGTGCAGCGTGGTAATGAACGGCAGACGCCTGGGTGCGGCCATCATGCGCGCCAGCAGCGCGCTGACCGAGTGAGGAATCGCGTAATGCACGTGCAGCAGGTCCAGGTTTTCCGCTTCCGCCACCTGCATCATTTTCACCGCCAGCGCCAGCGCATACGGCGCATGGTCAAACAGCGGATAGCTGGAAATCTCCACTTCATGGAATTGGATTCGCTCGTTCGTGTCGGTCAGACGGATCGGTGGCGCGTAGCTGATGAAATGGATTTCGTGTCCGCGGGCGGCCAGCTCCATTCCGAGTTCGGTAGCGACTACTCCGGAGCCGCCATAAGTTGGATAACAAGTAATTCCAATTTTCATGTGTAGGGAACCGCGAATTGGCCGGCTTCTCAGTCGTCGAGGACGCCAATCTTTAAGATTTTAGCAAACAGCGAGTCTAACAAACAGAAACCACATCAGCATAGCGATTCTGTTGCGTCCATCCCAGCAGGATGTTAGATTCCCAAACCTCAGACGCACCCTGGATGCACCTCATTGGACGCGGCATGAGGGCGCCGGGTGTCAAATATTTTTGTTTTGTTACGCGAAACGGCCAGGACGGTTCGAGGATGGAACGCACTTGACCAAACCCCGGGGAACATTGAGCGATGCGGCGCTGGCGCGGGCCGCAAAACGGCTGCGCCACAGCCATCCCGTCAACCACTTTGGCTTCCTATTGGAAAAGGCCAGCCGCGGCCACGTGGTCTTCCGGATGCCTGTGCTTGACCTGCACAAGCAGATCTATCGCGTGGTTCACGGCGGCGTCCTGGCGATGCTTGCCGATACGGCCGGGGGATTTGCGGCCTTCCTGGCCTCGCCGGTGGGCGCGCGCGTGGTTACCCTGGAGATGAAAATCAATTTTCTGGAAGCGGTCGAGAGTGGAGAAATCAGGGCTTATGCGCGGGTATTGCGTCAGGGAGAAACCACCAGCGTCGTGGATTGCGAAATCATGGACGAGGACCGCCGCCTGGTCAGCAAAGCCCTGATGACGTTCGCGATTATCCCCGCCAAACGGCCTTCAGGAACCGGGAAAAGGAATCGCAGACCTGCTCGCCGATAGTTGTTGAGCCTGTGGATTCGTGTACATATCCTGGCGGACGGGTCGGCTACGCTCTCCACAATAGCCGCGTGACACTAAGCCGGCGCGCATTACAGGGCGTTGGTTCCTCCGCGCGCAGCCTCTTCGCCATCCTTATAAACATACTTGATGAATTGTTTGTAGATTAATAAGTTGGGGCTGCCGGTGCGAGTCAGCTTGATGCAGTCACGGTCATACCATTCGATCGATCCATGCAAGATTTCTCCGTCGGTGAGAGCAACAACCACCGGCGTGCGGCTCTGCATCTGTTTAATCCAATAAAAGTTCTCCGCGTGTGTTTGCTCTGGAGGCGCCGGCTTCTTGTGTGGCTGGGGGCCGGAAGGGGCTGCTGCATGAGAACGACTCAGACGGGGTTCCTTAATTTCAGTAAGAGTAGGGCGAAATAGCTTGCGGTTCACTGTAATACTCCTTGTCGAATAAAAATCACCGGATATTAGGACTGATTCAACACCTATGATGCACGAAAAACGAATACGGGTACGTTACCGGTTGCCGCCAAACTGAACTTTTGCGTCCGGCGCGAGACGCGCGAGAGAGATAGCCACGGCATCCAGGCCCAGTGACCGGTTCACGTTCCTGCGCAACCTCGAGTGAAGCGCGTCAAATCCACTGACGGCTTTGCTGATCCATTCCACGTCCACTTTCTTGCTAAGTGCTTCGAGTTCCTTGCGTAAACCAGGGTTTCGCAACACCTTCTGCGAAGGAGAACAGGACAAATCCAGCAGGTCCGTAAGAAGACTATAGAACACTTCCAAAACATTTTCAAATGCCACTTCCTGGCTCTTGGCAAGCGCGGAAGTGCTGGCGAATAAATCGGAGACGCCGCGCAGCTCGATGGAACGCTCGAGGACCGTTAGCGCGTCGCGGTGAAGCTTGACGGCCGCCGGCACATCGAGGCCCATCGCGGTGCCCGGACACCCCCCGGAAAGTTGCGCGGCGAGGATGCGTTCCTCCGGATTCATTTCCGTGCGCGCGCGCAGAATGTCCTCGACCTCGGCCATCCCGAGCGCGGTGAAGGAAAATTGCAGGCAGCGGGAACGAATGGTCGGCAAAAGCTGAAACGGGTTGGGCGCAATCAAGATCAGTGTCGCCGACTCGGGCGGCTCCTCCAGAATTTTCAGAAAGATATTCGCGAAGTCCCAACGCATGGTTTCCGCGCCGTCCAGGATAAAGACGCGCCGCCGCCCCTGCGGCTTGAAATAAGC
>JBGOVX010000257.1:0-3506 GCA_041478355.1 Terriglobia bacterium | reverse complement strand
GTGGGCGTCAATGCAAGCAAAACAAGAGCCCTGTCTAGGTTCTGATGGAGTATTGCCGTACTGATTGATTCTCGATGAGAAGTATTGTCAGGTCAAGTGGTTATGAGGTGTTGCATCGACCGGTTGAGCTGGCAGCGTTTATCGGGAGGAACTCTAAAATCCAGAGATTCCATTTCTTCCGTGCGCGGTAGAATCTCATTGTTCACGTCGGATGACGTTGCGAATATCATGTGATACTCGTTAATCATATGGATAGGGAAAAACCGGTGGTATACGGGCACATTTACGCTTTTCGTCAACGCAGGAAATGGGAAAATCCACTAGCCCATATTGAGTTTGATCTCCGCGACGCTTAGTTGGAACAGCGAAGGAGGTCAGATGATAACAGGATTAACAAAAATGTCCGTGATATCGGCTTTCGTGAGAATACCCTTGGATAACATATGGCGAACCAGTTCTATTGCCACAGTCCGATCCTTTGATTTGTCCTGCTTGGTAATCTCCGGCGGATTGGCAACCGACATCCGTCCGTCCGGCTCGTTAGTCAAACAATGCACCAGCACGGATGTTTGTTCGGGCGTCAGATCTTGAAAGCAGAGACCCATACCCATTCCCACGTGGCTGGAATTGACACGCGCAATGGCCTCAAAAACAATTTCAGCCGTACGCAGCTCTACGCGCGAGATCGTTCCTTTGGGAAAGGGATTCAGCGTGTCGATGTAACAGCCCTCCAGGCTCAAGTCCGAACAGCGCGCCTGCAGGCGAATATTGGCATGCGAATCGACAACTACTACCGCTTCCGCCGAAAACAGATGGCGGATGGCGATGCGACGCTCTGCGACCGCCCCGCGGGAGACGGAAGGCCTCACCGTCTCGACGGGTGAGCGCGCCGCGTGTGCCGGGCTCCGAAGCTGGACGGCTACTCCAATGAGTTTGTTGGGCAGGCGTTCTGTGCGAGTAACCTCTCCATCGTCTTCTGAAGCGGCAACACAGTCATGTGCTGAGCCATAAGGAAATATAACGCGGAGGCGCATTCCCAGTCGGTAACGTTCGCTCGTCGTAGTGAAATATAGGCTCTGACGCGAGGCGTTGACTGTGACTAGAACTTCGTAGCTGTCTTTGGTGCCAAGGTTAGCGGGGCGGACGCGCGCCGCCAACTTCACCCCCGCTCTCTTTTGTCTTCGACGCTCCTGGCGAGTCTGCGAAGCATGCGTAGAAGGTCTAGCCGAGACAGCTTCTTTGTCACTCCCAGATAGGCCAAAGCTGCTCTGGCTCAGCGAACATGAAGGCGCATCCACTACAGCTCCCTCGCCCGCTGCTCTCTGCAGGTTAGGTTGTTCCACACTTTTCAGCGTATTAACAATCAGTCTCAAAGTCAGTCCTCTCCGACTGCCTCATTACTTGTTAACCCCATTTTCTCATCGGAACTCCGAGGCATGGAATGGCCTGGACGGGTGGTTCTGCCAGTACCCGGGTTTTAGTACTGTTTCGAGCATACAATGGCTAAAGAGTCAGTATCCCGAGGACGAGAGCATGCGCGTGTCGCACGAAACGATTTACCGCAGCCTGTTCATACAAGCGCGGGGAGTGCTGAAAAAAAGAGCTGATTCAGCATCTTCGCTTCCAGCGGCGGATTCGCCGCTCCCGCCACGCGCGTGATAGCGGGCACCACAAGGGTCAAATCGTCGACGCCATTTCCATTCGGGAACGACCCGCAGAGATCGAGGATTGCGCCGTCCCCGGACATTGGGAAGGCGATCTGTTGGGAGGCACGAAGAACAGTCACATCGCCACGCTCGTGGAACGACATTCGCGTTTCACGATGCTGGTCAGGGTGTCCAGCAAAGATACGGCTACGGTGGTCGCCGCGCTGAGCCAGGCCATTCGCAAGCTGCCTGCAACTTTGCGGCGCTCGTTGACCTGGGATCGCGGACTGGAAATGGCCCAGCACAAAAGTTTCACGGTCGACACGGAAGTGAAAGTCTACTTCTGTGATCCACAAAGCCCGTGGCAGCGCGGCTCGAACGAAAACACGAACGGCCTGTTGCGCCAGTACTTTCCGAAACGAACAGACTTGTCAGTACATTCACAAGAAGAACTCGACGAGGTGGCGCTGCGCTTAAATCAGCGTCCAAGAAAAACTTTGGGGTTTGAAACCCCGGCGAGTAGACTGCAGGCGAGTGTTGCATCGACCCATTGAGACCACACGGACTATCGGTAACTGGCTTTTGGGGCGTAAGGGGGGCAAATTCCCACTTACCGATAAGGTGTTTATCGGGGGTTGGCAGTGGGTGCAGAACAGCGCGGACCCGAAGGATGGATTTGTCAGCGTGGTAGTCAGCCCCTCGACGAGAAACAACCCTTCCAGAGTATTGGAGTTGAGGTTCTGAATTAAATTCGCAATATCAAGGGCCGGAGAAGTGTAGGGTGTGCGAGACACAAGGTCGATTCGAGCAGAGTCCTGGGGACGCGAATAGACGCGTTCAGAGTCCCAAGCAGGAGTCTCCGATTTACACTTTCCGTCTTGGTAACATTGTGACAACGCGCTGCCGTCCTGCTGAAGGCGATTGCGCCGTGCTTGCCAGACCTGGGAACCAAGAGTAGGATTACGCCCATCACCAACGCTTGGGGAGGCTCTAATGAAGAAACGCTTCTTGATGTCAGCGGTTTGCGCCGCGGCGATTTCGCTTTGCGCCGTCGCGCCTATGAACGCGCAGGGCGGCGGCGAGGGCGCAGCGCCGATACCGCAACTGCCATTCCATCTGGTGGAGGGCTTTTTCAACTATCCCGCCAACTCTATCGTGGGCCGCGTGAGCGGCATCGCGGTCGGTCCCACGGGCAATATCGTCGCACTCAATCGCGGCTATCACCCCGTGCAGGAGTTCACGTCGGAGGGCTCCTTCGTGCGCTCCTGGGGCGAGGGCTCCGGAATGTTCGCAGGTGCCCATGCCGTGCGCTTCGATCCGCAAGGCAATCTCTGGTATGTGGATGCCGCCGATAACATCATTTATCGCTTCGATTCCAAAGGCCGCACCGTGGGCACGTTGGGAACAAACCCGGAGCCCTGGACCTGGCTGACCCATGTGATCGAACACGCTGTGCCCGGCAAAGCCGCCTTTTATCAGGAGACGGACATCGGCTGGAGCAAGGATGGCAGCATGTTCGTCTCCGACGGATACGGCAATTCACGGGTTGCCAAGTTCAATAAGGATGGCATCTTCGTCAAGTCCTGGGGCGAACGCGGCAGCCAGCCGGGCGACTTCAACACCCCTCACAGTCTTGTGGTGGACAATAATGACGTCGTCTATGTCGCCGACCGCGGCAACAGCCGCATCCAGGTTTTCGACACTGACGGCAATCGGAAAGCGGTTTGGAACTTGCCGACCGCGCCCTGGGCGCTCTGCCTCACCAATGGACCCAATCAGGTGATGTTCGTGGGCAGCGTGGGCCGGGTCTACAAGATGGATCTCACCGGCAAGATCCTGGGCGCCTTCGGCCGCCCCGGC
>JBGOVX010000158.1:0-8499 GCA_041478355.1 Terriglobia bacterium | reverse complement strand
TGCGATTGGTCGGCCCCATCGACCCGGCCACCAGGCAAAGACGATCAGGATGGGCGGCTGCAAATTCGTCGGCGACCTGACGGGCAATCCGCGCGCCTGCGACATTGAGTTCATGAACGTGCTTCTCGAGGCCGTAATCGAGCGTGGAAATCGCGTTGGAGTTAAATGTATTTGTTTTGATGATGTCCGCGCCGGCTTCCAGATATTGCCGCTGAATGGACTGCACGATACGCGGCTGCGTAATGTTCAGCACATCGTAATTTTGACGCAAATCTTTCGGGTGCTTCTGGAACTGAGAACCCCGAAACGTCGCCTCATCCAGCTGCTGCGCCTGGAGCATGGTGCCCATGGCGCCGTCCAAAATGACGATTCTCTCCTTCAGGAGATTCTTCAGCTTGGAAATTCGCGCATCTCGATCCAACGACACTCTCCCATTCTCAAACCAGACTGGGCGCCCGGCAGATCGCCTGGAGGCCAGCCATTTTCAATTCATCGCGCTGTAAATATATCCATAGTAGTTTACAGCCTGGAACGCTCTCCCTGGGGGCCGATTCTCGCTCCTGGGCTTTATTGGATGATGTCTCTGCCGTAATAGTTTCGAACTGCCCGGGGCCATGGCGATTGACCTTCAGCGACAGGATGGGGTATGGTTTATTTGATGAGAACGCGGGCCTCATTCATAATTGGTGCAATTTCGTTGGCGATTTGTGTTATTTGCCCACTTGTTGAGATGTTCGACCGTTGGGATCACACTCTCCAAACTGGGAATGATACCGAGTACATTTTCGTCCTCCTGGCCTTGTGTGTGGGAGCCCTATTTGCGTTGTCGCGGCTAATCGTCGTACTCTCCCCAAGCTTCTCAGGATCAAGTGTTGGTTCCACACATCACAGCGTCCAGAATTCAACTCTTTTTTTGTTCCGTCCCGTCGCAATGGCTTCTGCTTCAGGAAGTCCCCCGCTTAACCTCCGTATCTAACACTGAGCCCAAAATTCTGCCGTAAGGATCTTTTAAAGGTCTGGCAGTCGTCCGTTCGGAAATGAACGACAAAGCGGCGGCATGCACTTGGTTCAAATGTACTTTTCTACGGGGTAAGGACAAAACCATGGAATACGCAATCGGTGCAGCGGAGTCGAATCACGATTTTGCGGTCCGCTGCCGCGGACTGACCAAGACGTACGGAACAGGCGATGCAAGTGTCATGGCGCTTCGTGGCATTGATCTGGACGTCCGCCGCGGGGAGCTGCTCATGCTGATCGGCCCGTCGGGGTGCGGAAAGACGACACTGATTTCCGTCATAGCGGCGATCCTGGACCAGGATTCCGGCCAGTGCGAGGTGCTGGGGCGCGACTTGAAGCGCATGGGTGAGAGGGACCGTACACGCTTTCGCGGCGCGTCGATCGGCTTCGTGTTTCAGCTCTTCAACCTGCTGCCCGCGCTCAACGCGGTTGAGAATGTCGCCGTCCCGCTGCTGATCAACGGCGCATCCCGGAAGAAGGCGGAAGCCCGCGCGGAAGA
This sequence comes from Terriglobia bacterium, assembly GCA_041478355.1. Taxonomy (GTDB): domain Bacteria; phylum Acidobacteriota; class Terriglobia; order Acidiferrales; family UBA7541; genus Palsa-360. The sequence continues at coordinate 6,983 of JBGOVX010000158.1, read as the reverse complement.
AGTTCTCGAAGCGGTTCATCTTGGCCCGCACTTAGGCGCGTTTCCGGGACAGCTTAGCGGCGGCCAGCAGCAACGCGTGGCGATCGCCCGTGCGCTGGTGCACGACCCTAAGCTGATTGTTTGCGACGAGCCGACAAGCAGCCTCGATCATGAAACCGGGCACAGCGTGATGGAGATTTTGCGAGGCGTTGCGAAGAGTCCTGACCGAGCACTCATCGTGGTCACTCACGATCCGCGCATCTTCGAGTTTGCCGATCGCATGGCACACATGGATGACGGAAAGATCATCGAGGTCGGCGATGGCAAGAATAAGGAGCGTCTACAATGATTCGCAAGTACGTGCTTCCCCTCTTGGCGGTCGTTGGTCTCGGCGTCGCCATATTCATGGTCATTCAGGGCAACCGCACTCCGCCGGTTGTACAGCCAGCCGTTCAGTCGGCAAAGGCGCCATTCACCTCCTATATCTTCGGTCCGGGCATCGTGGAGGCCAGCACCGAGAACATTGCGATCGGCACGCCGGTCTCCGGCATCGTGACTGAAACCTATGTCAAGTGGGGTGAGCAAGTGAAAATCGGAGATCCTCTATTCAAGATCGACACCAGCGATCTGCAAGCCCAACTCCTGCCAGCGGTCGCTAAGGTGAAAGAGGCTGAGGCAAGCCTGGCAAAGAAAAAACACCGGCTCACAGTCGGCGAGGGCATGGACCCAGGGACATCCATCAGTGTTGAGGAACTGGCCAATCGACGATTTGACGTAGCCATCGACGAGACGTCTTTGGCGTCGGCGCAGGCCCAGGTCGAGCAGATCAAGACTGAGATGGAACGCCGCACGATCCGTGCACTAGTGTCCGGCCGCATCCTTCAGATCAAGACCCGGCCAGGCGAGTTTGCGCAGAGCGGCGTCCTCAGCACGCCATTGATGCTGCTCGGAAACGTCACGCGGTTGCACGTGCGCGTCGATGTCGATGAGAACGACGCCTGGAGGGTCCAACCCTGTGCGTCGGCGGTGGCGTCTGTGCGCGGCAATCCAGACCTGAAAACGCCGGTGCGGTTCGAGCGCACTGAACCGGATGTTATCCCGAAGGTGTCGCTGACCAGCGACAGTACCCAACGTACTGACACAAGAGTGCTGCAAGTCATCTACAGTTTTGAGCGTGCCGCGCTGCCCGTCTATGTCGGCCAGCAGATGGACGTTTTCATCGAAGCGCCTCCCACTGCCGGGACAGTACTGCAGACGCAAGGTTCATCCGGAACATGCGGCACTGACGCGACGCAAAAGCTCCGTGGACCCACGGCCCAACGGAGGAAACCCTAAATGCTGCGCATCGCCTTGAAAATGCTCGTGGGTGACCGCGCTAAGTACGCGGGGCTGCTCTTCGGTATCAGCTTTACCTCGTTCCTGGTTACCTTTGCCGCGTCGTATTTTTGCGGCTTCATGACACGCGGTTTTGCTCTCATCTCGGAGAACCCGGCGGCGGACGTCTGGGTCATGGACCCCGCAGTTGAGTCTACCGAGCAGACCACGAACCTGCCCGATTCGGCGCTGAACCGCGTCCGTAGTGTCGAAGGCGTCCTGTCGGCCGTCCCGCTGGCGCTGGGCACGGCGGAAGTGCGCTTTCCAAACGGGATGTTTCAGTCGTTCCAAGTAATTTGCGTGGACGATGCCACGCTGTTCGGGGTGCCTGGATTGAAGGATGGATTGTCACCTACTGTACTACGCGCTCCCGATGCGGTGATTGTCGATCCCGGTGGCACCGACGGAAAACTCGAAACACCCCTTTTGAAGGCAGATCAATGGCCCTATGGAGAGCCACACCTTAGCGCGCCGACACGCGAACTTGCCGCAGGCGATGAGCTATTGGTGAATGATCACCATGTGGTGGTCCGAGGGAGGTCAGAAGCTCTGCCCCGTTATCCGCCACGTCCCCTTCTCTACACCACATTCTCTAGCGCCGTCCGCATCCTTCTGCCGGAACGGCACCGGATCACGTTCGTGCTTGCAACAGCCGCACCCGGTGTATCTCCGCGGGATCTGGCCGCACGCATTCATGGGCGAACCGGACTGAAGGCGCGCTCATCGGATGACTTTAAGGCCGACACGGTGAACTGGTTTCTGGTCAACTCCGAGGATGTCGGCGATATCGCCGCGATGCTCTCACTGGCCATGACGGTCGGCTTCGGAGTCACCGGGGTCATGCTGTACATGTTCACCAATGAGAGCTTGAAACAGTACGCGGTGCTCAAGGTCATGGGTGCGACTTCGAAGTTGCTGCTGGCCATGGTCTTTGTGCAGGCCGGGCTGTGCGCCCTATTGGGCACCGGACTGGGGTTGGGCCTGTGCGCAATCGTTGGCCAGATCGCGGTGGCCGAGGCCGATTACCCGTTCCGCATGATGTGGTTCACTCCCGTCGTAGGGGGCGTGATGGTCATGCTGGTGAGCGTTATAGCCGCTTTGATCAGCGTCCGGCCGGTGTTGAAGCTCGAGCCTGGTAAGGTCTTCGCGGGACGCTAGATCAAAGGCACTGGCTTTCGGTTGGATCCATTCTTAGGCTTCTTGACGCATGGAGAAACACCGTATGTATGCGAACCGAAAAGGAATCGTTCCTCTGATCGTGGTTTTCCTGTTGACAGGTTGTGCAGCGCAGCGGTACCAGGCGTTACCGATCGTCGCTAGCGCAACAGCCTCGCGGTTTGCATCGCGGGATCTTGCCGATCCCGGCCTCCAATCGTTCGAGGAAAAAAACCTAGGTCACCCGGTATCCCCGTGGCCGCCCAAGACTTGGAATTTACAAACATTGTCGCTTGCAGCTTTGTATTTTAGTCCCGCACTCGACTCTGCTCGGGCTCGCATCGCGGGAACCGAAGCAGCTATTCTGACGGCAGGCTCCCGGCCCAATCCCACTCTGGGCATCGCACCAGGCATCCCGAGTCCTTACCTATTAACTTTGGATTTGTCCTTTCCTATAGAGACTGGGGGAAAACGCGGGCATCGCATCCAAGTCGCGCGAAGTCTCGATCAAGCTGCGCGATTCGATCTTGCGGATTCCGCCTGGACCGTCCGCAGCGGGGTTCGCGCCGCGCTACTGAATTATCTTGTTGCCTCTCGAAGCTTGGAATTGATTCGTGCCGAAGAGCAAGTTCGCAGGGACCAGGTAGACATCCTGGAACAAATATTTGCTGCCGGGGAGATAACCAGAGTCGACGTGGATCTGGCACGCATCGACCTATCAAAAACACATTTGGCGATTGCCACGGCCGAGGGCCAGGTTGGTGAGGGCAAGGCCGCCCTGGCAGCCGCGCTTGGGATTCCAGTGGCGGGCCTGCAGGGGATTGATTTCTCATGGTCCGGCATGGACACCCCGCCCGACGCGGAATCCTTTTCGCCAGCAGAGATCCAGAGCGACGCAGTCCTGAATCGTCTTGATGTTCGACGCTCTCTTGCGCAATACGCGGCCGCCGAAGCCGGCTTACAGCTCGAGGTCTCCAAGCAATATCCCGATGTCAATATCGGTCCGGGGTACACATATGAGGAAACGCATAGCTTCTTTACCCTCGGCCTCTCGACGATTGTTCCGCTGTTCAATCGAAATCAGGGGCCCATCGCTGAGGCCGAGGCTCGCCGCCAGGAAGCCGCAGCCGCGTTTTTGGAAAGGCAGGCGCAAGTAATCGCCAGAAGTGAACGGGCACTTGCCGTTTACACCGCAGCTTTAAGGGAACTGGCTGAGGCCGAATCGCTCCGTAAGCTTCAAGACACTCAATTGCAATCGATTCAGCAGACAATCCGCGCCGGCGCCGAGATTCGTCTCGCTCTCGACGGTGTGCAAGTCCAAAGCTCGGTCCTAGCTCGAGCGCGATTTGACGCGCTGGCACGTGCGCAGCGAGCTCTCGGCGACCTGGAGGATGCCGTCCAGCGCCCGCTTGATCCCGGCGACATATTTCAGATCAATCCCGAATCTCCGGCACTGAACAAACTGCCAAAAGGGTCAAATTGATGAAACGCAATTCCAGACTGAGAAAAACTACTTAACTCTGACCCGGCTCGCAGATGTTTGCGACTCGTCCGCACGCCGCGCAGACACCTGGATAGGCTTAACCGATTGAGAAAATCCACGCGCGACAAATTCAGTTCTCGTTGGATTTCGAGTTCTGAGGCGAGGAACCCTCGGAGGTCAAGAGAACAGGTCGAGGATTTCTTCGTACCGTTTGAAAGGAGGAATCAAGTAGGCGCCTACGATCCCCAGGTTTCGCGCGCCCCTGGCCCAGTCCAGCAACCGGCGCGCCAGGGCAAAACCGAGATCGCGCGCCGAGCTGCCCGCGGATTCCAGCTGCTTCAATAGCGCTTCGGGAATCACGATGCCGGGCACTTCGTTGTGCAGTCGCAGGGCCTGCTTGTAACTGCTGAGCGGCCACAGACCCACCATGATGGGAATCGGAGATTTTCCGCCCAGGCGTTTCAGAAAACCTTCCCAGTGTTCCGGGTCAAAGATGGGCTGCGTCATGGCAAAATGCGCCCCGGCTTCAACTTTTGCTTCAAACCGCTGCAATTCCTCGTCCAGGTTTTCAGCCAGAGGATTCACCGCGACGCCGATGGTGAAATTGGTTGCGCCGCCCAGATTTTTTCCCGCCCAATCGGTTCCCTGATTCAGGCGAGTCATCATCTTCACCAGACCGATGGAATCCACCTCGTACACACCATAAGTGTCCGGATAACTGCCCAGCGACGGCGGGTCACCGGTAATGGAAAGAACGTTACGAACACCGCCAACCGTCCACGCGCCCAGGAGCATGGCTTGGAGACCGATGATGTTGGCGTCGCGCGTGGTCAAGTGCGGAATGGTCTCAAAACCTTGCCGCTCAAGTGCGCCGGCGAGAGTGAGCGCGTCCATTCCCAGTCGCGCCAGCGGTCCACTGTTGATATCGATGGTATCGACGCGCTTCGACGCCATTACGTTTTTTACTTGCTCGAGAATGCGGTCAATCGAGGTGCCTTTCGGCGGGTCAATTTCCACGGAGATGACGAATTGCCGCGCTTGAATTTTGCGCCATAGCGCGCTTTCCGGTTCCCTGGTCGCAGCCGGCTGTATCTCGTCCGGGGTTTCGACGCTGGTAGCCGCACGGGCCGCTTTCTGCGGCCGGGTGCCCTCGACGGCTTTGGCCATCGCTCGAATGTGTTCCGGCGTGGTTCCGCAACATCCGCCCAGAATGCGAGCGCCCAGAGTGACTGCATCCCTGGCAAAAAGTTCGAAATATTCGGGCGAGGATTTTGGATAGATGACGCGGTCGCCCGCGCGTTGAGGAAATCCCACGTTGGGCATGGCGCTCATGGGAAACGATCCCGCGACACCCGCTAATTCCTGGAGAATGCGAAGATGGTCTTGTGGACCCACCGAACAATTCGCGCCGATGGCCTGGATTCCCTTCTCGTGCAGGATGGCCCAGGCATCCCGCGGCCGCGTGCCGCTGAACGTGGTTCCTTCTTCGGAGTAGGTGAGTTGCGCGACAATGGGAAGCCGCGAGAACGAGCGAATGGTCTCGACCGCCGCCACAAGTTCCTCGACATCGCCAAATGTTTCCAGGATAAATAAATCGACGCCACGCTCTTCGAGCGCCTCCGCCTGCTCCCGGAAAAATTCCCGAACTTGTTCGATGGGCGATTCGCGTACTTGCCGCAGCAGGCCCAGCGGACCGATCGATCCTGCAATCAGCACCTCATGCTTGGCGGCTTCCCGCGCCTCGCGCGCAATCTTGACGCCGCGATGATTAAACTCGGCGACTCGATCTTCCAGGCCAAACGCGCTCAATTTATTGCGGTTCGCTCCGAACGTGTTGGTCTCGATAATATGAGCGCCGGCTTCGAGGTGGGCCATGTGAATCCGAAACACCTCCTCGGCGCGCGTGGCGTTCAATTCATCCATGCAGCGCTGAGGCCCAAGGGTTTCATGCAGCAGCGAGCCCATCGCTCCATCCGCGATCAGCACGGAGTCGCGCAGTCTCTGTTCAAACTCTTCGATTTTCATGATCGATTAGATGCTCCCGGTTCCACTGGCCAGAACGAAGTTTCCAGTATACAAGGTCGCCGACTCGGTTCAAATCTTGCGGGGAGAAAAGCGTGTTGGCCGAAGACTGGTGCGATACACGCTACGATTGCCTTCAAGATGCTTAGGGGAGCTCTTGAGAGCGGCGCGGTGTTTTGGCCATCCATTTGAGCTTTCGCTCTGCAAATAGCATACGCCAGTCAATGCGCGTGAACGCGTAAATCAACGAAAGCAGCGCGATCTGCGAAACGACGAAATAAACGCTCAGATACGACAGCGCGTCTGTATCCTCAAGAGTAATTCGCCGCGCGACCGCCGAGGCGGTCATCCCCCAGAAACTATAGCTCACCGACCGTCCGATGAAAAAAGGCATGGCGATCATGCGGAGCTTCATCGTTGTCAATCCGTAGGCGATGAAGAGATAGTTCGATGGGAGCGGCGTAAAGGCATAGAAAAGAAATACGCCAAACGTCAGCTTCCGCCGCGGCTCCAGTTGCGACCTGAAGGTGTCGATGTTTTCACGCGTCGACTCGCTCATAAAGCGTTGCCTGACTATGACGCGCGCCATCTTGGCAAGCACGATCCGTCCCAATGTCGCAGCCGCGGCTCCCCCAATCGCCAGCGACACGACATTGACCTCCGCGTACCGGAATCCAACATAGGAAAACACCATCCATGTGGGCGGAGCAAATGCAGGAACGATATTTAGACCGAAGACGATGAGGAAAAGTAGGAGGATTGCCCGCATATCGAGTCAGTCTATAACCGCGCGACCTTGCCAATCTTTGCGACTACCAGGACAAATCCGTTTCTGCAGGCTGCTCGTAGTTCACGCCATCCACTTCAAAGCCGAACAATTCCCGGAATTCATGCTGGAATCCGGCAAAGTCGGTCACCTCGCGCAGATTTTCCGTCGTGACCTGGGGCCACAGCGCGGCCACTTCGGCCT
>JBGOVX010000273.1:0-2808 GCA_041478355.1 Terriglobia bacterium | reverse complement strand
GAAGTTCGCCGAGTTCTTCTTTTCCTCCGTGGGACAGCGCATCTTCAATGTGGCGATCAACGGTACCCCCGTGCTGACCAACTTTGACATCATTGCCGCGGCGGGGGCTACGCAAACGGCCATCGACAAAACTTTCCCCGTTACCGTGACTAATGGTAAGGTCACCATCCAATTCATCACTGGATCAGCTGACCTGCCGAAGATCAGCGCCATCGAGATTTACTAGAGCATTCTCAGCCTGCTTGTGGGGCACTTGGGCAAAGAGCAAGGTGGATGTAGATTGGCGATTCCTTGCGCGTCTTCGCGCGAGATGAAGAATTTCTCTCTGGGCGATATTGAAAAGCGCACAACTCCGCTTCGTCGTACTATCACGCGCATATAATGCGGGGAAATAGTACAACGCCCCCAAGACATATGATTGGTCCAGTGACTCAAAAGGGGAATTGAAAGCTATTCCAGAGGCATTTCAGGTATGGCCTGTCTTGGTTTTTGGTCTATTCAAGAAACCAATTCTCGGATCTTAGGTCAAATCCTCGATGCTGGTGATAATCGCCGGCAGGATGGTTCCAGTGGCGCGCAAACAAGCAGCGTGGTATATAATTAGTTTGTCCGAAGCACACACATGGAGCCGAACGCCGATATAAGCACGACCGTTGCGCCCGAAGCGACGCATCCATTGCGCCGCGAACTTAGGAGTTGGGGGCGCGACCTCTTGATTGCATTGAGCCTCGCCGTGGTCATCATCATTTTCTTCTATCAGCCCGTTAAGGTAGAAGGCACCAGCATGACTCCGCTGATTTCCGACCAGGAACGAATTTTCATCAATAAGTTCATCTACCGCTTCGAGCCGATTGAGCGCGGCGATGTCGTCGTCTTTTGGTATCCTTTGGACCGCTCCAAGTCCTTCATTAAGCGCGTGGTGGGATTGCCCGGAGATACGGTCGAGATTCGGGAAGGCGAAGTGTTTGTAGACGGCAAACCGCTGCTGGAGCCCTACATCCCGGCGCAGCCTGCTGATTACGCTAATTTGTCGCCAACTCGAATCCCCAGCGACGAGTATTTCGTGATGGGCGATCATCGCTCCAGCTCAAATGACTCCAGAATTTTCGGGCCTGTGCCGCGCAGATTCATATATGGGAAGGCCGTATTTGCATACTGGCCGGTAGATCATTTTGGCTCGATCGCAGTTCTTGCCCAGGATAAAAAATAACAGCCGGGAGGCTCCGCTGACGGAAACTGTCGTACGACCGGGAATTCTTGCGCTCGAAGACGGACGAATATTTAGCGGACGCGCCGCCGGCGCAGTCACGCGGCGTGGTGGCGAGGTCGTTTTCAATACCAGTCTCACCGGGTATCAGGAAGTTTTTACCGATCCCAGCTACGCGGGACAGATTGTTTGTTTGACCTATCCGCACATTGGAAATGTGGGCACAAATCCCGACGACGAGGAATCCACAGTCCCTCACATCGAATCGCTGGTCGTGCGGGAATTTTCCGGCATCGCTTCCAATTGGCGCTCCGGTGAATCCGCGCAGGCATATCTGACGCGCCACAACATTCCCGTGCTTTGGGATGTGGACACGCGGGCCCTGGTGCGGCACATCCGCAAGCAGGGCGCCTTGCGAGGAGTGCTGGCGACCGATGGAACCCGCGCTGAAAACCTGATTGCCGAAGCGCTCGCGCTGCCTTCGATGGCGGGCCAGGAATTGGCAAGCCGAGTCTCGGTCGAAAAGCAATACGCATGGGAACGCGGGTCCATCGAATTGACCGCTTCTCCGTGGCAAGAAGCGATGGGCGAGTCGCAATCTCATGCCGAGAGCCGGAAATTTCGAGTGGTCACATACGATTTCGGCGTCAAACAAAATATCCTGCGCCTTTTGGTGGATCATAATTGCGATGTTGTGGTCATCCCGGCAAAGACGTCGGCAAAGGATGCGCTGGCATTAAAGCCCGATGGCGTATTTCTTTCCAATGGGCCCGGCGATCCAGAACCTGCGACGTATGCCATCGAGACCATCCGTACTCTGCTGGGCCGCGTTCCGGTGTTCGGGATCTGTCTGGGCCACCAGCTGTGCGGCCTTGCCCTGGGAGGAAAAACGTTCAAACTTCCATTCGGCCATCACGGATCGAACCATCCGGTGAAAAATCTACTGACCGGGCAAGTGGAAATTACCGCGCAGAATCATGGATTCTGCGTGGACCCGGATTCGCTGCCTTCGAAGGACGTTGAAATTACGCATTTGAATTTGAACGACCACACCAATGAGGGTTTGCGGCATCGCAGCCTGCCGCTATTTTCCGTGCAGTACCATCCCGAAGCTTCGCCCGGACCGCACGATTCGCATTACTTATTCCGGCAGTTCACGACCTTGATGAAACAGTGGAATTCATCCGGCGCTCCGCGGCGCGGACAGGCCAGGGCCTAGCCGACCAATGCCCAAGCGCACAGACCTCAAGAAAATTATGATTATCGGCTCCGGCCCAATAATTATCGGGCAGGCCTGCGAGTTTGACTATTCAGGCACGCAAGCGTGTAAAGCCTTGCGAAGTGAAGGCTACGAAGTCGTGCTGGTGAATTCCAACCCCGCGACGATCATGACCGATCCGGAGATTGCCGACCGCACCTACGTCGAGCCGCTGACCAAGGAATACCTGGAAAAAATTATCGCCGTGGAACGTCCGCGGGCCGTGCTGCCCACCGTGGGCGGACAGACCGGCTTGAATCTGGCGGTCGAGCTAGCCGAAAGCGGCGTCCTCGAAAAATATGGCGTCGAGTTGATTGGCGCGTCGCTTCGCGCGATCAATGTT
>JBGOVX010000083.1:0-15038 GCA_041478355.1 Terriglobia bacterium | reverse complement strand
CTGGATCATCCTACGACGGGAGAAATCACCGTCGACGGCAATCCGGTTATAGGCCCCGGCACGGATCGAATTTTACTTTTCCAGGAACTGGGGCTATTTCCATGGCTGACGGTCCGGCAAAACGTGGAATTCGGGCTGAAAATGGCGGGGGTGTCGCGAGACGACCGGCGCGACCAGGCTCGCGTGTTTCTTCGCATGGTCCACCTTTCCCACTTCGAAGATCATTTCATTCACCAACTTTCCGGCGGAATGAAGCAGCGAGTGGCTCTGGCGCGATCTCTTGCGCTGAGGCCAAAAATTCTTTTGATGGACGAACCGTTTGCGGCGCTCGACGCGCAAACCCGCGATATGCTGCACGATGAGCTGGAACGCATCTGGAAAGAAACTTCGCCAACGATTGTCTTCGTCACCCATAACGTCCGCGAGGCTGTGCGCCTGGGTGACCGTGTGCTTCTGATGAGCTTCCGGCCCGGGCGCATCAAGAGTCAGTTTCAAGTCAAGCTAGATCGCCCCAGGCACGTCGAGGATCCCGGCGTTGCCAGTCTGTCGAAGGAAATTCTCGGACAACTTCGAGAAGAGATTGATCGATCCTTTAATGCGGAGTACTCACGTGAAGAAAAGCGTTAACCAGGTGATCTTTGCCGCCGGCGTGCTCGTGCTTTGGGAGGGGCTGGCCCTATCGAAGATTTGGCCACCCTATCTGTTTCCTACTCCGCAGGGAGTCGCCGAATCCCTGTGGGATGGCTTTAAGGACCACAGCCTCTGGATTGGCATCGGCGTCAGCATGCGCAGGGTCGTGATCGGCTATGTAATCTCCGTAATCCTGGGAATTCTTCTGGGAATGGTTCTGGCATCCAATCGATTCCTGGAAGACACCCTGGGACGGTTGATTTTAAGTCTCCAGAGCCTGCCGAGTAGTTGTTGGGTGCCTATCGCCCTGCTTTGGTTTGGTTTAACCGAAACGGCGATTATTTTCGTGACCATCACTGGCTCCCTGCTCGCGGTGACACAGGCGACCAAGGCAGGTTTCGACAACGTGCCGAGAATCCTTTCCATGGCCGGCCGCAACTTAGGCGCGAAAGGGCCGCAACTATTTCGGCACGTACTACTCCCTGCAAGCCTGCCGTACCTGGTGGACGGACTGCGGCAAGGATGGGCGTTTGCATGGCGTTCCTTGATCACCGGAGAGATGATCTACATTTCGCTGGGCCTCGGCCAACTGCTGATGACGGGCCGGGATTTGAATGACATCAATTTAGTTGTCGCCGTTATGGTCCTGATTGCCGCGCTGGGATACATTGTGGATGGGATCTTGTTCAGGAGACTCGATACATCGCTTCGCCAGAGGTGGGGAATGGCAAACGCGGCTTCCTGATCAAATGTGCGTATGAAGTTCATTTGTGTTGCCACAGCGATGATCTTTCTATCTTCTCTATCTTCACCGGTAAGACCTAGGCCAGATCCCTCACTTTTCATCGGTCATCCGCTCTGCAAACCCGGGACAAAGGAATACCCAAAGGTCGGAAAGCTTCCAGCACATTAGGGAAATCCTTTTCACATCAGTTCGGATAATCATCTAATCTTGTCCTATGCAAAAGTTTGCACACATACTGAAAACCTTTAAGTGACTTATAATGTGTTGATTGCAGGTACCCCTATTCCCAATAATTTTTCCTTCCCAGGACCCCTTCTGGCAGCCTGATTGCGAACTATATGTCGTCTGAGCGCCTCGACTTGTGATGAATTGCCTCACAATTCGAGAATGAACTGTGCCGATCCGGGTGTGGCGGCTAGATACATAAGGCAAAGCGAAATCATAGGAATTGCTTCCTGAGGGTCGAGCCTGAAATTCCGCTCGGCAAAGCAAGTCTACGGGAGTATTAATGGGAACCATTTCTTCTTCAAAGATCGGCTTAGCGCCCGCGCATGAGGTAGCTAGTACACGGGCAGAGCCAACATTCCCTCGCACTTTGAGAGAGGAAGTTGCGCAGAGGGAACAAGTCGCGCTGGCTGAGAATATCTTCCACTCCATGCTTGTTCTCGAACGACGAAGGGCGGAGCGTTCCCGCAAGCCATTCGTTCTGATGCTGCTGGATGCCATGCACGAGAACGGTTCCGCCGCCTCGCTTCTTGGGAAAGCCCTGGATGCGATCACAAGCACCAAAAGAGAAACGGACATGGTGGGCTGGTACAAGAGAGGCGCGATTCTAGGCGTGATTTTCACTGAAGTTTCTCTCTCTTCTCCGGAGGAATCGGGCCCGCTCACTGGCGTGCTTCGGGCGAAAATAGAGGGCGCCCTTGTGAAATATCTTGGCCGAGAGAAGGCCGCCAAAATCGCTATTTCATTGCATGTATTTCCGGAAAGCTGGGATCAAAACCACAAGGAATGGGTCGCAGATCGCAAGCTTTATCCTGATTTGAACCAGCAGAATCCGCAGAAGAAGCTGCCTCTCATGATCAAACGCGTCATGGACATGGTTGGCAGCAGCATCCTGCTGTTGATTATTTCCCCTATTCTGGCGGCCATCGCGATGGCCATCAAGCTGACTTCCAAGGGCCCTATTATTTTTCGGCAAGAACGCCTTGGACAGTTTGGCGCGCGCTTTTCTTGCCTAAAGTTCCGCACGATGTTCGCTAACAATGATGCGAAGATCCATCAGGAATACATCTCGCAGTTCATTGCGGGTGAAGTGAGCGCAAATCAAGACAACGTGAAGAATCCGGTGTACAAGATAACGAACGACCCGCGCGTAACGACGGTCGGCCGCTTCCTGCGCAAGACCAGTCTGGACGAGCTGCCTCAGTTCTGGAACGTCTTGCGTGGCGAAATGTCGTTAGTGGGCCCTCGCCCTCCAGTGCCATATGAATTCGAAATCTACGACCCCTGGCATCGGCGGAAAGTGCTGGAAGTAATCCCGGGGATGACCGGGCTATGGCAGGTAAGTGGCCGGAGCCGCACGAGCTTCGATGACATGGTCCGTTTGGACCTGCGTTATTGCCAGGCCTGGTCACTTTGGCTTGATATTAAGATTCTGCTGGCAACCCCGGGCGCCATTTTTTCCGGAGACGGCGCTTACTGAAAGAGTACTCCACCAGAACTTCCAGTTAAGCCTCTTTAGCCTGTCCATGCCTTAATTGGACTTTACAGGTAGCTCCATATATCCTTCAATCTAAAAGTGATATTTGGATTGGGAAATATCCAATGCAGGATGGAACTTATCTGGACCATCCCTATTCTTAAGTCTTTTAATCTCAGTTTATTAAAAGGGGTGGAACGGGGGTAAAGCTTTGCCAAAAAGTGGAATATACTTAGACAGCATCGGAGTTGGGGGGGGTAAGTTCCAGGGGGGTTCGTCTCTAGTCACTTGATTATAAATCACTTAAATCGTTCTAGTATTTCTTCGTACTCGGCCCTTTAATTGCCAGTACCATAGTGGTGAAGACCTTAAGGACACGTGTCCTGCGCGTGAAATCTGAATTAAGACCGCGATGGCGGCGTGCAAGTTTAATCGGCCAATTCGGGGAGAATTCAACCTGGATCGCGGAATCAGCCGATAATTACAGGAAGTGAGATTCAAATGGAGATAGAGCGACAATTAGCGTTTCAAGATTATGTCGCCATTCTCAAGCGACGCTGGATAATGATCGGCTTGCTTGCAATTGTGGGCGGGGGAATCGGCATTGCGACTGCGCGTTTCCTACCAAAGCGCTACACGTCTCAGACACAGGTCCTGGTGCAGCAACCAGCGGTGCCTGAAAGTTACGTAAAGGCCGTGATTTCGGAGGATATCAATCAGCGGCTAGCGGGAATGCAAGAGCAGATAATGAGCCGATCGCGCCTGGAGCAATTGATCCGGCAGTTTGGCCTTTTTGCAAGAGACATCAATAAGGCATCGATGGACGAATTGGTTGATCGGCTGAGAAAGACGATTACCGTCACTCCCATTCAAGCAATGGCCGAAACCCGAGCTCAAAATCTTCCTGGATTCACTATCACTGTTACTCTTGATGACCCGCATCTTGCCCAGCAGATTTGTTCTACAATCACCTCGATGTTCATGGAGGAAAACCTCCAGCTCCGGCAAGATCAAGCAGAAGTGACCACCCAGTTCCTGGGCAAGCAACTGGAAGATGCCAAGGCAAAACTAGACGAGCAGGATGCCAGGCTGGCGGTATTCAAGCGGCAGTATCTGGGATCTCTCCCGGATCAAGAACAAGCAAATCTGAATCTTTTGGCGGGACTGAATACACAGCTAAACGCGGCGACCGAGGCTCTTGGCCGCGCGCAACAAGATAAGACCTTCGCGGAATCAGTGCTCGGGCAGCAGTTGGCCGCATTGCAGACAACCCAGACCGGGCAAAATCCAGATACTCTGCAACAGCAATTGACTTTGCTTCAATCTCAATTGACGAGTCTAGAGGGAAGATATACCCCTAATCACCCGGATGTGATCAAACTTAAAAAAGACATTGCCAATCTTAAGAACGAGATTTCTGAAACCGGCGACCAGCAAAAGAGCGCAGTGGTCGAAAAGTCCGCGCGCACTCCCGCGGAGTCGCTTGAGATCCAGCAGTTGCGGGCTCAAGTCCACCAGTACAACCAAGTCATCAAGGAGCGCGCCAGCCAACAGGAAGAAATTCAGAAACAGATCAAGATCTATCAGGGACGCGTGCAATCCAGCCCTGGCGTGGAGCAAGAATACAAACAGCTAACGCGCGACTACCAGACCGCTTTGGATTTCTATACCGATTTGTTGAAAAAGCGGGACATGTCCGCCATGGCCACGGACCTCGAACGGCATCAACAGGGTGAACAATTCCGGATCCTTGATCCCGCCAATTTCCCTGATAAGCCTTCCTTCCCCCAAGTCCGCTTGTTCGCACTGGGAGGTTTTGCGGGTGGATTGGCGTTGGGATTTGGCCTGGGACTTCTGCTGGAATTGCAAGACACGTCATTGAAGTCGGAACGCGCAGTCGAACTCGCTCTCCGCTTGCCCGTCCTGGCCATGCTCCCGCTGGTTAAAGGGGAATCGGGCCAATCTAAAGCAGGGGTGTCAATCTTAGGATCTGGCTTAGGATCCGGTTTAGGATCAGGGAAATTAAAGGCAGGCGCTTAGTCACAGAACCCGGGTGAGAATGCAAATCGCGTCGTAAGGAAGGAAAGTATGAGTCGGATTCACGAGGCGTTAAAGAAGGCACAACAGGAAATGCCGGCGAACCACCTCGGTAGTTTTTTGGATGAGTCGGCGGAAAAGGCAAGTATGAACGGAGCCGTTCAAACCACAGATGCGCCCAAGTTTGTTCTGCCTCGCGATGTTGCAGCCGACTCAAACCTGAAAATGAATTCCGCGCTTCCTGGATTCGACGAATTGCAGGCAAAATGCGCGCGGCCTGCGTGGAATACAAACAAAAATCTCCTGGTATTTTCCAATTCTGATCCCTTTGCCGCCGGGGCCGAACAGTTTCGAACTTTGCGTTCGCGGCTATACCGGATTCGCGAGAACCGGGCCTTGCGTACTATTTTGATTGTGAGTGCCGCACCAGCGGAGGGAAAGACATTTGTGGCGGCAAATCTGGCGCAATCCTTCGTTCGCCAACGCGGATGCCGTGTTCTATTGGTGGATGGCGACTTACGTTCCCCACGGCTTCATGCGGTGCTGGGTGCTCCTTCCAATCCGGGTCTGGCGGAGTATTTGCAAGGTGAAGCGAAGGAATTCGAGATCGTTCAAAAAAACCCACATGATGAGCTCTATTTCATCCCCGCGGGAAATCACATCACGCATCCGTCGGAGTTGATTTCCAATAGCCGGCTCAGTCAGCTTCTGGAGCACCTCGCGCCGATGTTCGATTGGGTCATTGTGGACTCCCCGCCGATTCTCCCTGTTTCCGATGCCAGCGTGCTTGCAGAATTGTGCGATGGCGCACTCATGGTGGTTAGGGCAGGGTCTACTCCATCAGAAGCGGCTCAGAGGGCCTGTCATGAACTACCGGATGGAAAAATTGTCGGTGTGGCCCTAAACACTGTGGAAAAAAACACCGGCAGCTATGGCTACGGTAATTACGGACTAAATCGATCCAAGGCTTCGCAGAAGTAGGGCCACGCTATTAAGCCGGGCACCGCAGCCCGCGTTTTTTACAATAGAATCGGACCGAAAGCGTCTTTCTATTTAGCGCCCACCAACGCCCAACCAGGTATCCAGTGACATTTGATTTTGTTCGCGATAAACAAGCAGGTAGTAATAAATGAAGCAGTAGATCAACTGCAGTCCGGAGACGACCCAGTCCTGAGCGAGATTGGTGCCCACCACCAAGGCGGTTAAAACCAAGGCGCCGGCAATCAGGCTGAACCGGGTGAGCAGGCCCAGCATCAGCAGCAAACCAAGAGTGGTTTCAACCCACGGCAACACGGTGGCAAACGCGGGCATCATGCCCGCCGGCATCAGGTGAGCATGCTCGAAATAGTGATTCAAATACGCCAGGAATGCGGGGCGGCCGTTCAGTAGACGGCTCAGGCCATGAAGAAGGATATTCGCCCCAAAGGACAAGCGCAAGATAGTGTATGCGATCACAGCGTCGGAAGATTGACGGCTGCCAGCAGTTCCCAACTGACTCGCCGTGCTATCGGACTGGCTCACAAGACCCTCCTGGTGAATGTCGCATCGAGCTGTCGCTCCCAGCGCCTTGAAGACCGGCAGGGGCGGCGCGCTTGTTAGACGAGGTGGTTTACGTTCCCCGGCAGATGGCGCAACATTTGGGGGCATCGTAATGCAGCCGGACCACGGAGTCCACTCCAAAATCATCTTGATGCAAGGTCCCAATTGCAGCCGGGATTGAAGCCATCCAATGGGTGCGATAGAATGATGCAAGGGACGTACAGGCAGCAGCATATGCCCAAGATCAATTTCAACTTAAACGGAAAGCCGACCGTGCGTTCCTACGAGCCTGGAATGCACTTCCTCGAATTCTTGCGCGAACAGTGCGGGATTACTTCGGTCAAGGACGGCTGCGCTCCCGAAGGAGTCTGCGGCTGCTGCGCGATTCTGGTGGATGGACGGCCCGTCCTTTCTTGCCTGCGCAAGCCGGAACAGATGGAGGGCCGGGATGTGGTCACCCTCGAGGGTGTCCCGGAACAGATGCGGAACGTTCTGGGCGAAGCTTTTGTGCTCGAAGGCGGAGTGCAGTGCGGCTTCTGTATCCCGGGGATCGTCGTGCGCGCCTCATCGATGTTGCGCCAGGATTGTATTAGCGATCGTGAAGCTGTCGAGCAGGGTCTCACCGGACATCTTTGCCGCTGTACGGGCTATGCGCGGATCATTGACGCCATTCAAACAGCCGGAGAGGCGTGGAAAAATAACAAAACTCTTTCCGGCAAAGAGCCGCGCCGGCATTCCTATTTTGGCGAAGAATTCGGATTGAGCCGCAACCCGGCGTTTGCAAACGGCAACCACGGTAACGGAAATGGCAAAAAAAACGGCTTTGGAATCGGCGACTCACCCTCGCGCTACCGCGGCTTCGAGCAGGCATTAGGGGAAAGACCCTTCGTGGGCGACATGAGCGTGCCGGACATGCTGCACGGCGCGATGGTGCTCAGCGAACATCCGCGAGCCAAAGTCAACGCGATTGACGCGTCGGCTGCCCTGGCCATGCCGGGGGTTGTGAGGGTTTTCACCGCTGCCGACGTTTCCGGGGAGCGCGGCACGGGATTGAATTATCCCGATTTGCCTATTTTCGTGGCGATTGGCGAAACCACGTGCTGTGTTGGGGATTTTCTCGCCATGGTGGTTGCCGACACCACCTTCCATGCGCGCCAGGCTGCGGACAAAGTTAAGGTAGATTATACGGTGCTCGAACCGGTGATCGATCCATTTGCCGCGCTCGAGCCCGGCGCACCACAGGTGCACGCACCCGGCAACCTGCATGTTCATGAGAATCTCCTCGATAAGACGGCCTTCTCCCGGGGCGATGTGGACGCGGCGTTTGCGGCTTCTACCCACATCATCGAGCAGACCTTTGCGACTCAGCCGATCGAGCCGGCCTTTCTGGAGCCGGAGGCTTGCCTGGCTCTGCCGCAGGAAAACGGCATCAAGGTATGGTCGCAGAGCCAGGGCTCTGTATTTGACCAGAAGCAAATTGCCGCGATCTTGAAGCTGCCGCTGGAAAAAGTGGAAATCCAGCTGGCTGCCAGCGGCGGCGCTTTTGGAGCCAAAGAAGAACTCTCCATCCAGGGGCAGACCGCGCTTGCGGCATATGTGCTGCAGCGTCCGGTGAAAACCACTCTCACGCGTGAGCAATCGACGCAGCACCACGTCAAGCGGCATCCTATGGTCTTGAAATACAAGGTGGGCGCCGATGCGCAGGGCCATCTGCTCGCGGTGCATGTTCGAATCGTTGGCGATGCCGGAGGCTATGCAGGCACCAGCGGGAAATGCCTGCTTCGCGCCGCGTGCCATTCCTGCGGCCCCTATCGCGTGCCCAACGTCGATGTCGAGTCCAAGACCGTGTTCACAAACAATCCAAACAGCGGCGCCATGCGCGGCTTTGGCAGCAACCAGGCTCAGTTCGCGATGGAAGGAATCATGGATATTCTCGCGGAAAAAGTGGGCGTCGATGGTTACGACATTCGCGAGCGAAACATCCTGAACCCGGGAGACGCCTTTGCCACCGGCCAGATCATGCGGGAAAGCGTCCTGGGCCTTCGCCGATCAATCGAGGCAATCAAAGACATTTACAAAAACGCGAAATATGTTGGCATGGGCTGCGGCATCAAGAGCACGGGGATTGGAAACGGGACAGTCGAAAGCGGACACTTGATCATCCGGGTGCTGGAAGACGGCCGTTTGGAGTTGCTGGCCGGCTACACGGAATTGGGTCAGGGCCTTTTCACAACGATTCGCCAAGCGGTGTATGAAGAGACGGGCGTGTCGCCAGACCTCATGACGGTGCGTTGGGACAAGGAAATGGGCTTCAAGTGCGGAGAGACGTGGGCGTCGCGCGCTACCACGCTCAGTTGCGCCGCGGCGCAGCGCGCGGGACAAAAGCTCGCTGCTGATTTGAAGCAATTCCCGCTCGAAAAGCTCATTGGCCGTGAATACGCCGGAGATTACGTCTGCGATTTCACCACCAGGCCCGGCACGCCGGAAGCCTTGAAGAACCCCACCACGCACATGACATTTAGCTACGCTACCCAGGTCGTCATCCTGGATGAAGATGGGCACCTCAAACGAGTCATTGCCGCTCATGACGTTGGCCGGGCTATCAACCCCAAGGCTTGCGCCGGACAAATCGAAGGCGGCGTGCACATGGGACTCGGCTATGCGCTTTCGGAAAATTTTACCTCCACCAATGGAAGGCCGGATTCCCTGCTCCTGCGCGATTGCGGCATCCTGAAGGCTAAAGATACGCCCCAGATTGACGTCGTCCTGATTGAAGTGCCCGATGAAGTGGGCGGCTACGGGGCAAAGGGAGCCGGTGAAATCGGACTCGTTCCCACGGCCGGGGCAGTGGCTGGCGCTCTGTATTCCTACGACAAAATTCGCCGCACTCGTCTGCCGATGTCGGATTCACCGGCGGCAGCGCCATCTGTTCCGAAATCCCGCCGTAAGGCGGCAGTCTGACCGGACTGCCGAAAACTCTGCAGAATAAGTCAACGCATGTGCAACAAGAATCTCCGGCGATTATACACTTGACACAGACAACAGGGAATTGGTTTCTAAGAGCTAGATTGCTGCGCAATTATTGGGGTTTTAGGACCGCGCTTGCCGCCAGTTTTTATTTTCTTCCGAGGCTTGGGAGAAGTTTGCAGCAGTCTGCTTAGCACATTATCGAACTTGTCTTTGGGAACTTACATGCGGTCATGATAGCATGATTAGGCGGGGCCGGAAGGATTTGGACCTTCGGAACGTGGGCGAACACGTTCACCCGATTATAAGTCAGGCGCATTAGACCGCTCTACCACGGCCCCGCGTTTGAATTAGGATCACCGAGTAATAGGAATCGGTCGAAGTTTACTCGGTTCGGATGGAACTGTAACTCCAGTAACCTCCTTAAAGGTCTCAGCCGTGAAATGAAGTTCCTTACGAAGTGCTTCCAAGGTTAGCGTTACCTTTGTTCCGAGTGAACTAAGGGCAGAGCCAAGCAATTCTGGCTCCTGAAATGTGGGTTCCTCTGGCTCGCCAACAATGGGCCACCTCTTCCAAGCCATATGTTTACATGCCTTCCGATAGTCAACTGCTCCGAGCAATCCTAAATCGTAAGCGCGTCTAACGATGGCGGCGGCGCTAGTGCGCCAGCGTCGTTTTAGGGCAAAAACATGCAGCCAAGAGAAAGATGATCCAACAGGGAAATCACGGGCAAATGCCTTGCGTGGCATCAAGAAGGCACTTGCGAATCTATCGGCTGCCCTCTCGGTTTCCGGGCTTCCTGTGTGAATATCCCGATGCATCACAAGATGCCCACATTCATGTCCAATATCGAAATGCCAGCGTGAGGTACTGTTGTTCGATTGATTCAAGACGATAATTGCTGTCGGTCCACATCGAGAAAATGCATCGACTTTTTTTGACTCCGAAAGATGGGGAACAATGATTACGCCTGCGTGCTCTAGAACACGTCCAACCTGCATGATTGGACTTTCAATGCCAAGATTCCAATACTTACGGCATTGTTCAGCGGCAAGCTCAATTTCTTCCGCATTGAAAACCGATGCTGGAATATGTGGCACATCTTGATCTGGGAAACGAAATAGCGACTTCAATCTAGAAATTACTTCTGCAATCAGAGTTGCATGTGCCCTGATCTTGTTCTTGGTTCGTTCGGGAGTGGAGCGTCTATGCCTGAAACTACATTGCTCTTCACGAAATATGTCTTTGAGATCATTGTAGAAAAACTCCGGCTCGAATCCTAGTACCGATCCGAACGCTTCAACCAAGTCACGAGAAGGATTTTTTTTTCCCGCCTCACACAAAGAAACCAATGCAGGGGAAGCCGCTACCGCGTCGCTCAGGTCTTTCTGTGTTAGACCCTTAAATTCTCGTGCGACCTGTAGTCTGTCTCCCCAAAACACGTCGCGCGGGCGTGATTCCCACAACAATCCACTGCTGGCAAATGAATCGTTCACTTGTTTTTCTTCTGTTTACGCTCTTGTTTTTGTTGCTCCACTTCATTCCCTAATGGCTCGACTTTGACTTCCTTTAGATTGATTGCCTTGGATTCGAGTCGTGTCACTTTTGAAGGAGCAATATTAAAAGGAATCAAGTAAATCCCTGTTGCTTCTCCGGCTTCGTCCAATTCCACGAGTTTGATAGTGGACACGAGGCCTTCTCGATCTGTCTCAACAGCAAGCCTGAGAATCTTATCCAATGGGCGCAAACCCTCAAATAGTTGCCGTTGTAGCAATTCTCCAAATGTCGTAGTGAGGTAGTTGTCGGGCGGGTCATCTGGGGAGCCTTTATAAAACCGAATGGGGATGCCCTCGATGGCAAAAGTGAAACGGAGCCTTTCTTTTTCTTCAACAATACTCAACCATTGGTGCTGAGTTGATAGTTGCTTGATCTTGAAACGCGAACGGGCATACACTCTACAACCATGCGACCACTCATCATCTCCATTCAGCGGGTCGTAAAGAGCTACGGCATCCTTGCGCACGTCCCGTAAGGCTCCGGCTAGAAGGGACAATCTCTCGTCAGTAAAAGCGGGATACTTCGTTGTTGGATTAAGGTCGTTGGTCATGCCCAGCACTATACACAGAAATAGAAAAAGATGCAAGAAAATTTACGCCTTTCCAGAAGTTTACGGGACTCCGTATCTTTACACCCAGCTAAAGTCTTTAACAGCCCGTGAAGAACGGATATTGATTCTACTGAACAAAATTGCTCACCTGCCAATTTTATAATCTGTGTCAAGTGCATAATCGCAGAATCTCCATCTACTTCGCCGTGGTAGCACGGCTCTCAGGGTAGTCGGCGTTTAGCGACGTTTCTTCCCAGGCATCCAAGTCGCGGCGCAACAGGTCGACCTTGGATCGTGCAGTATCAAGCGCTCTGCGGCCCAGGGCCAGACGGAGTGGCGAATTGTCAGCTTCCACCGCTTTGATGATCGCCTCGCCAGCCCGAACGGGATCACCATCCTGCATTCCGCTGTTCTTCCGAATGCGCTCGCGGAAGGCGCCGGCAGTTTCCGCATATTCCTGGATTTGTTGAGGACTCATTTTGATGGAACGTCCGGCCCAGTCGGTGCGGAATGGCCCCGGTTCAACGATCAGCACCTTGATTCCCAGTGGCGCGACCTCCTTTGCCAGCGCCTCGGATAGGCCTTCCACAGCGAATTTGCTGGCGTTGTAATAACCCACGCCCGGGAATCCAACCAAGCCGCCGATCGAGGAGATATTGACGATGGCGCCGTGGCGACGACGCCGCATGCCCGGCAGCACAGTGTGAATCATTCGCGCCAGGCCGAAGAAATTTGTTTCCAGCATGGCGCGGACTTCATCCTCTTCGCTTTCCTCGACCGCGCCCAAGTACCCGTACCCGGCATTATTCACCAGCACATCGACACTGCCGAAACTCGATTCCGCGGCTTTTACGGCCTCGTTCACTTCTTCCGCACTGGTGACATCTAACTTCAGGGCTAGCGCTCGGCCCGGGTGGCTTGCTGTCAGTTCCTGAATCTTGCTCGGGTCGCGCGCCGTAACGACAGCGCGATAGCCGCGCTCGAGCACAAGTTTGGCAAGCTCCCGGCCAAAGCCGGTCGAACACCCCGTGATAAACCAGACATCTGAATTATGCTTTGGCATCGTTGTATCTCCCTCGTCCTAAAAACTATACCCCAACGCGCCAAATTTGGGCATGCGCCAGTGATGACAAGATTGGGGATGAACAAGATATTCTCATCGGCGATGGGTTTGACAACGATTGCCAGATTCGCGTAAGTTGCGCGCATGTTGCCGCTCGACTCGCTTGGCCTGCGTTGCAAGTCGAGCCGCCGAAATGAGTATTCTCGCAAACAATTTCCCGTTGGCACCGACATTACCAATGACTAAACGGACAGGAGCATAGCTTATGCACTTTGATCTCAGTGGTCTCATCTCCATCGCGGCCGGCATTTACGCACTTCTTGTGGCGTTCGGTGTTGTTCAGGCGAGCAAAAATCCAGACGCCAACCTGGTGTGGCGGCGGAAGTATGGCCCGATGATGAAGATACTCGGCCCGATCCTTATACTGTCCGGACTGGCAGAGCTTTTGGGGCTGTTGAACCGGCGTTGAACACCACATCGTAGCTGGAGAGCGTCATCTGGCAGTGATGGCTCGATATCAAGCACATGCCCGCCTCCCGGCCAAGTCGTGACAAGTTCCCGCCAGCCGCAACAGGTTATCGACTGGCTGAGCTGGGCGCTTTGGCGTTGAAGTCGGCCGTGTGGGAGACGATGATGACCCAGCTCCCGCTGCGTTTTGCCATCAGGTAATTGACGTAGCCTTCGCGGTAGGGCCAGTCGGCGCCATCGCGCATTTTGGCTCCGGTCATGGTCCAGTAATTTTCCACCGAAACCAGTTCGGGCGTGAGGTACCGAATGGACTTCACAGTGTCGGTACGGCGCGTGTTTTTGTAGAGCCCAGCGAAGAGCGTCGCATGCGTGTCCTCGACCTCTTTGCGGGTGTGCACGGCTTCGCCGCGCCAGTTGACCCACTGGACGTCATCGGCGAGCGACACACACATGGCGCGGGCATCGTGGTTGTTCCAGCCGTCGCTGAAACTGGCGACGACCTGCTTTATAGCCGCCTCGTCCGCAGCGGAGCCGGACTCAGCGGGGTTCCCTGTTGCGGCGCGCGCCAAACTTATCGCCACAGGCGCAACGAGCAGCGCCATCAGCATCGCTTTTATTATTGTCATTTTCATGAGTTTGCCTCCCAATTTATTCTTGAAATTCAAGTTCGCAGCGAAACAACGCAGAATTCCCGCTACTGACCCTCGATGTTCACCGCATAGTAGGCAACTGTCGTGGTGGAAACCTCTTTCCACCAGTGCGGC
Source organism: Terriglobia bacterium (assembly GCA_041478355.1). Taxonomy (GTDB): domain Bacteria; phylum Acidobacteriota; class Terriglobia; order Acidiferrales; family UBA7541; genus Palsa-360. Next base: position 1,016 of record JBGOVX010000083.1, on the reverse strand, counting down.
GTCTTTGCCGGAATCGTAATGACGTCGCCTTTGCTGAGGTGGTAGGTCACCCCGCCTTCAATTGACGTGGCTCGCATTTGATCGGGGGCGGTCTGCTGGGCGCCGACCATGTTCCCGCCGGTCACGAATGTCGCCTCGCCTTCGACCATGATGAAGATGTGATTGGTATGTTCATGGTACTCCACCGCAGCCGCCCCCCGCCGGTTGGCGAGCACAACCAGGCCCGGGTCATTCACGATCGCCCCGCCTTTAGCCATGGTGGCTGCGACCGCGTCGTGGCCGATGTAGTGAACCGCCGCCGGAACGCCCCCTCCTGCGGAGTCAGCAGCAGGGGTTTAGGATAACAATCATCGCGAACAATGCCGCGGTCATGAATAAAAGCTTCATCTTGTCCTCTTCTCAAACCAGATTTTCATTTTAGCCCGGGTTTCTGTCTTGGTTTCTCGACCGGACGGCAAGATACACCCAACCGCCACTGGCGGCAACTGCCGAGTCGCGTCGGTGCCCAATCGGGCCTGCAACGCCCGCGCAGGGCTGATGCCAAACAAATCCTCAGCTTCACGCCCAATATGTGCGATCGAGGGTGCGGTACTGAATGGCTTCGGCGAGATGCCGCGTTTCAAGATTCGCCGACGCATCCAGATCGGCAATGGTGCGCGCGACTTTGAGGATGCGGTCGTGTGCTCGCGCGGAGAGGCCCAGACGGGAGATCGCGGACTCCAGCATCTTTTCGCCATCTTCACCGATCGCGCAGTGTTTCCGGATCAGCTTCGGAGGCATTTGCGCGTTCGAAAATATTTTCTTCTCATCCGTGAATCGCTCGGTCTGGAGCGCCCGGGCGCGCAGCACGCGTTCCCGGACGGTGGCGGAATCCTCGGTGGCGGTGGCGCCGCGCAATTCCTTGTATTTTACGGCGGGCACTTCGATGTGAATGTCGATGCGGTCGATCAGGGGACCGGAAATCTTGGAGACGTAGCGTTGAATCTGCGGCGGCGAGCAGTGGCATTCGCGCGTGG
>JBGOVX010000138.1:0-9764 GCA_041478355.1 Terriglobia bacterium | reverse complement strand
CGCGAAAAGTTCCAGCGGCGGCTCCGCTCCCGGAATTGTGGACGCGAGGCGCTTATTCTTGCAGGAGCGGTGCTGCTCGCCATGCCTCTACTTTTTCCATCCGATGTTTCCGCACAACAGCCTGGCTCGACGCAACGCGCGCCCGCCAATCCTCAGCCCGAACCCCGCTACCTGATCGAGCAGGCGGGCTCGTTTGCCGTCACCCAGATTTATGCCGATGGCTTCGACCGCCTTATGCCGCGGGAGCGTTTGCTCGCCTATCACCTGGCCGAAGCAGGCATCGCCGGAGACCCCATCTACTACGATCAAGTCGCGCCCTACGGCCTGGAACTGAAGCAGTTGCTGGAAGGAATTTGGACGCATCCGGCAGGGATCAATGCGGCGGCGCTCGACAAAATTTGCCGGTACACCAAGCAAGTCTGGATCCAGCACGGCAATTACAATCAGGACAGTGCTCGCAAATTCCTTCCCGAATTCACTTCCTCCGAGCTGCATGACGCGGCGCATCGCGCGCTCAGCAGCGGCGCCAGGTTTGATGGCAAATCAGGCGTGCAGACCGGCGCGCAACTCGACGCCCTGCTCGCGCGCCTCGAGAAACCCGTCTTCGACGCGGGCTACAAACCTTTCCTGACCGCTAAAACTCCGCCGCCCGGGCAAGATGTGCTGACCGCCAGCGGAAACAACCTGTATGAAAACGTCACGCGCGCCGACACCGAGAAATTCACCGGACAGTACGCGCTGAATTCCCGGCTGGTGAAGCGCGACGGGCGCGTGTTCGAAGAAGTCTGGCGCGCCGGCACGCCCGACGGCAAGGTTCCCCCGGGCCGCTACGCCGAATATATCCGCCGCATCATCTCGCACCTCGAGCAAGCCGCCGCGGTGGCTGAGCCCGCGCAAGCCGATGAATTGCGCAAATTAATACGCTATTACCAGACCGGCGAGAAGTCCGATTGGTATGCCTACTGCATCTCCTGGGTGAAATCCTCGACGACCGTGGATGCCATCAACGGATTTATCGAGGTCTATCTCGATCCGCTCGGCGCAAAAGGCGCCTACGAATCCGTGGTAAGTTTTGTGGACACCGATCAAACCAAGTTGATGCGCGCGCTTGCCGATAACGCGCAGTATTTTGAAAATCGCGCGCCGTGGATTGACGCTTACAAAAAGCAAAACGTGCATCCGCCGGTCGCCAACGTCATCACGGTGGTTTCCGAAGCGGGCGAAGGCGGCCCGGTGTCCGCGGCCGGAATTAATCTGCCCAACGAGCAGGACATCCGCCAGAAATACGGCACCAAAAGCGTTTTGCTGTTCAACGTCTCGTCGGCGTTTGCCGCGGCCACGGGCGAAAAGGCGTTGCGCGAATTCTCTTCTTCCGGGGAAGAGGTCGAGCGCGGCCGCAAACATTTTACGGAAGCACGCAAGCTGATCGTAGCCATGCACGAAGTGCTGGGCCACGGCTCCGGCAAGGTGAGCGACGATTTGACGGGCGATCCGCGAACCTACCTCAAGGAATATTATTCGACGCTCGAGGAAGCGCGCGCCGATCTGGTGGCGCTATGGGATTTCGCCGACCCCAAGCTTGCCGAGCTGGGCATTGCTAACCAACAAGAATTGATGCGCGCCGCGTACGATTCCGAAGCGCGCTCGGGGCTCACGCTGCTCTACCGCTATCCGCACGGCGATCAGATCGAGGAAGATCACGACCGCGGCACCCAGATGATCGTGAATTACTTGATGCAAAAATTCAGCGCCATCGAACCGGTCACCCAGGACGGCAAGGTCTACCTGCGCGTCACCGACTACGCGAAAATGCGCGCCGGCGTGGGCAGCCTGCTGGCCGAGCTGATGCGGATCAAGGCCGAAGGCGATTATGCGGCGATTCGCAATCTGGTGGGCGCCTACGGCGTGAAGCTCAACACCGAGTGGCGCGACCAGGTGCAGGAGCGCGCCACGCGCATCGGACTTCCTACCCGCGGCGCTTTCCTCTCGCCCATCATCGAGCCGCTACGCGATTCCAGCGGAAAGCTGGTGGACGCGCGCCTGCGCTATACGCTGGACCTCACCGAAGTCATGCTGGACTACTCGCGCAAGAGCCTCGGTTATCTTCCGGAAAATCAGAAGTAGCGCAGATGCCGTGCCATAGGCGCGGTTATAAATGAAATGTAGGAAGAGGCGCGTGTTGAGAGGCCACGATCAGTTGGCCTGAGAAAGCGGCGGCGCCGGTGCGCCGTCCGAGCGCTTCTTCTGCGGAAATGCGCGCCACGTCGGGATTGTTGTTGTTTTCGGAAAGATGCGCGAGCACCAGGTATCGCGCATGCCCGTCGAACGCCTCCGCGTCGGCCAGAAACTCGCTGACCGAGTGATTGGAGAGGTGCCCGGTGCGGCTCATCACGCGCTGCTTGACGTGCCACGGATACGGCCCCACCTTCAGCATCTCGAGGTCGTGATTGGATTCCAGCATCAGGCAATCGGAATCGCGCAGATGATACTTCACCAGCTCAGGCAGGTATCCCAGGTCAGTGACGATGGCAACTTTTATTCCATTGGCGCGGAAGGTGAACCCCAGCGGATCAATCGCATCATGCGGAATTGAAATTGGCGAAACTTCGATGTCGCCCACGATAAATCGCTGTCCCGCGCGAATGTGCTCGACGCGGTTCAGCCGTTTCTGCGCGCTTTCCGGCAGAATGCGCGTCACCTCGGTGTGCGTTGCTTCGGTGACATACACAGTGGTGCGCCATTGTCCGAGCACCTGCGCCAGCGAGCCAATATGATCGCTATGTTCGTGGGAGATGACGATGCCGTCGAGGCGTTCGACCTGGCGCTCGACTGTGGCTAGACGCCGCAGCGTTTCTTTCTTGCCGAGTCCCGCATCCACCAGCAGCCGAGTATGCTCGGTTTCGAGCAACGTGCAGTTGCCCGAACTGCCCGAACCCAAAATGGTCACCTGCAATTGGATAGATTCTCCCGGCGAACTGCCTGGCCAATGCGCGCGCCCAACGAATCATGACAAAGTGCGGCGCCCGCGTCAATGACGGCTGAATCCATTTCGTAAATATGGGCGGAGATTACCAGGCCAGAAGCTCGGGCGTGGCCTTAAAACCTTTCAGGTTGCCGAGCACGGTGAGGGCAAGCTGCCCGGGATCGAAGAAATCGCGGGCGATGTCCAGAACTTCCTCGCGAGTCACCGTTTCAATGGATGCCAGCATTTCATCGAGCGAGAGAAAACGGTCGAAATACATGGCCAGGCGCGCCAGGTTCGACATTCGCGCGCTGGTGGATTCCAGAGAAAGCATCATCGAACCCTTGAGGTGGTCTTTGGCGCGGCGCAATTCTTCCGCGCTCACTGCTTCTTGCTTGATGCGGCGGAATTCATCAACCACGCAGCGGATCAATTGCGCCGCGGATTCCCGCGAAGTTCCCGCATATACCGAAAGCACGCCCGTATCCGTGTAGGGCGAAAGCTCGCTGAAAATCGCATAGGCCAGCCCTTGCCGCTCACGAATGTTTTGAAATAGCCGCGAGGACATTCCCCCGCCGAGAATAATGTTCAATAGCGACGCCGCGTAACGCCGCTCGTGCGCCAGATGGTAGGACGGCACGCCCAACACGATGTGCACCTGTTCGAGTTCCTTCTTATCGCGTTGTTCGATGCCGGCATGTGTCTGGGGCGCTGTGCGCGCCGCTGCGGCGCCGGCCCGCGTGGCTCCCCCAAATTCGCGCGACACCAGGTCCACCAGCCGCGCATGATCGAGATTCCCGGCGGCTGTAATTACGGTGTTGTTCGGCGCGTACCACGACCGAAAACATTCCAGCACGGCATCCCGCGAAAATTGCGGCACCGTTTCCGGAGTCCCCAGGATCGGCAATCCCAGCGAGTGCCCGCGCCAGAAATTTTGCGTGAACATCTCGTGAATCACCGATTCAGGATTGTCTTCATCCATCTTGATTTCTTCCAGGACCACCTGCTTTTCCTTGGCGATGTCCGCATCGTCAAATCGCGGCCGCAAGACCAGATCGGAGAGCACGTCAAAGGCGACGGGCAAATGCTCGTCGAGCACCTTGGCGTTGAAGCAGGTCATCTCTTTCGCGGTGAATGCGTCGAGCATCCCGCCAACCGAGTCCACCGACTGCGCGATCTGTTCCGCCGTGCGCTTCTCGGTGCCCTTGAAGACCATGTGCTCGATAAAGTGCGCGATCCCGTTATGCGCCGGGGCCTCGCCGCGCGACCCGGTGCCCAGCCAGATGCCTACCGACACCGAACGCACGTGCGGCATCTTCTCGGTAACCACTACCAGTCCGTTCGGCAACTCCGCCTTTTCAATTTCGCGCACAGGTTGTCCCATAAGATCATTGTGTCATACGTCCGGCCAATAACGCGACCTGCCTTCTCCATAAGCAGTAGCGCAGTTTCAGCCTCCGGGCCGCCTCGTGCAGCTCCCGCCTCTCGTGGTGAGCGAATGCGAACCATCAGGCGGGACGGGCTTCTCTGTGGTCCTCTGTGAACCTCTGGGCACTCTGTGTTGCGCATTTCGGATTTCACAACAGAGGGCACTGAGAACACAGAGACGGTACGTTTTGAGTTTTTCCGCAGCCTTTCAGGCGGACATCCGCGTAGACGCCATCTATCTTCCCGCAGCATCCCAAAAAGTGCGCAATTTGTTGCAAAGTTTTTCGTCGAGGAATTGTCCCGTGCCTGCACGGCAGTTTTCCACCATGTGTTCGGGCTGTCCGGTTCCGGGGATGACACAGGTGACCGCCGGATGCGCCAGAACAAATTTCAATAACAGTTGCGCCCAACACGCGCAGCCCATCTCAGGCGCCCAGGAAGGGACAGGCTTGCCCTGCAGCGTGTGAATCAGTCTCCCGGCGCCAAACGGCAGGTTCACCAGCACGGCAATTCCGCGCTCGGCGGCCAGCGGGAGCAAGCGTTGTTCGGCCGCGCGATCGTCCAGAGAGTAGTTGAGCTGCACAAAATCAAGCGTCTCGGAGCGCATTACGGCCTCGAGTTCGCCGTACGCGCTGGAGGTATAATGCGTAACGCCGAGATAGCCGATCCGCCCTTCCGCTTTCCAGGCCCGAAGCGTCGCAAGATGCGTCCGCCAATCCACCAGATTGTGAATCTGCATCAGGTCGATACGTTCCCGCTGCAATAATTTCATCGAACGGCGCATCTGGCTGATGCCGGCGTCGCGCCCTTGCGTCCAAACCTTGGTGGCCACAAATGCCTGGCCATGTAAATTTCCTGCTGTTAGAAGGTCGCCGGCCACGGCCTCGGCGCGGCCATACATCGGGGAGCTGTCAATCACCGAGCCGCCCTGCGCGACCAGCGTCTCCAGCACTCCCGCAAGACGCGCGCGTTCCGCTTTATTGGCGCCCACATCAAACCCCTTCCAAGTGCCGCAACCGATTACCGGCAGCGGCTGGCCGCTCGAAGGAATGGTTCGCGTTTGCATTCCAGTGTCTGTCACTTCAAGTGTCCGCGTGTGTCTGAACAGATTCTGCCGCAGGGGATTCTTGGAAAAATGCGAGGTTTCATCGCGCCACGTGCATCGGGGGAGTGTTCAATGAAAATGGTCCTCCCCCGCGCACAATTCGATTGAACTGTACTTACGACGTGAACAAAACTTGCTCAGTCACGAAGCGAAAGCCTAATTGGGTACCACGGTAACCAATCCTGCCCCAGCCACTCTCCACTTTCCTTTATCCTTTACGAACATGCGGAGCACGCGCATTTCCCGGGTGACGACGATTTTGCCATTGGCATCCACGCCCTTGAGCGTGGTGTGATCGGTCGCCAGCACCACGTTCCCGTAAATCGCGCGTATCTTGAACGTATCCGGGAAAGCGCCGGTGCCTGGCCGGGCATCGGCCTTGTTCATCATGTCCATCATTTCATGTTTATTGACCACTTGCCCGCCAGGCAGGATGTCGAAGAAGGTGTCCAACCACATCTCACCCATGCTTTCCGGGCCATCCATTTTCTTGTCATGTTCGGCCTGCATCCACTTGAGCTCGAGCGCATAGAGTTGCTTTTCGAGCGCCGTAGGCTTATCGCTCTCGAATCTCTTATCCTGAGCCTGAACTCGGGACGGCAACGAAAAACCGGCCAGCATCGACAAAATTAATACCCAGACATATTTCATAAGGAAATCCCCCCTTAACCGAAATCGATTGAACCTGTGTCGCTGAGCAACAAACTGCGGGGCGGCATTGTGCGCGTCTTCCCCGCGAAGAAGCTTCCTGACAGCAATGGAAGATATCTGAATTTGGCGCGACAACCTAGAAAAATATGCATCAAATCTGCTTCCCGACTGACGCCATTGCCGGAGACCGCCAAAATTGATCGGAAGCGCGCGATGCCCGCGGGCCACGGGTGTGCATGTTAAGATGAACGCATTGCTTCGCGGAGACCGCAAGTGCCTGTGGAACTGCTGGGAAAATCGGTGGAGGAATTGCGCGAGTTTTTTGTGTCGCTTGGCGAACCAGCCTATCGCGGCCCGCAGATGTATCACGCGCTCTATGCCGAACGCTGTTTTGACTTCGCGGCGATGACCAATCTGCCCGCGGCTCTGCGCGAGCGCCTGGCCCAGCAAGCCCGCATCACCCTCCCTCGCCTCACGCGCCAGTTTCTCTCCGTGGATGGCTCCATACGATACCTGTTCTCCATCGGCGGTGAACAGGACAAGCCTGCGCAAATCGAGGCCGTCTTCATGCCCAAGGAAAATCGCCAGACGATTTGCATTTCCACACAGGCGGGCTGCGCTGTTGATTGTCATTTCTGCCTGACCGCGCAGTTGGGATTGATCCGCAACCTCACGGCCGGGGAAATTATCGGGCAGGTATTGGCCGTGCTCCGGGAAAATAGTGAACAGCTCAGGCCGCAGACCAACGTGGTTCTCATGGGTCAGGGGGAACCGCTGCTCAACTATGACGCCACGATGGCTGCGGTGCGAATCATGCTGGACCAGAAGGGCCTCAAGCTCGCACCCCGGCATGTCACCTTGTCGACCAGCGGCATCGTTCCGGGGATCGAGCGGCTCGCGCGGGAGAAAGTGCGGCCCAGCTTGGCCATTTCCCTGAACGCATCGTCGGATGAACAGCGCGACGCCCTCATGCCCATCAATCGAAAATATCCTCTTGACGTGCTACTGGACGCCTGCCGCCGCTACCCGCTGCGCCCTCGTGAATATTTCACGTTCGAATACGTCTTGCTGGGCGGCGTCAACGATTCGCCCGAGGATGCTCGCCGCGTGGTGCGCCTGCTCGCGAACATTCGCGCGAAAGTGAATCTGATTCCCTGGAACCCGGGCGCCCTGCCGTACAGGCCGCCGGCGGCGGACCGGATCGAGGAGTTCCACGGCATCCTGCTGGAAAAAGGCGTTCCTGCGTTTGTGCGCTACTCACGCGGCCAGGACGTCTTCGCCGCATGCGGCCAGCTCGCGCTGATCGAAACCGCGAACCCCTCACCGGTGACATCCATCTCGCTGAGTTAATAATGTTGATTCTCGTTTACGAACGCACTCCAATCACCGCCATCATTCGCCCCGCTTTGGCCCCTTCGCGCCGGTAACTGAACAGAAGATGCGTCCGGCATGCGGTGCACAGGTCGCTCACGTCAATCTGCTCTTCCGGCACGCCCGCATCGATCAACTGCCAGCGGTTGGCGGCGCGCAGGTCGAGTTGCACGCGCGGCGGGGGTGGCACGTGCCCCGGGGGCATCATCGTCAGCCACGGCAGCCACAGCGGCTCTTCACCGTGCGCCAGTTGCTCAAACGGTCCGTCGAACCAGTGCGCCGCGCCGGCAAACTGTGTAGCGAACGCCTGCGCCACTTCAGGACCAACCTCATAGCAACAACGCCCGATGGCCGGGCCAAGCGCCGCGACGACATCGCCAGGGCGCGTCCCGAATTCCATGCGCATTCGCCCGAGCGCCTTCACCACGATGCGCGCGAGCGTGCCGCGCCAGCCGGCATGAATCGCCGCAACCACGCACCGCCGCGTGTCCGCAAGCAGGATCGGCACGCAGTCGGCCGTCTGCACGCCCAGCAGCAGACCTGGAGACTTTGTCATCAGCGCGTCGCCAGCCAGTGCCTCTTCAGTGGACGCAGCGGATGCAGCGGCTACATGAATCACATCCGAGTGAATCTGCCGCAGCGCGATCAGCCGCATGTGTCTTGCATTGATTGCCGTTTGAAATTTAGTGCGGTTCGCAACAACGCGTTTGCGTTCATCCCAATCGGTGAAGCCCAGGTTCAGCGCGCGTTCGCCATCCGGCCGCGTGCTGAATCCATGCACCAGCCACCCCAGCCTGGCCAGCGCGTTCGACTCAACAATCTGCAAACCCCGCGCGCGGCGAATGGTCCATCCGGGATCGCCGCGCGCGGATCGCGTCTTCGAGTTTCGCGGGAGCGATCCACGCCTTGACGAACGAGTTTTCATTGCTCGGGCCATTGGGTTCCTGTGTCCTATTCACCACTTTAGCGTAACCAATCAGTTCCTGTCTGTATCGACCGCGCTTGCTATAATTTTAGTCTGGCGTTGGCGGAATGCCACAGGCAAGGTGGAGGGCGAATGATTGTCGGCTTAGGCGCGGACATCGCGGAAGTGGACCGCATCGCTGCGGCCATCGAACGCCGCGGCCGCGCGTTTCTGGAGCGCATTTTCACGTCCGCCGAGATTGCCTACTGCGAAAAGCACCGCAATCGCGCCGAGCGATTCGCGGGCCGCTTTGCCGTGAAGGAAGCAGCGATGAAAGCGCTGGGAACCGGCTGGGCGCGCGGCGTGCGTTGGGTGGACATTGAAGTGGTCCGTGAACCGAGCGGCAAGCCCACGCTGAAATTATCCGGAGCAGCCCGTGCGATTGCCGGCCAGCTGGGCGTAAAAAATATCGCTATCACGATCACGCACGACGGCAACACGGCCCTCGCGCAAGTCATCTTCGAATCGTAAATCTGTTTTGGACCTGCGCAGGATTAGCAGTTTTCTGAAAAAGTCAAAACACTGTTATTCCGAGGCACGCTGCGTACCGAGGAATCTCTCTTTTCTTGGGTTTCAAACGAAGAGAGATTCCTCGCGGAGTTTATCCCGGCTCCTGCCGGGACTCGGAATGACGACCTGAAGCACTTTTTCAGCAAACTGCTTAGATTGGGATGCCCGCAAGATGTGCGTCCCTCGCGTCGGTAGCCTGCACGTTCAGGAATTGGTTTGCCGGCCAGAAGCCGGCCACACGCACATCCAGATAATTCCCCGATAGCGCGCGCGTCCACTGTCCGGCGGCGTCTTCGCCGCTGCGATTTAGAGTCAGAACACGCATGGTCCGTCCGGTTTGCGCAGAGCGGAACGCAGTCCTCTTGTCCTCCCCGACAGCCCTCAATTCCCGGGCACGGCGCGCGATCACGGCGGGTGCAACGTGATCCTGCATTTCCGCCGCGGACGTTCCCGGCCGTGGCGAAAACGAAAATACGTGCAGATACGTAAGTGGCAGGCGCTCGATCAGTGAAAGCGTCGCGCGATGATCTTCCTCGGTTTCACCGGGGAAGCCGGCAATTACGTCCGCGCCAATCGCCGCGTCCGGCAGCCGTTCACGCACCAGCTCGGCGCGCCGCGCGTAGTGCTCGGCGCGGTACCACCGCCGCATTGCCGCCAGGATACGGTCCGAGCCTGACTGCAGCGGCATGTGGAAGTGCCGCGCCAGGCGGCCGCTGGCCGCGAATAGCGCAGTCAAATCTCCGATCACGTCCATCGGTTCGATCGAGCTGATG
>JBGOVX010000137.1:0-9911 GCA_041478355.1 Terriglobia bacterium | reverse complement strand
TCCGGACAAGGACTGATAGACGAAATGCATGCTGTCGGCAGTGTTCCAGATCCATTGCCCGGAGGCCTTCACGGTGAAGCTTCCGTTGGTATAGCTGGCGCTGCCGGCCACCCCTACCGCGCCGACATCTTGATCCAACCAACCGGAAGGGAAGGTGGGATTCGGCGCGACGCCGACAGTGAGGCTGAGGGTGGTGGAATTAGTCAAGCTGCCGGAGGTTCCGGTGAGGGTCACTGAGACGGTTCCCGTCGTCGCCGTGCTGTTGGCGGTTAGGGTCAGGCTGCTGGTGCTGGTTGCGGGATTCGGGCTGAACGAAGCGGTCACGCCGTTGGGCAGGCCGGAAGCGGACAAGTTTACGTTGCCGGTAAAGCCGTTCTGGGGAGTGATGGTGATCGTGCTGGTGCCACTTGATCCCCGTGTGAGGCTGAGACTGCCCGGTGAGGCTGAAAGGTTGAAGTTCCCTGCCGTGACTACGCTGAGCGTTAACGTGGCTGTACTGGTCAGGCTACCCGAGGTGCCGGTAACCAGCACGTTAACCGCTCCTGTTGCTGCCGCGCTGGTGGCGGTTAGGGTCAGGTTGCTGGTGCTGATTGCGGGATTCGGGCTGAACGAAGCGGTCACGCCGTTGGGCAGGCCGGAGGCGGACAAGCTTACGTTGCCGGTGAAGCCGTTCTGGGGAGTGATGGTGATCGTGCTGGTGCCAGTTGATCCCTGTGTCAGGCTGAAACTCCCCGGTGAGGCTGAGAGCGCGTAGCCTGGCGCAGTCGAGGGCCAGTTATTGACGAGATTCGCGGCATTGAGAGTGCCAATTCCGGTAGCGAAGTCCCACCCGATTGAGGCTCCGTAAGCGGGGCTATAAGAGGTATCCGACGTGGAAAGTACGCCTTGCGTTCCGGAAGGGAGGTAACAATTAAAGTTTCCCGTGCAGTTGACGTCTAGATCGCCCTGCGTCACGTCGTAAAAAATACAAGTGGGGGAAGCCCCGTTGACGTTGCTTGAGTTGCAGGAACTATTTCCACCCGCGCCGTATTCGCCTGCGGCAAGTTGGTAAAGGACGGGATTGGGATTTCCCTGGCGGGCACCCGTCTTTTGATTTATGAGCGCCTGTATGCCGGCCATGATGGGTGCCGCGAAGGACGTTCCTCCCGCGCCGGACCAGGCGCCGGGATCGGAACCGCAAGTAGTGCCTCCACCCGCAGTATCGGACCAGCAGAAGATGTAATAGTGACTCCACAGACCGTCGGCAGCAAAAAGCGAGATGTCTGGAGTGTCGCGAACGCCGTCATTGGGATTACCGAGGACCGATTGCCATGACGGCTTGGACCATCCTTGGCATGCCCCGCTGACGACATCGCTGATTGACGGCGTTCCTGTAGCGCAGCCACTTGGACCTGCACCCCCAGCGACCGTCGTTTGAAAAAACTGGCCAAAAGAGGGGTCGTTGCAAAGACTGGATGAGCCGTACGTTGGGCTAAAGCCGACGTAATTGGACAGCAACACACCCGCGCAAGAGTCGTTCCACGGAATCTCCGGGATGTAGGACAGCGCGGACATGAAGGTAGAGGAATTCGTTGGGCTCCAGTAGGTGCTGTTGGTGCCGGAAAATGTGTCGCTGAAATCCGTGCCGCCCACGGCCACGTTGTAGGGCGTGGAGGCAAAGGCGTTTGCGCCGATGCCGTGCGTCGCTTCAGTAACACTGTTGTCACAGGCCGCGCCGCCACTGTCCCCCGCAGCGACGAATATTGAGACTCCTTCTGCCACGCCCTGTTGATACGTCGCGTTGTACGCTGCATTGGCCGCCGCGCCGTTTACCGTCTCGCATTGGCCGTAACTTATGCTCACGATGGCTGGAGGCTGGCTGTTGGAGTTGAGCAGATTCTGGAGAGCGATCAGACCGCCGAAGGTGGTGTTGGTATCGGCGCAGGACGCCATCACAAGAGCCGCACTAGGCGCCGCGGCGCTGGCCCACTCGGCGTCCAAGATCGCTTCCGCGTCGTTAGGCGCAAAGGCGCCGGGGCTGGCGCAATTGTTGGGGCCACTCGATGGTGCGGGATGCACAGTCGAAAAGGAACCCGAGGTGTAAGCCGAAAGGCCAAATGCGCTGCGAAAAATATTCCAATCGGACGTGCTAAACACGTCTGTGTCTTCGATCAATACGATCGTCTGTGCTTGCCCGGAGTATCCTGCGCTAAACAATGGATTCAAATTGTAAATAGTTGCCAGGTCTGCGGGGACCATGGCGAAGGTGTCCCCGAAGAGCGACCCAAACGTGAACTTAGGTCGCGCATTGCGCATCTTGTGCATTGTCCTCGGCCGGAAGTCATGCAGTGAGACGACTCCGTGAACCGCCGGTACCAGAGCCGCCGGGATCTGGGGATCGCTCATGTTGGCGACGTGTCTTTCACTTCTGACGTCCAGAGAATGAATGTCTGTGCGGAAGGCTCGCCCTACTTGTCCGGCCGTGCCGGAGAAATCGATGAACATCTGGTTGGGATAAACATGGTTGACGACGAAACCGTGGCGCTGGAGCCAAAATTTGATGGTGTCCAGGTCCTGCTGTGCCAAGCCAAACCTTTCTCCGAATTCCGTTGCGGTCAGCCACATGTGGAAGTTCAGAGAAGCTGGATTGTGGAGGTCATCGATAAACTGCTGCAGAGCTTTCTCTTGCTCGGGCGAGCGCCGCAATAGCAAGAGTATATGATCCATAGGGAAGTTGTCGGCCACCGGACCGCGATCGTTCTGGCGATTGGCTTCACGGCGAGTGTTCCCGGGAAGCCGCTGCAACTTGGTCTCATCGATATTCTGCGTGATCACGGGGCGCGAGCGCCGTGAACTGCCGGCTCCTTGCGCGAACGCAAGGTGGGGCGTGAACACGAGCATCAAGACGGTGAAGGAAAAAGCAGCGAATCCAATTCTGCGAACCATGCGGTCCACCTACTATTCGGTAGCTAGCTGTTTGAAGTTCAACGTCCGTTCGAAGTCCGAAAAGCCGCCACGCCTTGCTAGCGCTCCACACCTGCAGCGCTTGACTTCTTGGATTAAGCCGATAGAACAGGCGCCACTCACCTGCAGTCCAGACAAACGGAATATTTAGGTTCTTACATGTTAGATATTTAATAACACAAGAATCAGTCAAACTCCACTGGACGAAAGTACAGTGCTAGTTCAGCTGTTCAAAGGTTCTTGAGAAAAACTGGCGAAGGCCGGTTGCAATTCGGGTACCCCATCCCTTCTGTCCTTGAAGGGTGGGCGTCTTTCTCGTTTTCCCGTGATCGTCGAATGAAGTGGTTTGGTAGGGGCGGTGGGGATCGAAAACACTACCGGGCGGAATTTCAAGGAGTTAGAAGGAATGCTGGGGAACGCTAAGGCATTGAAAAGGAACAATAGGGAATGCAAAAGAATCCTTATTGGCCCCTCAATGGCCCCTCGTTTTTTCGAGCCCGTGAAATTCGCTCGGCGTGGGTTTTTCACCCACTGCCCTAGCCACGAAGTCGGCTTCGGGCCCAAATTTTACGGCACGGATGGCAAGCCGACGCGACCAGCGAGCCAGGACCACCATGCTGGCGCTCCTGAGACCCAGGTAGCGATGCACCTGGCTGATGCCTACGCGAGAGCTGAACGCAGGACATGTTCATCCGGGCCGCGGCCCGCGCAGCACCCGGCGAGTTTACCGTCAATAACGACCGCTGGCACACTTCGTACGCCGAAATGCTTCGCTTTGGAAGCTACTTCGGACTGGTGCATGTCATGGATCACTACCTCATGCGAAGAACCGGCTATCCACTTGGCGAGCTCGATTGTTTCGTTGCACGTTGAACAACCTGCGGTGAAGATTTCAATTTTCTTTCTTGTTGCCATATTTTTCTCTAAGCGGTCATTTAAATCGAGTTCGTTGGACTTCTTCTTGGCATTCGGGGCAAGTCTCTGTATGGCTAGGGTTGGCGGCGGTACTTCAGATAGGAATCGACGATGGCATGGAGGTTAAGGTAACAAGCGAGTTCTTTCCCCATTGTTTGGGGGTTAGACCTGCCAGGACCAGGGTTCTGATACGTCGTCCTGGCTTGCTTGCACAGGTCATCCAAGTCGAAATCGGCAGGAATCTTGAATAGCCAGTGAACGTCAGGCTGCTGGACAGCTAGTTTTCCGAGCGCAGACATAATTGGGAAAACGATGCCAGTCGGCACCCCGTCCTCGGCAACCACGCCCTTGACCTTGGTGACAGCGTGCAACCCCGAAAATCCCTGATAGGAGCGTAGGTTCTTGAACTCCGTCCATGCGTCGTACGCGACATCTTCAAAGAAGTTCTTAGCGTCTGGAAACTCAGACGGTTTTGCCTGAACTTCTGCGAAGTCCTTCAAGCAGACGGCCTTACCTGCGTATGCGTAAACGCGTATCCCGTCGTTGCCACCCTTACCTTTGAGAGGCCGTGGCATCTTGACGGAAGTCGGTATCATCGCGGTGACGACCTGAATTATTTTCTCTGTGTCCCAGAATCCCGGTCCTACATCTGTCTCTGACTTGCGAAGACTGATATTCGGGTCACGCTTCCTGAGAGCGGTCTCCAAATTGTTGAAGACCTGCCGTGCTCCGTATGTTGAGAGAGGCTGAACGGCGTTCTGGTAATTGCGGGCGATTGCAATCTCGGCTGCAATGCGCTCATCGGTGCAAATGATGACCTCGAAGTCGATGCTGGGGAATTTATTGTCTTCCGAAGGCGGGTTCTCCGTGAAATAGTCCTGAAGGACGCCACGCGTCTGCGAGCCGTTGATGATGGAAGGGGCCTCCATGACGATACGCTTTGCTTTGTCATCGACGGTCACGTCGGATGCGATAACGCTTATGCCGCCATTAAGGATTGGAAAGAGACTGCGGTCGCCCTCCAACTGTCCGCGCATGGCGTCATTGACTAGGGTGCTTTTCTTGATTGGTTTTCCGTTGACTTCTGTTTGAAGGTAATCGCGGATGTTCATGTGATCTGGAAGCTGGAAGAATTCCCCCGCATAAGCATTTCCGCAGTACCGCTTCCGGCCTGCTTTTTCTTCTTCAGGGGGTGTTACATTCCTCAACGAATTGAAGTTCACTACGATATGTTTATTCATGCCAGGCTCCTATGGGTCGACAAAGTCGACGAGATTGGAACTGGCTACAGTAAGGAGTTTGGGAATGGAAAGGCGGGAAATACTTGGTTGCCTAACCCGTTCGCCTACCCCGAGCACCCGCAAGGCACTGCCTTGAGGTACCTAGTAGCAAGAACAAAATTATGATACCACGGTTTGAAATATTGTCAAGTCCCTTTTTTGTTCCTCTAAGACGGGAAATTAGGAATGAGCAACATGGATATTCGATTTACACGCAGGCCGTTCCTAGCGCGTTGCGAGAGGCGAACAGTAAAGTCGTTCGCTTGGTACCGCCCGCGCAAGTCGCCTAACGTTAATGGCCCCTTGTGGCCCCTCGAAAAGTCACAAACCATGATTTATGAACGAGATGTTGGTAGGGGCGGTGGGGATCGAACTAAAAGCGACGTTGAAAGCACGTAAGTTATTGATTCTATTAAACGCGAAAAACGCCAAAAACATCATATTCGCCCAAGTGAGGGACACGCCGGGTACACGGCACTCCAGACAGGGTTGCACCTTGGCCGCTGAGGCTTGATATGCTCGTCGGGTGAGTAGTCCAGACTTGGAAACTCGAATTTCGCTCGAAGTCTTTCATCGCCATGTTGTGATCACACACCTCAAGGACGAAGCGGCGAGTGTCCTTGCGGAGCTTGAGCGACGCGCGGGCGACTTCGGTGAGTCATTGAGCCGGCTACTTGCGGACTGCGTCAAACGTAGTTATCCCAGTGAGGACCATTTTCAAGAAGACGTTTGGCACGTCAGAGAAATCCCGCTCGATAGATGCTATTTCGCGCATACGGATTTTCGCGGCCATCCAGTTCCCAAGAACGAGCGATTTGTCGATTTCATGCATACACAACAGCGAGAAATTGACTCCGGTTCGTTTCCATGTTCCTTGGAGATTTGTGCACCGTGGTCAGAATCCCAAATGCCAGAGCCGCTAGTTCGAGAACGAGAGCTCGGAAAATTCTACGTCCTTGATGGCCAACTACGTGTTATTCGACACTGGTACCACAAGATCCCAAATGTGAGGGTGTTCATATATAGAGGGCAACTTGGTGTGTGAAACGGTATGCAGGGGCCTATTGGAGCAGAACTGTTTGGCGCGAAATTATTCTAGATCGCATCCGTCTGGTCCAAGGGCAGTATAGATCGAAAACAATACCGGTCGGAATTTCAAGGACTTAGAAGAAATGCTGGGGAACTCTAAGGCATTGAAAAGGAACAATAAGGAACGCAAAGGAATCCTTATTGGCCCCTTAAGGGCCCCTCGTTTTTCTCTGTGCTGAGATTCCGTGCTGCACGAAAGGCGACGTCGGCTTCGGGCCAAATTTTGCGGCGCGGATGGCAAGCCGACGACCGAACCTTCCCAAGAAACGAGAGTCAAACTGACACGGCCTGCTGCCAACTTGGATGGCTGGGGACTTCCAACCATTCGAATCTCCTAGTGCTAGCATTCGGTTGCCGACGATCCGACCGAAATGGTGGTTCGCGCGACGGGCGGCTGGTTACTAAGAGTCAGGAGTGGCGTGATCTTTGACCCACTGCAGCAAGCCAACCAAAGCATTGTCAACCACCTTCGTGCGAGAAGAATTCCAGCTCTTGTTTAGGTACTGTGAGGGGTTCACCGCACGAGCAATCTGGGCAAACGCACTGAATGCTTCAGCGAAGCAGTTGCATTGACCGTACTGGAATTGTGGGTTTTGCCATCCGAAGAACACCTGGGTGTACTCGCGGTGCATCGGAACAACGAGTTCGGGGAGCACATGAAGGAGCGCCTTTGTAACGGGAACCGGCGTCGCCGCGTTCTCGACGATTGGCAGTTGCAACTTCAATGTTCACAGCGCATCTGTCGTGACGCCTACGTCGATCAGCGGATCGTCAAGGATCATCGTCTCAGACCTAGCAACTGCTTGCTTCTGGCGGCTGAGGATCGCTGCGAACTCTTCGAACGGCTTCAATCGGGAGCGCCATAAACCGATACCCCAAGCCGTGATCCACGCGTGACTCGCCAAGTTCGTCACAGCAGACCCGTCTGGAAGCGGAGGTTGGCTTCCGCGAGCCGGTAGAGATACCGGGCACCGGCATCGCTGATCTCCGCCTGAGTGGCTTGCACCTGCGCTTGGCTGAGTTCCACGATCGATCCCAGGCCGAGGTTGTACCGGGTTTGGGCGAGATCCAACGCCAGGTTCGCCTGATCCAGAAGCTGTTTCGTCACGCTAAGGCGGCTGTACGCTGTGTTCGCGTCGAGCCATGCAGTGTGGACATCTCGCACGACCCGATTCTTCAATTCCAGCAGACGCTGGTTTGCAGCCTGTGCTTTCAAATCAGCTTCTTTGCTCCTGGCGTTGAAGAGAAAGCCGTTGAAGATCGGAATCTCGATGTTGAACCCCACGGCACCGAACCGGTTGGAGAGTTGATCGGCCCGGATGGGAGCTTCTCCCACGGTGCCGACGGCCCGAATGCTCGGCCGGAAAAGATCTCGCTCGGCATCCCGGAATTTCAGGGCCGACTGCCATTCGAACTGTAGCGACGCCAATTCGGGGCGATGTTGGGCGGCCTGGGCCACAAGGGAATCGAGATCTGGCGCAGGCGGGATGGTTGGATCCGAGTCATCGACCACATCAAAATCCAGCTGCGTCGCAAAACCCAATATTTCGGACAGAGCAGCGAGCGAGGCCTTCTGCTGATTCTGTGCATCAAGGAGAAGAAGTTGTGCCTGGGCCAAATTCACGTTGGCAAAACTCAGGTCGAGGTCCGATTTCAACTTGCTTTTCGTCAATGCCCCGACCTGCTCGACGAGGATTTGCCGCGCCGAAACGGTTTGCTCGGCGACCTTCAGGACGGCCTGGCTCTGGAGCACGCCATAGAACGCGTGATCGACGCCCAGTTTGATCTGCGCCACCGTCGCTTGTGCGAGTTCGTCATCGGCCATGGCTCCAAACCTGGCACTTGCGGCAAGGTTGGGCGTCCGTCCAAAGTCCGTGACCAACTGACTGACTGTGACCCCCTCGGCAACGCGGGGATAAATAATCGGATTGTTGAGGCCGCCCGCCGTGATGCGGCTGTTGTCCAGCGAGTCGACGCCGGTCAGGTTGATCGATGAACTTGGGAAATACGCCGAGCGCACGCCGCGCGTGATCTGTTGAGAAGCAAGAGCACTCACCTTGGCGACGCTGATGGCCGGATTATTCTTCAGCGCAATATCTTCCGCTTCATGCAGTGTGAGCTTCCTACTGGTGGGCGCTGTTTGAGCGAAGCAACCCGCAGACGCGATCCAAAGGAACGTTCCCAGTATCAGAAGGCTGCGGATCATGCGGTCACCCCCTGTGATTCCGCTTCTTCCCGGCGATGGAACAGGAGATACGCGGCGGGTACCAGATAAACCGTAACCACGACGGAGATCAGCAAGCCTCCAATGATCGCGCGGGCCAAAGAAGCGTACGCTTCCGCGCCCGTGCCCAGTTTCAAGGCCATCGGGAGCAAGCCAATCAACGTCGCGAGCGACGTCATCAGAATGGGTCGCAGGCGAATCCGGCACCCGACGGCCAGTGCTTCTCTCATCGGGGTGCCTTTGCGTCGGAGCGTGCGTACGAATTCAACGATGAGAATGCTGTTGGAGACGACGATGCCAACCATCATGACGACGCCCATCAAAGACATTACATTGAGCGTAGTCCCGGTCAGCAGCAGAATGAGTAACACACCGGTCAAACCTGGGGGGATGGCCAGCAGGATAATGAAAGGATCGAGATACGATTCAAACTGTGCGACCAGAATCAGATAGACCAGCGCCACGGAAAGGATCAAGCCGAGACCGAAGCTGCGAAACGAAGATCGCATCCCTTGGACAGATCCGCGCAAGGTTACCCGAATCCCTTCTGGCAAGGCTGTCTGGGCAACAATCTGATCGATGCTACTGCTCAGCCTGCCAAGGTCTTCTCCGGAGGGAGCCACATAAAGGTCGATCACGCGCCGCAACTGATAGTGGTCAACCTCGGTTGGGGCTTGGAAGGGCTGGATGTGAACGACTGAATCCAGTGGGGTGTTCTTCCTACTCGTGGCGGCACGAAGCGGGATCTGCTTCAGGTCCGTGAGCGAACGGACCTGATTCTCAGCATACTGAACGGTGAGCATATAGTCGTTCCCGCTTTTCGGATCGACCCAGTAACTGGGGGCGATCATCTGATTCGATGTCAGTGCGGTGATGACATTGTCGACGACTTCCTTCTGTGAAAGACCCACTAGACTGGCGCGCTCGCGATCAATGTCTAGACGCAACGCAGGATAGTTCAGGTCCTGGGGAATCAGGACATCGCTGACTCCCGGAACGCCGCGAATTTGACCTGCCAGATGAGCGGCTATGGAGTAGGCCTTCTCCAAGTCCGTCCCGCTTACCTGAACGTCAATCGGCGCAGGCAGCCCCAGATTGATCACGGCATCGACAAGGCCTCCGGACTGAAAGTAGGGACTCAATTCCGGCAAATCCGCTTGCAATTTTGTTCGGACACGGTCCATGTATTGGTAACTTCCGACTTTGTGTCCCTCCTTGAGGCCTACCTGGACAAAAGCGGTATGTTGAGCGGAGTTGGAAGTGTACATCGAGGAGAAGCCAGGCGTGACACCGATGTTGGAGACAATAATCCCCAACTCATTCGGCGGCACAACCTTGCGGACTTCATCTTCGACCCGTTTGACATATTGGTCTGTAAGTTCGAGCCGCGTGCCGGAAGGTGCCTTCAAATTGATGACGAACTGCCCCGGATCGGTGCGCGGGAAAAACGACACTCCGAG